>NZ_CP054839.1:6411919-6717249 GCF_018141105.1 Saccharopolyspora erythraea | reverse complement strand
GTCGGACGGTCCGACCTGCGGACGCAGGAGGGGGTCGTCAGTGCCGTCGACGCCGCGTGGGTCCACCCGCGGTACCAGGGTTTCGCCAGCGGGCACGACGTCGCGGTCCTGACGCTTCGGACCCCGGTGGACTACCGCGTCCTCCCGCTCGTCGGGCAGGGGGAGACCGCGCCGTACCAGACCGGGACGGTCGGCCGGGTCTACGGCTGGGGCCGCACGTCCGAGTCGGGGGCGCAGTCGTCGGTGCTGCGTTCCGTCGAGGTGCCTGTCACCCCGGACGCCGAGTGCGGCCGGGCTTACGCCGGCTTCGACCGGTCGTCGATGTTCTGCGCGGGCACGCCCGAGGGCGGGCGGGATGCGTGCGGGGGTGACTCGGGTGGCCCGTACGTGGTCAACGGGCGCCTGGTCGGGGTCGTGTCGTACGGCGTGGGCTGTGGACGGCCGGAGCAGCCGGGTGTCTACACGCGGCTGGCGACCTACGCCGGCGAGATCGCGGGAGCGTGAGGCGGCGGGCTTGGCGCTTCCGGTAGCCGGGGTGCGTGTGACCTGCGGCGGACTCATCCGCTGCGGAGGGTGTTGTTAGCAACTCCGAGTGCTCGTGGATGCGGTTGTCGGGGGTCGGTTGTGATATCCAGGTAAGGGTGACCCTTCAGCCTCTTGCGACCTCTGTGCACCGCGCCTACACGGCGGATCTCGATGCCGAAGACTTCTACCGGATGCTGCGGTTGCGCGTTGACGTCTTCGTGGTCGAGCAGGAGTGCCCTTACCCCGAGTTGGACGGTCGTGATCTGGAAACCACGACTCGCCACTTCTGGATCGATTCAGCAGATGGCTACGTGCTCGGCTACCTGCGGTTGCTGGAGGACCCCGACGGCACCTTCCGGATCGGCCGGGTCTGCACCGCCAAGAGCGCGCGCGGTCTCGGGCTCGCCCGCAAGCTGATGCGGGCCGCCGTCGCCGAGGTGCAGCGCGAGCCCGCGGTGCTCTCGGCGCAGACCTACGCGCTGGAGTTCTACCGCTCCTTCGGCTTCGTCGAGGATGGCGAGGAGTACCTGGAGGACGGGATTCCGCACATCGAGATGCGACGCGACCCGCGCACTCGCACCGCGAACCCGACGGTCGGCGGCGCGGCGAGGTAGCGGCGAGCGCGCCGGAGACGGTGCGTAGCTGCCGTGCCGGCGGATCGGGCTGCGACGAGCCCGACGCGGGCGGCCAGGTGGCGAGCGGCGGCAACCGGCGGAGCGGAGCCGAGCAGCCCTGGCGGGTTCGGGGAAGAGCGGTGTCCCGCGCGCGGGAGCGCCTTGGAACGGACTCCCTGATGCAGCCGTGTCCGATGCCCAGGACATGCACCGCCCCGGAAATGCCCTGCGCATCGCGCCGTTGACGGGCCGAGGCGATCCGCCGGAGTAGTGGTTCTCGTTACGCCGTGCCCTCGCCGGTGATCGCGGTCTGCGACGATGCACGGTGGTCAAAGCAAGGAGTGCGTCAGGAAGCCGGTTGGAGTCCGGCACGGCCGGCGCCACTGTGACCGGGGAGCGGACCTCCCCCGCGAGCCACCGGGGCGACCTGGGAAGGCCGGAGGGACGCGGCGAGCCGGGAGTCAGGACACTGCCACCCCTTGTTCCCACCACCCGGGGCGCCCGAGACCCGAGGAAGGAACTGCACGCATGACCGCTGTGCGCTACCCGTTCTCCGCCGTGGTCGGACACGACGACCTGCGGCTGGCCCTGCTGCTCAACGCGGTGCACCCGCGCATCGGCGGGGTCCTGGTCCGCGGCGAGAAGGGCACCGCCAAGTCGACCATCGTGCGCGCGCTGGCCGCGCTGCTGCCCGAGCTCGACGTGGTGCCGGACTGCCGCTTCGGCTGCGCACCGCTGGACGCCGACCCGCGGTGCCCCGACGGCCCGCACGACGGCACCGCCTCGTCGGTCCGCCCCGCGCGGCTGGTGGAGCTCCCGGTCGGCGCGACCGAGGACCGCCTGGTCGGCTCGTTGGACCTGGAGCGCGCCCTCACCGACGGCGTCCGCGCCTACCAGCCCGGTCTGCTCGCGGCCGCCCACCGCGGCGTTCTCTACGTCGACGAGGTGAACCTGCTGCACGACCACCTCGTCGACCTGCTGCTCGACGCCGCCGCGATGGGACGCGCGCATGTCGAACGCGAGGGTGTCTCGGTGGCCCACGCCGCCTCGTTCCTGCTCGTCGGCACGATGAATCCCGAGGAGGGCGAGCTGCGGCCGCAGCTGCTCGACCGGTTCGGCCTCACGGTCCACGTCACGGCCTCCCGCGACGTGCCGACGCGGACCGAGGTGGTGCGGCGGCGGCTGGCGTTCGAGGCCGACCCGGCTGGGTTCGCCCGCCGTTGGGAGGACGAGGACGCCGACCTGGCCAAGCGGATCGCCGCCGCCCGGGAACGGGTCGGCTCTGTGGTGCTGCCGGACTCCGAGCTGCGGCGGATCTCCGCGCTGTGCGCTGCCTTCGAGGTCGACGGCATGCGCGCCGACCTCGTGCTCGCCCGGACGGCGGTGGCGCACGCGGCCTGGCGCGGCGCTGAGTCGGTGGCCGAGGCCGACGTCGAGGCCGCCGCCCGTCTCGCGCTGCCGCACCGCAGGCGCCGCGACCCGTTCGACGAGCCCGGGGTGGAGGAGGAGCAGTTGCAGCAGGCGCTCTCCGATGCCGCCCAGCACGCGGACAACCCGCCGGAGGACGAGCGCGACGAGCAGTCCGGCGACGAGCGGGACGAGCAGTCCGGCGACGACGATCCGGATGAAGGCGGTCCGGGTGGCGCATCCGGCCCCGACGATGGCGGCCCGGACGACGACGGCCCGGACGGCGGTCCGGGTGGCGGTCAAGCCAGCCCGGAGGAGGGCGGTGAGCCGCGCCGCAAGGCCCCGTCGGAGCGTCCGCCCGCGCCGCCCGCGGCGGCGTTCCGGGCTCGGTTGCTGGAAGTGCCGGGTGTCGGTGAGGGAGCGCCCGGCAGGCGCTCGCGCTCGCGGTCGCGCACCGGCCGCGCCGTACGCGCTTCCACAGTGGACGGACATGGCATCCACCTGCCCGCGACGCTGAGCGCCGCGGCGCCGCATCAGTCCGCGCGCGGGCGCAGCGGTCCCGGGCTGGTGCTCCGCGGCCACGACGTGCGGCACGCCGTCCGCGAGGGCAGGGAAGGCAACCTGGTGCTGTTCGTGGTCGACGCGTCGGGGTCGATGGCGGCCCGCGAGCGGATGTCGGCAGTCAGCGGTGCCGTGCTCTCCCTGCTGCGCGACGCCTACCAGCGCCGGGACAAGGTCGGGGTGGTGACCTTCCGCGGCGACTCCGCTGAGGTGGCGCTGCCGCCCACGTCCTCTGTGGACACCGCTGCGGTCCGGATGCGGAGGTTGCGCACCGGCGGGCGCACGCCGCTGGCCGACGGACTGCTCAAGGCGCACAAGGTCATCGGTACCGAGCGCACGCGCGACCCGCGCCGCCGTCCGCTGCTGGTGCTGCTCACCGACGGCAAGGCGACGGTCCCACTGAGGTCCAATGTGGACGGACGTGCCCGCCGTGCGGTCGACGACGCGGTGCGCTCGGCGGGGCTGCTCGCCGACGCCGGTGTGGCCTCGGTCGTCGTCGACTGCGAGAACGGGATGGTGCGGCTGGGGCTCGCCGACCGGCTCGCCGGCGCGCTCTCGGCGCCGTGCCTGCGGCTGGAGGAACTGTCGGCCGACAACGTCGCCGGTGTCGTGCGCGCCGTGCGGGACGGCGGTTCGCGCGCGGCTTGATCTCGTTTTGATTACGAGATTGGAGATCTCGCGTACGGGTCTCGCAGGCCGGTTGGTACGGTGTTCGCGTCCACCTGACCCCCAGGGGTGGACCTGAAAAGTGCCCTCGCGCTCCCGGTAACCCCCAGGCTGGTTGAGCGCGAGGGCCTTTTCGTTCCCGGGGCAACCGCGGTCGCGCGGTCTGATCGTCCCGCTACCGCGTCCTGATGGCCTGGCTGCCGCGGACGGATGCCCCCCGACCGGGGCCGCTGAGATCGGCGCCACTTGGCTTAGGGTCGGAGCATGCCTCAGGGACAGCCATCGACAGTGCCAGCCGACGGACTGACGACTCGCCAGCGGCGCAACCGCCCGCTGGTCGTGGTGAACACCGGTGAGATGAAGGGCAAGTCGACCGCCGCGTTCGGCATGGCGCTGCGCGGCTGGAACCAGGGCTGGTCCATCGGGGTGTTCCAGTTCGTCAAGTCGGCCAAGTGGCGCGTCGGCGAGGAGTCGGCGTTCCGTGCGCTGGGCAAGCTGCATGACGAGACCGGCGAAGGCGGGCCGGTCGAGTGGCACAAGATGGGCGAGGGCTGGTCGTGGGCCCGGAAGAAGGGCAGCGAGGAGGACCACGCGGCCGCCGCGCTCGACGGCTGGCGCGAGATCGCCCGCCGGATCGGTGAGCAGCAGCACGGCCTCTACGTGCTCGACGAGTTCACCTATCCGCTGCACTGGGGCTGGGTGGACGTCGACGAGGTCGTCAGCACCCTGCGCGACCGCCCCGGGCACCAGCACGTCGTGATCACCGGCCGCTACGCCCCGGACGCGTTGATCGACGCCGCCGACCTGGTCATGGAGACCACGAAGGTCAAGCACCCCATGGACGAGGGGCAGAAGGGGCAGAAGGGCATCGAGTGGTGAGCGCCCCCGCGGGCCCGTCCGGGTTCGCCCGGATCGTCGTGGCGGCGCCCGGTTCCGGGCACGGCAAGACGACGGTGGCGACTGGGCTGCTGGCGGCGTTGCGGCGCAGGTCCGCCGCGGTCGCGCCGTTCAAGGTCGGGCCCGACTACATCGACCCCGGCTACCACCGGGTCGCGGCGGGCCGTGCGGCGCGCAACCTCGACCCGGTTCTCGTCGGCGAGCAGCGGATCGTGCCGTTGTTCAAGCACGGCGCCGCAGGGGCAGACCTCTCGGTCGTGGAAGGCGTGATGGGGCTGTTCGACGGCCGCATCGGAACCGGCGGTGACGGTCCGGCCTTCGGTTCGACCGCGCACGTGGCCGGGCTGCTCGACGCGCCGGTCGTGCTCGTCGTCGACGCCAGCGGGCAGAGCCAGAGCCTGGCCGCGCTGCTGCACGGTTTCCGGACGTTCCAGCCGGGGGTGCGGCTCGGTGGCGTGATCCTCAACCGGGTCGGTTCGGCGCGCCACGAGGAGGTCCTGCGGGAGGCGGCCGAAGTGGCGGGCCTGCCGGTGTTCGGCGCGCTGCCCCGCGCCGAGGGACTGCGCGTGCCGTCGCGGCACCTCGGGCTCGTCACCGCGGCCGAGCACGGCGGGGAGGCGACCCGCGTGGTGTCGGCCATGGCCGACGTCGTGGAGCAGTCGGTGGACCTCGATTCCGTTGCCGCGCTTGCTGATTCCGCTCCCGCGCTCGCCGGCGAGGTCTGGTGCGCGGATGCGGAGGTGCGCCGCGTCGACGGGAGTCCGGTGGTGGCGGTCGCCGGCGGCCCGGCGTTCACCTTCGGCTACGCCGAGCACGTGGAGCTGCTCGCCGCGGCCGGAGCGGAGGTCGTCGTGGTCGACCCGACGCGCGACGAACGGCTTCCGGCCGGTACCGCCGGACTGGTGCTGCCTGGCGGATTCCCGGAGCAGCACGTCGCGGAACTGTCGGCGAACTCCCTGCTGCGCAAGGACATCGCGGAGTTCGCGGCGTCCGGCGGCCCGGTGCACGCCGAGTGCGGCGGGCTGCTGTACCTGGTGGACGAGCTCGACGGGCATCCGATGTGCGGGGTGTTGCGGGCCCGTGCGGCGATGTCACCGAAGCTGACGCTCGGGTACCGGGACGCGGTCGCCGCGACCGACTCGGTGCTCTTCGCCGAGGGCGAGCGCACGAGCGGCCACGAGTTCCACCGCACCGTCCTGGAACCCGGTGCAGGAGAGCGGCCGGCGTGGCGCTGGCGGGCCGGTGGCGTGACCGCCGAGGGATTCGTCCACAGTGGAGTTCACGCTTCGTATCTGCACACGCATCCCGCGGGTGGCCCGGACGCGGTCTTCCGCTTCGCGGAAGCGATGCGGCCCCGGATCGGAGCAGCGGATCACCGACGGTGACCGCGAAACGGCGCGAGGTGCCCGCCCCGATTGAGCGACGGAGATCAAGAGGTACGGTCACACCCCGGCGAGGGCGACGACACGGCGCCTCGGCACGTCCGGCGTTTCCCGCCCGGCTCCGCACATCCTCCGGCACAGTTGCGATTGGTTGGACATGATTGGTGAAACACACCCGGGTCGCGTCTCTTTCGTCGGTGCCGGGCCGGGCGCGGCGGACCTGATCACCGTGCGCGGCGCGCGCCGGATCGCCGAAGCCGACGTGGTGGTGTGGACCGCGAGCCTGGTGGCGCCCGAGTGCATCCAGGAACACGCGCGCACCGACGCCGAGCTCGTCGACTCCTCGCGGCTGACCCACGAGGAGGCCGTCGAGATCTACCGGCGCGCCGAGCGCGACCGCCTCAAGGTGGCGCGGGTGCACTCCGGCGACCCGGCGCTGTGGGGCGCCGTCCAGGATCAGTACGACGCGTGCGCCCGGATGGACCTCGAGGTGGAGATCGTGCCGGGAGTGGCGACGTTCTCGGCGGCGGCTGCCGCGGCCGGGCGGGAGCTGACCGTGCCGGAGGTCGCGCAGTCGGTGGTGCTGACCAGGCTGGAGGGCGGGCAGCCGCCGATGCCGGAGCGGGAGCGGGTCCGCGAGTTCGCCAGGCACGGCACGACGATGGCGGTGCTGCTGTCGGCCGCCCGCGCCGGTCAGCTCGCCGACGAGCTGCTCGCCGGCGGCTACACCGACGACGTGCCGGTGCTCATCGCCTACAAGGTGAGCTGGCCGGACGAGGTGCTGCTGCGCACGACGGTCGGTGAGCTGGCCAAGACCGTCAAGCAGCACCGGCTGTGGCGCAACGCGCTGTTCATGGTCGGCAGGTCGCTGGAGGACCACGGGCGCCGCCGCAACTATCCGTCCGGGCACTTCCACGCCTACCGGCGTCCGGACGCGACGACCCGGCGGTTCACGCGCGGCGAGCACGGCGCGCGGGCCGCCGAGGTGCCCGAGACGCCGGTGAACGGCAACGGCAGCGCCGGGGGCAACGGCACCAGGCGGGAACAGCCGGGCTCGGACGTGGCCTGGTGGGCGGTGCGCAGCTGGCAGGAGACCGCGCGTGGCGCGGGCCGGCCGGGCAGCGGCCGCTCGTCCGCGAACAAGTCGGAATCCGTTGCGGCGCAACCACATCTGTTCCTCGATGAGGACGAGCCGGTCGGCGAGAGGGCCGCGGCGCCGGAGGTGCCGAGGCAGGCCCAGCCGTCGGCGTCCGAAGCGTCCGAGGCGGCATCGGGTGAGGGGGCGAAGCCGCGGGCGGGCGCTGATGAGCCGGTGGCCGCACGCGCGGACGCGGCCGCAGGCGAGAGCGCCGCCGGCGAGGCGAAGCCCGCCGCGAGGCAGGAGGAGTCCGCCACCGCGTCGCAACCCTGGTCCGCCAGCGCTGCCGAGTCCACCGGCACTGCTGAACCCGTCACCGCTGCGGAGCCCACCGGCGCCGCCGAGCCCGTCGCCGCTGCGGAGCCCGCCGGAAATGCCGCCGCCGCGCCGAAGCGCGCTTCGGCGGCGCGGCGCACCGGGACCGAGCAGGCCACCGCGTCGGTCCGATCCAAGTCCGGCAAGACCGCCGCGAGCAAGACCTCGGGCACCCGGGCCGCGAAGTCGGCGAAGTCGGCGAAGTCGGCCAAGACCACCAAGCCGGCGGGCGGAAAGACCGCCTCCGGCCGATCCGGTTCGGACTCCGGGAAGCGGAGCACGGCGTAGCCGCCGAACGCGTTCGTGGTGGACTGGTGTCCGCACGGTGGCTAGCGAGGCGAGGTGGGTGACGTGGGAGTCACGGTGATCGGGGTCGACGGCGCGGCGCTGCCCGACGGCAGCGCCGATGTCCTGGAAGAGGCCAGGCTCGTCGTGGGCGCGCGGCGGCACCTGGACGCGCACGCGCCCGACCACGCCCGCAAGCTGGAGCTCGGACCGTTCCAGCCTGCGCTCAACGCCCTGACGGCGCTGTCGGCCGATGAGCACGGCGTCGTCTTCGCCTCCGGCGACCCCGGCTTCTTCGGCGTCGTGCGCACGCTGCGCGAGCGGGGCATCCGCTGCCGGGTGCTGCCCGCGATCTCCAGCGTTCAGCAGCTCATGGCGAAGGCCGGCCGGTCGTGGGACGACGTTGCCGTCGTCTCGCCGCAGGGACGAGACATCACCCAAGCCCTCAACGTGTGCCGGGCGCGTCCCGCCGTCGCGGTGCTGACGGTGCGCGGCGCGGGACCGGCGCAGCTCGGCTCGGGCCTGGACGGCTGGCGGCGCACGCTGGTCGTGGCTGAGGACATCGGCGGCCCGAACGAGTCGCTGACCACCGTGGACCCGGCCGAGGCGGCGGCCAGGAGCTGGCGCGAGCCCAACATCGTGCTGTGCCTGGCCGATCCCGACACCGTGCCGCAGCGCAGCTGGCACGCCGGAGGTGATCCACTGCCGCCGGAGCCGGGCTGGGCGCTACCGGAGGACGAGTTCTCCCACCGTGACGGCATGGTCACCGCCTCCGAGGTCCGCGCCGTCGCGCTGGCCAGGCTCGCGCCGCGCCCCGGCACTCTGGTCTGGGACGTCGGCGCCGGTTCCGGCTCGGTAGCGGTGGAGTGCGCCCGGATGGGCGCGGCGACCATCGCCGTGGAGTCCGACGAGGCCCAGGTCGTGCGGCTGATCACCAACGCCGCCGGGCACGGCGTGGACGTGCGGGTCGTGGAGGCGGCGGCCCCGCAGGCGTTGCGGGGGCTGCCGAAACCGGACGCGATCTTCATCGGCGGCGGGGGTTCGGACGTCGTCGCCGCCTGCGCGCACGCCGGGGCCACCCGGGTGGTCGCGGCGCTGACGGCGCTGGACCGCGTCGCCGGCACCCGCGACGCGCTGCGCTACGCCGGCTACCAGGTCGAAGGCGTCCAGCTCTCGGCCAGCAGGCTGGTGGACCTGCCCGACGGCGCGCCGAGCCTGCAGCCGACCCAGCCGGTGGTGCTGATCTCGGGCCACCGCGAGACCTCGGGTGAGCAGTCGTGATCGGTCTGTTCGCACTCACCCCGGCGGCTCGCCGGGCCGCCGCCGAGCTCGCGTCGCGGCTCGGATCGGACGCGGTGCTGGCCGACGGGCCGCTCGCGCCGACCGTCCGGCGCATGTGGCCGCTGCTGGATGCTGCGGTGTTCTTCCTGTCCGCCGGTGAGGCGGTGCGGCTGGTCGCGCCGCTGCTGACCGACCGGCAGGTCGACCCCGGCGTGGTGTGCGTGGACGAGGAGCTGCGCTTCGCCGTCGCGCTGGACGGCGGGCAGGACGCGGGCGCGAACGCGCTGGCCCAGCAGGTCGCGGACGTGCTCGGCTGCACCCCGGTGATCACCACGACGCCGGGCGGTGGCAGCAGCTCGCCGTGGGACGAGGTCGTCGACCTGCTCGACGCCGCGGTGGACGGCGACATCGCCGCCTGCGGTGCCGCCGTGCTCGACGGCGCGCCGGTCCAGCTGCTCAACCCGCACGGGTTCCCGTTGCCGGCGCTGCCGGAGAACGTGTGCGCCGAGCCGAAGAATCCGCTGTGGACGGTCGTGATGGACGACCGCAGGCCCTACGGCGACGACCCCGAGCGCACCGTCCGGATCGTGCCCCGCACGGTCGTCGTGGGCGTCGGCTCGCGGCGCGGGGTGGCCCGGTCGGAGGTGACCGAGCTGGTGGCGACGCTGGAGCGCGGGCACGGCCTGGACCTGCGGTCGGTGCGCGCGTTCGCCACCGTCGAGGGCAAGGCCGACGAGGACGGCGTCGTCGAGGCCGTGCAGGACCTGGGCTTCTGGCACGCGGTGGAGGCCGGGGACGAGCTGCCGCTGCTGGTGTACCCGGCGGCGACGCTGGCCGAGGTCGAGGTACCCAACCCCAGCGAGGCCGTGGAGGCCGAGCTGGGCACACCGAGCGTGGCGGAGGCGGCGGCGCTGCACGCGGTCGCCGAGCACGGTGCGCCCGAACTCGTCGTGGCCAAGATCAGCAGCGCAGGCGCGACCATCGCGGCGGCCCGGCCCCGCCCGAGGGGCCGGCTCGCGGTGGTCGACCTCGGCCCGGCGCCCGACCTGCGCACGCCGCGCGCCGAGGCGGAGCTGCGCCGCGCCGCGGTCGTGGTCGACCCGGACGGGCGCGGCGAGGAGCTGCGGCACCTGCTCCGGCAGGGGACGGAGGTCCGCGCCGGCGGCGCGGCGGATGCCGTCGCGCTGGCGCGGTCGGGCCGGGCGGTGGCGCTGCTCTCCGCCGACGCCGACGTCGACGCCGCGGACATCGACGTCGTCCGCGTGCCGGGAGTGCCGTCGGTCTGAGGCTCGGGCGGGGCCGGGCCTCTGGGCGGTGGCCCCGGGCCGCGAGCGAGCCGGCCGGCGGCGGGCGCGGCCTGGCGAGCGGGCCATCCCGCCGCAAGCAAGCGCAGGCCACCTGGCGGACCGGGTGGCCGGGCTTTGTCAGGCAGGCAGGTGCACCCGCCGGTGGAGGCGGTCGCCGATGTCGTGCGCCGCGGTGTCCAGCAGCTTGTGCGCCAGCTCGAACAGGGCGCGGGCGACTGCGATCTCGTCGCCGATCTGCGGTACGTCGGGGTCGTCCGGGTGCCGCCGTGCGGTGCCGTGCCCGTGCAGCGCCTGCCCGTCGCCGGTGGTCATCCCGACGTCCGCGGTCGTCTTCGCCCCCGCCTCCACGACCTGAAGGTTCAACGTGATCGTCCGAGTCTCGTTCATGATCGCCTCCTCGGTCCTCACGTCGACCAGCATGCGCTGGTCGACGACCCAGCGGAAGGGTTGCCGACCTCACCAGGATGGGTGGCGCGGAGGCGGTCGGCGATGCGGATCACAACGTGCGGCCCAGCGCCCGGTCGGACGGCGTGCCGCGGTCCGGCGCCCGCCGCCGGAACCGCCGCGCGGATTGACCTCGGTCGGTCTGGCGGTCAGGATACGACGGCCTGCGGCGCAGGAACCCGGTGCGAATCCGGGACGGTCCCGCCACTGTGACCGGGGAGCGGACCCGACGTGCGGCCACGGCCCGTGAGGGCTGGAAGGCTCGGGTGACCCGCTGCGATCCGGGAGTCAGGAGACTCGCTGCCGGCCCCGCGTCGCGCCCGCGGCGCGCGGATCAGGAGCCCCAGGGCGGAGAACCCAGGAGATCCCGGCAGATGTCGATCGAGCAGCGATCCGTGCAGTCGCCCCACGCGTGGGGCGCCGTCGAGCGCAGGAAGGCCGCGTGGGTGCTCGCCGCGGTCGGCGCGCTGCACCTGGTGGGCTGGAGCGCCTACCTGCTGCACCAGCAGTCGTTCAGCGCGGCGGGCGGGCTGGCCGCCGCCGGGACGACTGCCTACCTCCTCGGCCTCCGGCACGGATTCGACGCCGACCACGTGGCCGTGATCGACGACGCGACGCGGCTGCTCATGCAGCGCGGGCGGCGCCCGGTGTCGACCGGCATGTGGTTCGCCCTCGGGCACGCCAGCGTGGTGCTGCTGCTGGCCTTCGCGGTCGCCTTCGTCGCGGGCCCGGCCGCGCAGGCGTGGGCGGAGGAGGCCGGTCTGCGGACCGGGCTGTTCGTCGACGTGGTCGTGGTCGTGGTGCTGGGCGCGCTGGCGGTCCTCAACGCCGTCGTGCTGCGCGACGCGCTCCGGCTGCTGCGCCGGGCCCGGCGGGGCGTCGTCGGCGAGGACGAGATCGAGCTGGTGCTCGGGCGGCGCGGGCTGATGGCCCGGCTGCTGCGCGGGCGGATGCGGGCCATGGTCGGCCGGTCCTGGCACCTGTTCGGCATCGGGCTGCTGTTCGGTCTCGGCATGCAGACCGCGACCGAGGTCACAGTGCTGGCCATGGTCGCGCCCGACCAGCACCTGCCGGGGATCGCGGTGCTGAGCCTGCCGCTGCTGTTCGCCGCCGGGATGTGCACAGTGGACAGCGTGGACGGCATGCTGATGTCGCGCGCCTACACCTGGTCCCTGGCCAGACCGCTGCGCAGGCTCTCGGTGAACGTGACGACCACGGCGCTGACGGTCGTGCTCGCCGCCTTGGTCGCGGTGGTCGTGCTGGCCGGGGCGCTGGCGGAGCTGGGGCTCTCGCCGCTGGAGCCGGTGGCGGGCCTCGGTGACCACTTCGAACTGCTCGGCTATCTGACGCTGGCGGCTTTCATGGCAGTATGGGGCGGCGCCGCGCTCTGGTGGCGGCTGTCCCGATCGGACGACCGCGCCGGCGGCGGACCGGCCCCCGCGACCGGCACGCCCGGGGCCTCCGGGACCGCCGGGGCGGCTGAGGCGACCGGCGCGCCGGGCGCGACCGGCGCCGGGCGGGCGCCCTCGGACGGCGCGCCGTGACCGGGCCGGTGCTCGTGGAGCCACGACGAGGTGGTGTTCGCGCTCCTTCCCAGCACTGATCCGGCGGTGGCGCCGGGCGAGACACGACACGGACAACGGACATGACCACGCACACTGAGCACCACTACTTCGCAGGACTCGACCTCACCGGCAAGCGGGTGGTCGTGGTCGGGGCCGGGACCGTCGCCCAGCGCCGGGTACCCAGGCTGATCAACGCGGGTGCTCTGGTCGATGTCATCGCGCCGGAGGCGACCCCGGCGGTGGAGGCGATGGCCGACGCGGGCGAGCTGCGCTGGCACCGCCGCCCCTACGCCGAGGGCGACCTCGACGGCGCCTGGTACGCGCTGGCCTGCGCGACCGGCGGCGAGGTCAACGCCGCGGTCGCCGACGAGGCCCTGCGTCGGCGGGTGTTCTGCGTGCGCGCCGACGACGCCTCGCAGGGCACGGCCGTGACCCCGGCGGTGGCCGAGCACGGCGGTCTGCTGCTCGGAGTGCTGGCGGGCGGCGACCACCGCCGCTCGGCGTCGGTGCGCGACGCCCTCGCCGAGGCGCTGCGCACCGGGGTGGTCGACGAGCGCGCCGAGGCGCCCGCGCCGGGCGTCGCGCTGGTCGGCGGCGGCCCCGGCGACCCGGACCTGATCACGGTGCGCGGCAGGCAGCTGCTGGGCCGCGCCGACGTGGTGATCACCGACCGGCTGGCGCCGCGGGAGCTGCTGGAGGAGCTGGGCCCGCACGTCGAGGTCGTCGACGCGTCCAAGATCCCCTACGGCCGGGCGGCGAACCAGGACGTCATCAACTCGCTGCTGATCGAGCACGCCAGGGCGGGCAGGTTCGTGGTGCGGCTCAAGGGCGGCGACCCCTACGTCTTCGGGCGCGGTTTCGAGGAGCTGCTGGCGTGCGTGGAAGCGGGGGTGGCCGTCACGGCCGTCCCGGGCATCACCAGCGCGTTCGCGGCACCGTCGGCGGCGGAAGTGCCGGTGACCCACCGCGGCGTGGCGCACGAGGTCGTGGTCGTGTCCGGGCACGTCGGCCCGCACGACGAGCAGTCGCTGGTGGACTGGCCCGCGCTGGCGAAGCTGCGCGGCACCCTGGTGCTGATGATGGCGGTCAAGCGCATCGGGGAGTTCGCGGAGGTGCTGATCGAGCACGGGCGCGACCCCAAGTCGCCGGTGGCGGTGGTGCAGGAGGCCACCACCCGCGGCCAGCGCGCCCTGCGCAGCACCCTCGACGAGGTGGCCGAGGCGATCCACGGCGAGGGCGTGAACCCACCGGCGGTGATCGTCATCGGCCCGGTCGCCGACCTGGCACCCGAGTCGCGTCGCTGAGACCGACCGCGAGCCCCCAACCCTGCCGGGGCGGGGGTTCCTCGCGAGTGATCCCGCTGGTCAGCGCTTGACTTCCGGATTTCCGCGGTAAGACTTGAGCCGTGGTCAAGACGCTGCATCCGCAGAGCTACCAGGACGTCTACTACGTCGGGGACTACTTCCGCCAGGGCAACGCGGTCGTGATGGACTTGACCGCCATGTCCAACGCCGAGGCGATCCAGCTCGTCGACTTCGCCGCCGGGCTCGTGGTCGGAAAGGGCGGCGACATGGACCGGATCGCACCAAAAGTGTTCCTGCTGCGGCCTCCAGGAGTGGAGGCCGCAGCAGCCGACCGCTGAGAAATCTTCCAGAAGTGGTTCGCGTAGTGGTGAGGGTGGCGGAACCTCAGAAGCCTGCCGGCTCCGGGATCGCCGACATCATGAATGCCCGATTCACCACGTCGGCGCTGTCCTCGCCAGAAGGCTTCTGAGAACCCGCGGCGGTGCGAGCCGACGCTCACACCGCTTGTGAAACTGCCCTAGCGGTCCTCGAGGTCGCCTTCGGCCTCGAGGTAGACCTCCTGCAGCGCCTGCAGGGTCTCCGGGTTCGGTTCCTCCCACATCTTGCGGTTCGCCGCTTCCAGCAGGCGCTCGGTGATGCCGTGCAGTGCCCACGGGTTGGACTCGGTGAGGAACTTGCGGTTCTCCGGGTCCAGCACGTAGGTCTCGGCCAGCTTCTCGTACATCCAGTCGCCGACGACGCCGGTGGTGGCGTCGTAGCCGAACAGGTAGTCCACCGTCGCCGCCAGCTCGAACGCGCCCTTGTAGCCGTGGCGGCGCATCGCCGCCAGCCACCGGGGGTTGACCACGCGGGCGCGGAACACCCGGGAGGTCTCCTCGGTCAGCGACCGGGTGCGGATCGAGTCGGGCCGGGTGCTGTCTCCGATGTAGGCCGCCGGGGCCTTGCCGGTCAGCGCCCGCACGGTGGCGATCATGCCGCCGTGGTACTGGAAGTAGTCGTCGGAGTCGGCGATGTCGTGCTCGCGGGTGTCGGTGTTCTTGGCCGCCACCGAGATCCGCTTGTAGGCGCTCTCCATGTCCGACCGCGCCGGCTCGCCGTCGAGGCCGCGGCCGTAGGCGAAGCCGCCCCACACCGCGTAGACCTCGGCCAGGTCGCGGTCGTCGCGCCAGTTGCGGCTGTCGATCAGCGGCAGCAGCCCCGCGCCGTAGGCACCCGGCTTGGAGCCGAAGATCCGCATGGTCGCGCGGCGCTGGTCGCCGTGCTCGGCGGTGTCGGCCCGGACGTGGGCGCGCACGAAGTTCTGCTCGTCGGGCTCGTCGAGGTCGGCGACCATCCGCACCGCGTCGTCGAGCAGCGCCACCACGTGCGGGAACGCGTCGCGGAAGAAGCCGCTGATGCGCACCGTGACGTCGACGCGCGGGCGGCCCAGCTCGTCGAGCGGGATCACCTCGAGCCCGTTGACCCGGCGCGAGGCCTCGTCCCAGGTCGGCCGGACGCCCAGCAGCGCCAGCACCTCGGCGATGTCGTCACCGGAGGTGCGCATCGCGCTGGTGCCCCACACCGACAGGCCGACCGAACGCGGCCAGTCGCCGGTGTCGGCGCGGTAGCGCTCGAGCAGCGAGTCGGCGATGGCCCAGCCGGTTTCCCAAGCCAGCCTGCTCGGCACCGCCTTCGGGTCGACCGAGTAGAAGTTGCGGCCAGTGGGCAGCACGTTGATCAGGCCGCGCAGCGGCGATCCGCTGGGCCCCGCCGGGACGTAGCCGCCGTCCAGGGCGTGCAGGGTGGCCGACATCTCGTCGGTCGTGGCGTCGAGCCGGGGCACGACCTCGGTCGCGGCGAACTCCAGGACCCGCACCACCGCGTCGGCAGGCTCCCCGAGGACCTCGGCGCACACCTCGGCCGCCGTGCCGGGCTCCCAGTCGCGGGCCTCCATCGCCTCGACCAGGGCGTGCGCGCGGGTCTCGACCTCGTCGACCCGCTCCCGCGCGACGCTGCCGTCCTCGGCCAGGCCCAGCGCCTCGCGAAGGCCGGGCAGCGCGGCGCTGCGCCCGCCCCACATCTGGCGGGCGCGCAGCATCGCCAGCACCAGGTTGACCCGGGCCTCACCGGTCGGTGCCTCGCCGAGCACGTGCAGGCCGTCGCGGATCTGGGCGTCCTTGACCTCGCAGAGCCAGCCGTCGACGTGCAGCAGCATGTCGTCGAACTCCGCGTCGTGCGGCCGCTCGTCCAGTCCGAGGTCGTGGTCGAGCTTGGCGGCCTGCATCAGCGTCCAGATCTGGCTGCGGATGGCGGGCAGCTTGGCCGGGTCCATCGCCGAGATGTTGGCGTGCTCGTCGAGAAGCTGCTCCAGCCGCGCGATGTCGCCGTAGCTCTCGGCCCGCGCCATCGGCGGCACCAGGTGGTCGACCAGGGTGGCGTGCACCCTGCGCTTGGCCTGGGTGCCCTCGCCGGGGTCGTTGACCAGGAACGGGTAGATCAGCGGCAGGTCGCCGAGCGCGGCGTCGGGCGAGCACGCGGCCGACATCCCCGCCGTCTTGCCCGGCAGCCACTCCAGGTTGCCGTGCTTGCCGAGGTGCACCATGGCGTGCGCGCCGAACTCGTCGATGAGCCAGCGGTAGGCGGCCAGGTAGTGGTGGCTCGGCGGCAGGTCGGGGTCGTGGTAGATCGCGATCGGGTTCTCGCCGAAGCCGCGCGGCGGCTGGACCATGAGCGCGACGTTGCCCGCGCGCAGCGCGGCGAGCACGATCTCGCCGTCGGGGTCCTGCGAGCGGTCGACGAACAGCTCACCGGGCGGCGGGCCCCAGTGCTCCTCGATCTCGCCGCGCAGCTCCTCGGGCAGCGTCGCGTACCAGGACTCGTAGCGCTTGGCGGGGATGCGGACCGGGTTTCCGGAGAGCTGCTCCTCGCTCAGCCAGTCCTGGTCCTGACCGCCCGCGGCGATCAGCGCGTGGATCAGCGCGTCGCCGTCCTGCGCCGCCACGCCCGGCAGCGCGTCGGGCCCGTCCTCGGGGCCGACGTCGTAGCCGTGCTCGCGCAGTCGGCGCAGCAGCTTGACCGCGCTGGCCGGGGTGTCGAGGCCGACGGCGTTGCCGATGCGGGAGTGCTTGGTCGGGTAGGCCGACAGCATCAGCGCTAGGCGCTTCTCGTGC
The DNA here is from genome assembly GCF_018141105.1 of Saccharopolyspora erythraea. NCBI lineage: Bacteria > Bacillati > Actinomycetota > Actinomycetes > Pseudonocardiales > Pseudonocardiaceae > Saccharopolyspora > Saccharopolyspora erythraea. The sequence continues at coordinate 6,700,409 of NZ_CP054839.1, read as the reverse complement.
TGCGGGACATGGCGCAACTTCGCGTGGCGCACGGCGATTCCCGCGACGCGCGCGGCCCGCTCCGGGTCGGCGACGTAGACCGGCAGGCCCTCGGAGTCGTTCTCCTTGAACGAGAACGGCACCGTGATCAGCCGCCCGTCGAACTCGGGCACCGCGACCTGGGTGGCCATGTCCAGCGGCGAAAGGCCCTCGTCGTTGTCCTCCCACGCGGCGCGGGTGCTGGTCAGGCAGAGTCCCTGCAGGATCGGGATGTCCAGTTCGGCCAGGGCCCCTACGTCCCACGCCTCGTCGTCACCACCGGCCTGGGCGGTGGCCGGCTTGCTGCCGCCGGCGGCGAGCACGGTGACCACCAGCGCGTCGGCGCGGCGCAGCTCGCGCAGCAGCTCGGGTTCGGGAGCGCGCAGCGAGGCGCAGAAGATCGGCAGGGCCTGACCGCCGGCGTCCTCGATCGCCTCGGAGAGGGCGTGCGCGAAGGCGGTGTTGCCCGCCATGTGGTGCGCCCGGTAGTAGAGCACCGCGACGGTGGGCCCGTCGGTCTCGCGCGGAGTGCGCTCCAGCACACCCCAGGTCGGGGTCTCGATCGGCGGGGCGAAGCCGTTGCCGGTCAGCAGGATCGTGTCGGACAGGAAGTTGTGCAGCTCGGTGAGGTTCTCCGGGCCGCCCTGGGCGAGGTAGCGGTGCGCTTCGGCGCAGACGCCGCCGGGCACCGTCGAGCACTCCATCAGCTCGGCGTCGGGGGCCTGCTCGCCGCCCAGCACGACCACCGGGCGCGGACCCGCCAGCAGCGCGTCGAGCCCTTCCTCCCACGCGCGGCGGCCACCGAGCAGCCGGACCACGACGAGGTCGACGTCGTCGGTCAGCAGCGGCAGGAGGTCGTCGACGCCCAGCCGCGCCGGGTTGCCCAGCCGGTAGTCCGCGCCGCTGGCCCGCGCGCTGAGCAGATCGGTGTCCGATGTGGACAGAAGCAGGATCATGCGGCTCGCTCCTCAACTGGGTGGGCTGTCGCCCGGGATGCGCTGGTGGAGGTGGGTACGTCTGCGCGGCGGGTGACGTCGAAGGGGATGTCTGCGGGGCGGACGCTCGCGCGTCCGGCCTCCGCGAAGCCGGCGGCGCCGGACAGGGGCCTCAGAGCGGCGAGCCGACCCGGTGCCGGTCCCCGCAGCGCTCCGCCGCTGAGCGTGCGCGGCGCTCGCGCGGTTCGGCCGGTCGCCGCGTTGCCGAACCCGCGACGCGTGGTTCGGCCGGGCGCCCCGCCGCCGAGTCCGCGACGTGCGGGACGCCCTCGGCCGGGATGGCGGCGGCACCGCGGGCCGGGCGGCCTGCGGAGGCCGGATGCGCGCGTTCGGCGCATGACGACACCCTCCTCGGGGTCCTCGCCCCGGGTCGTAGGTCGCGGCGACCGGAGTCTCCTGGCTCCCGGATCAGCGCTCGCTCCGCCTTCCCACCCCGCGGGGCAGTGACGTCGTTGGAGTCCGCTCCCCGGTGACAGTGGCGGGACCGCGCCGGACTCGCACCGGCTTCCTCCACCTGTCGCCGCTCGAATACTGCGAACACTCTCCGCAACGGGGCGATCTTCCGTCAAGTTCGCCGCGCATGACACGCGTCGCAACCGTCCGGACCCGGTCGCGTGGTTTGCGTCCGCAACAACCCGGGGCCGTAGGATCGGCCGGGTGTCCACAGCAGCCCGTCCCGAACGCGATGCCTGCCCCGGTGCCCTGCGGGTGCACGACGCCGCCGACGGCGGACTGGCCCGCGTCCGCGTGCCCGGCGGCGCGCTGACACCGCGGCAGTTCGCCGTGCTCGGGGCCGCGTCGGCCGGGCTCGGCGACGGCGGCCTCGAACTCACCTCGCGGGCGAACGTGCAGGTGCGGGGCCTCGCGGCGGGACAGCAGAGCGAGCTCGCCGACCGCCTTTCCGGCGCCGGGCTGCTGCCGTCGGCCACCCACGAACGGGTGCGCAACATCCTCGGCTCGCCATACGACGACGACCGGGCGCTGCTGGACACCCAGGCCGTGGCCCGCGCTCTGGACGAAGCGCTGTGCGCGACGCCCGCGCTGGCCGATCTGCCAGGCCGTTTCCTGTTCGCCGTCGACGACGGCAGGGGAGACGTGGTGTCGATGGGCGCCGACGTCGGCCTGCTCGCGCTCGACGCCGCGACCGTCGCCCTGGTGCTCGGCGGCGTGGACTCCGGCATCCGATCCACCCCGGAAGGCGCGCCCGCGCTCGCCCTCGCCGCGGCCGAGGCGTTCCTGGCAGAGAAGGACGGCCGGGAGTGGCGGGTGAACGAGCTGCGCGACGGCGTGCGCGGGATCACCGAGCGCGTCCGCGCGGCTACCGGTGCCGTCCCGGTCGAACCGGTGCCGGTCCCGTCCACCCCGCCCGGCACGCATGCGCAGGTCGGAGAGGTCTTCCGGCGCGGCGACGCGGTCACGATCGCGGCCGGAGCGCCACTGGGCCGACTCTCGCGGGAGCAGGTGGATATCATCACCGCCGCGTCCGAGGCCGCCTGCGGTCTCCGGCTGACGCCGTGGCGAACCGTCGTCGTGACCGGCCTGCCGGCCGGCGACGCGCCATCGTGGCTGTCGGCGCTGGACGCGCGCGGGCTGGTCGTGGACGCCCGCGCACCCGGGGCCGGGGTCACCTCCTGCGCCGGGCGACCGGGGTGCGCCAAGGCACTCGCCGACGTCCGCGGGGACGCCCGGCGCGCCCTGCCGCCGCCCGGCGGACTCCCGGTGCACTGGTCCGGATGCGGACGCCGGTGCGGCAGGCCGCAGGGCAGGGTGCTGGACGTGCTCGCCACCGAGGCGGGCTACGAGGTCGGTCTCGACGACGAGACCCGGACGACCGCCACCGATTTGGACGAGGTTGGGGCCGCGCTGGACGCGGTACGGAGGGCAGTGTGAACGAGCGAACCGGGGCCGACGAGCAGTCCGGGGCAGGCAGCCCCGCGCGCTATCGCGGGGTGCCCGACTACGTGCGGGAGGGCGCGGAGATCTACCGGCGGTCCTTCGCCACCATCCGCGCCGAGGCCGAGCTCGGCGGGCTGCCGCCGGAGGTCGCCGGGGTGGCGGTGCGGATGATCCACGCCTGCGGCATGGTCGACCTGGTCGACGACCTCGCCTGGTCGCCGAACGCGGTCACCGGTGCGCGGGCCGCGTTGCGGGCCGGTGCGCCGGTGTTCTGCGACGCCGCGATGGTCGCGGCCGGGGTGACGAGGCGCAGGCTGCCCGCCGACAACGCGATCATCTGCACGCTGGGCGACGAACGCGTGCCGGAGCTGGCCCGCGAGCTGGGCACCACCCGCAGCGCGGCGGCCATGGAGCTCTGGCGCGACGACCTGGAGGGCTCGGTCGTGGCGATCGGCAACGCCCCGACGGCGCTGTTCCGGCTGCTGGAGATGATCGAGGAAGGTGCGCCCAGGCCCGCCGCGGTGCTCGGGCTGCCGGTCGGGTTCGTCGGCGCGGTGGAGTCCAAGCAGGCGCTCGCCGACCACCCCAGCGGCCTGGAGCACCTGGTCGTGCACGGCCGCCGGGGCGGCAGCGCCATGGCGGTGGCCGCCATCAACGCGATCGCGAGCGAGGAAGAGTGAGCAGCGGGAACGTCGTGGAGCACAAGGGCACCCTCTACGGGGTCGGGCTCGGCCCCGGGGACCCGGAGCTGGTGACGGTCAAGGCCGCCCGGCTCATCGAGAGCGCCGAGGTGGTCGCCTACCACTGCGCCCGGCACGGCCGCAGCATCGCGCGGTCGGTCGCCGAGCCGTACCTGCGGCCCAGCCAGATCGAGGAGCGGCTGGTCTACCCGGTCACCACCGAGACCACCGACCACCCCGGCGGCTACCAGGGCGCGATCGACGAGTTCTACGAGCGCGCCGCCGCGCGGCTGGCCGAGCACCTCGACGCGGGCCGCGACGTCGTCCTGCTCGCCGAGGGCGACCCGCTGTTCTACGGCTCCTACATGCACATGCACAAGCGGCTCGCCGGGCGGTTCGAGGCCCACGTGGTGCCCGGGGTGACCTCGGTGAGCGCGGCGTCGGCGGTGCTGGGCAGCCCGCTGGCCGAGCGCGACGAGGTGCTCACGGTGCTGCCGGGCACGCTGGCGCCGGAGGTGCTGGCCGAGCGGCTGGTGAGCACCGACGCGGCCGCCGTGCTCAAGCTGGGCCGCACCTTCGACGGCGTCCGGCAGGCGCTGGAGGACGCCGGACGCCTGGACCAGGCGTGGTACGTCGAGCGGGCGACCACCGAGAAGCAGCGCGTCGAGCCGCTGGCCGAGGTCGACCCGGAGAGCGTGCCGTACTTCTCGCTGGCCCTGCTGCCGAGCCCGGTCAACGCAGGCGGACCGTTCCACGCGGCCGCCCAGGCAACCGACGCCCAAGAGCATGGCGAGGTCGTCGTGGTCGGTCTCGGTCCGGCGGGCCGGGAGTGGACCACGCCGGAGGCGCTGGCCGCCCTGGCCGAGGCCGACGACCTGGTCGGCTACGGCCCGTACCTGGCCCGGCTGCCCGACAACCCGCGCCAGCGCAAACACGCCTCGGACAACCGCGTCGAGTCCGAGCGCGCCGAGTTCGCCCTCGAACTCGCCCGCCGCGGCGCCCGGGTGGCGGTGGTGTCCTCCGGCGACCCGGGGGTGTTCGCGATGGCCAGCGCGGTGCTGGAGGTCGCGGCGGAGAAGGGCGACGTGCCGGTGCGGGTGCTGCCGGGGCTGACCGCCGCGCAGGCGGTGGCCAGCCGGGTCGGGGCGCCGCTCGGCCACGACTTCTGCGTGCTGTCGCTGTCGGACCGGCTCAAGCCGTGGGAGGTGATCGTCGACCGGCTGCGCGCGGTGGCCGCCGCCGACCTGGTGATCGCCGTCTACAACCCGGCCTCGCGCAGCCGCACCTGGCAGGTCGGCGCGGCGCGGGACGTGCTGCTGGAGCACCGCTCGCCCGACACGCCGGTGGTCATCGGCCGCGACGTGGGCGGCCCGGAGGAGAGCGTCCGGGTGGTGCGCCTGGCCGACCTGGACCAGTCCGATGTGGACATGCGTTGCCTGCTGCTGGTCGGTTCCTCGACGACGCGGATCGCGCCGGGTGCCGACGGCCGCGACGTGGTGTTCACCCCGCGCCGCTACCCGGTGTGAGGGTGCAGGCCCTCGGCGGGATCACGCGTCCCCAACACGGAGTCCAGCCAGCGCACGGCGTCGTCCACGGTGTCCGCCGAGGGCGCAGGGGGCGGTTCCGGGCGCCGCACCACGACCACCGGCAGCCCGAGCTCCCGGGCGGCGGTGAGCTTCGCGGCGGTCATGGTCCCGCCGCTGTCCTTGGTGACCACCACGTCGATGCGGTGCTCGCGCAGCACGGCGAGCTCGTCCTCCACCGCGAACGGACCGCGGGCGAGCAGCGTCGTCGTGTGCGCGGGCAGCGGCGGCTCGGGCGGGTCGACGGTGCGCACCAGGAACCACAGGTCGAGTGCGGCGAAGTGGGACAGGCCCTGGCGGCCGGTGGTGAGGAAGACCCGGCTGCCCAGGCCGGGCAGCAGCGCCGCGGCCTCGGGCAGCGACGCGACGTGGTGCCAGTCGTCGCCGGGACCGGGCTGCCAGCCGGGACGGCGCAGCAGCAGGACCGGCACCCCGGTGCGCCCGGCGGCTTCCACGGCGTTGGCGGTGATGCCGCCGGCGAACGGATGGGTGGCGTCGACGACGGCCTCGACGCGCTCCCGGCGGAGCCAGTCGGCCAGGCCGTCCGGGCCCCCGAAACCGCCGACGCGCACCTCGCCCACCGGCGTCCGCGGCTCGCGGACCCGTCCGGCGAGGGAGTAGGTCACGTGCAGGCGGCCGTCGGCCGAAAGGCGCTCGGCGAGCCCGCGCGCCTCACCGGTCCCGCCGAGGACGAGCACCCGCCTCATACGGCACCCTCCGTTTTCGCTCCGCAACGCACACGGGGCATTCTCCGGGTATGAGCGGGCGCACCGAGGGATCGGGGCTGCGGTACGGCTGGACCACCGGAGCCTGCGCGACGGCGTCCACCACCGCCGCCTACACCGCTCTGCTCACCGGCAGCTTCCCCGATCCGGTCGAGATCGTGCTGCCCAAGGGCCATCGGCCCGCCTTCGCCCTGGCCAGGGAGCTGCTCGGGGAGGACTTCGCCACCGCCGGGATCGTCAAGGACGCCGGCGACGACCCCGACGTGACACACGGTGCGCTGGTGTCGGTCACGGTCCGCCACGCCGATCCGGGCCAGGGCGTGGTGTTCCGCGCCGGGCCGGGCGTCGGCACGATCACCAAGCCCGGCCTGCCGCTGCCGGTCGGCGAACCCGCGATCAACCCGGTGCCGCGCAGGCTCATCGCCGATGCGGTGACGCGGGTCGCCGGCGAGCACGGCGGCACCGGGGACGTGGTGGTCGAGGTCTCGGTGGACGACGGCGAGGAGATCGCCCGGCACACCTGGAACCCGCGGCTGGGCATCCTCGGCGGCCTGTCGATCCTGGGCACGACGGGCGTGGTCGTGCCGTACTCGTGCTCGGCGTGGATCGACAGCATCCGCCGCGGTGTCGACGTCGCCCGCGCCGAAGGGCTCCGGCACGTGGCGGGCTGCACCGGCAGCACGTCGGAACGGGTCGTCACCGAGCTGCACGGGCTGCACGACGAAGCACTGCTGGACATGGGCGACTTCGCCGGCGCGGTGCTGAAGTACCTGCGCCGCCATCCGGTACCGCGGCTCACCGTGGCCGGGGGCATCGGCAAGATCTCCAAGCTGGCCAACGGCCACCTGGACCTGCACTCGAAGCGTTCGCAGGTCGACTTCGCGGTGCTGGAGCTGATCGTTCGCGACGCGGGCGCCGGGGACGAGCTGGCCGCCGGGGTGCGCTCGGCCAACACCGCGCTCGAGGCGCTCCAGCTCTGCCAGGCCGCGGACCTGCCGCTGGGCGACCTGGTCGCGGTGCGGGCGCGCGAGGTGTGCCTGGAGACTCTGCGCGGTGCCCCGGTCGAGGTCGACGTCGTCGTCATCGACCGGGGCGGCACCATCGTCGGTCGGACCGACCCCCTCGGGCCCGTCTGAGTGGCAGTTGTACTCACCTTGCGTGGCGGTGCAGGTGGCGGAAACCTCAGGCGTCCTCCGGCTCCGGGATCTTGTTCTGACGTATCGCCCATACGCTGCGAAAAAGCTGTCCTCGCCAGAGAACGCCTGGGAACCCGCGGCGGTGCCGGTTGCGGGGCGGGCCAAGCCGGCTACGCCGCTTCAAGGATCGAAAACCAAGCCGATCCCGCGCGGCGGCCTGAGCTGGCGAACCTGCTCAGGCCGCGCCGAAGGACCCCGAGACCATCGTCTGGAACGCCCACCGGCCGCCGGTGCGCACCAGGAGGTCGCCGTAGCGGACGGCGTAGGTCTGCCCGTCCACCGTGAACGTCGCGTCGGTGACGACGAAGACGAGGTTCTCGTTGACGAACACCGGCGTGCGGTGGGACCGCATCTCGACCCCGTCCTGCCCGGCGCCCTGCTCGCGCATGCGGCGGACGAACTCCTCGCGCGTCCAGGATTTCGCGGGTCCGCCGCCGTCGGCGCTGTCGGAGACGACGTTGACCGGGAACACCGCCATGTCCGCCATACGCTCGACCTCGCCCGCCGCGGCGTGCGCGTCGTACTCGGCGAACCACGCGAGGACGCCGTCGACCTGCTCCTCGGTCGGCACGAAGCCCGCCGCCGCGGACGGGGACTGCTGGGTGTTGGCCATGGGCATCCTCTCGTCGTGGACCTGCGCCCGTAGGTCGTACGGCGTACGGTATACGTTACGGGTCCACCTCGCCCGCCCTACAGCGGTGAGGGCACCTCGCCCTCGCTGCGGATGCGCCGCATCAGCTCCGGCATCGATGCGGTGTCGTTGACGTGCGGGAACTCGGCGTCCGGGACGTCGACGCCGAGGAAGTCGCACAGCGGCCGCCACCCCTGGCTGACGCGGAAGACCAGCAGCCGGTCGGCGGGCACGTACCGCTGCACCTCGGCGTTGTGCCGGTGGAAGACCTCGATCGCGTGGTCGCGGTCGGCGAAGCGGCCGTCGAACTCGCCGTCCCAGATCAGCTTGTGCAGCACGGGCCGGAACCGGGCCACCACCGCGTCGGCCTCGTCGCCCTGCGCCGGGGGTTCGCTGTTGGCGAGGCTGTAGATGGTGTTGTAGGTGCTCTCGTACCAGCGGTCGGCGTCCCGGTCGGTCAGGATGACCTTCGCCTCGGGGTGGGAGTCGACCAGCTCGCGCCAGAACGAGGTGCCCGGCCAGTCCACAGTGGAGGAATAGCCCGCGAAGACCTGGTCCCACGGCACGGTCTCGCCGCCCGCGAGGCGGGTCCAGTCGCCCATGAGCTCGGGCTTGGCCAGCAGTTCGTACATGTGGAAGCACGGTCCGAAACCGAGGTGCTCCAGGGCGACCTTCAGCGACGTGGTTCCGGTGCGGCCGAAGCCCGCGCCGATGACGTTGAGCATGCGAGTCCTTCCTGCGGTCGACGGGTTTCAGGCGGCGGACAGTGCGAGGACGGCGTTGTAGCCGCCCATGCCGAGTGCCGACTTCACGGTCACGCCGGGTTCCATGGCGGTGTGGCCGGTGAGCAGCTGGGGGTGCGCGGTGGCCACCGGCGCGGGTGCGGGGATCAGCGCGTGCTCCGCGCTCAGCGCGTGGATGGCGACCTCCAGCGCGGCGGAAGCGGCCTGGCAGTGGCCGGTGAGCTGCTTGGTCGAGTAGATCCCGGTGCCGCGCGGGAAGAAGCGCTCCAGCGCGGCTGCTTCGGCGTCGTCGCACTGCGGCGTGCCGGGGCCGTGCGCGTAGAGGTAGCCGACCTCGGCCGGGTCGACCCCGGCGTCTTCGAGCGCGTCGCGGAAGCAGCGCATGACCTGCTCGCGCCCGGGGTCGATGGAGATGACGTGGTGGGCGTCCTGGCTCATCGCGCCGCCGAGCACCCGCGTGTACGGGGTGCCGGTGCGCGAGAGCACGAGCCCCACCGCCGCCTCCCCCATGACGAAGCCGCGGGTGCCGGTCTGGAACGGGCGGCAGGCGTCCAGCGGTTCCAGGTCGGAGACCGCCGCGCCGATGTCGTTCCAGTGCGCCACGTGCGACGGCGTCGCCGACACGTCGGCGGCCACGACCACGACGTCGTCGGCGAGCCCGCCTTCGAGCCACATCCGGGCGGTGAGCAGCGCCGCCGCGCCGGAGGCGCACATCGCGCAGACGTGCATCGCCGGTCCGTGGAAGCCGTGGCGCTGGATGAAGTCCGACACCGGCGTGGAGGGCATCAGGCCGAGGTACTCGCGCTTGCGCCACGGCTGCTGCCTGCTCTCGAAGGCTTCCCGCTGGTCGACCTCGCCGAGCACCGCGGCGTGGATGACACCGACGCGCGGGCCGGGCCGCCAGCCGCGCCGCCTGGCGTCGACGACCGCCTCGTCGGCCGCGCTGTGCAGGGCCGCGGCGAAGCGGCTGCCCGCGTCCGGGCCCGGGCTCTCGGGCACCCGGACGACCCAGGCCGGCTGTTCCCCGTCGTGGCCGAACCCGGGGTGCAGGCCGGCCGCGGGCTTGCCGCTGAGCAGTCCTTCCCAGAGCCGTCGCGTGCCGTGGCCGTAGCCGGTGACGGCGCCGACACCGCAGATTCCGGGCGCAGTGGCAGACATCGTGGCTTCCTCCCTCGCCGGGGGCGGATCAGGCGGGAAGCCTAGAAGCAGTCGTCACCGGATTGGCGGTCGTGGCGACAAGTCGCCGCGACGGTGCCGGGCGGCCGGAATGTCCACTGAGGACTCAGTCGCGGCACCTCGCCGCCGAGTACAGGTGGCTGTCGGGGAACTCCGACGCGGTCAGCACCTTCCCGACCACGACGACGGCGGTGCGCACGATGCCGGCGGCGCGCACCCGCTCGGCGATGTCGGAAAGCGTGCCGCGCAGCACCACCTCGTCGGCGCGGCTGGCGGCGGCCACCACCGCGACCGGGCAGTCCGGGCCGTAGTTCGGCGCCAGCTCCTCGGCCAGCTCCTCGATCCGGTTCACCGCCAGGTGCAGCACCATCGTCGAGCGGCTGCGGCCGAGCGTGGCCAGGTCCTCGCCCTCGGGCATCGGCGTCGCCCGCGCCGACGTGCGGGTGAGCACCACGGTCTGGCCCACGCCCGGCACCGTGAACTCCCGCTTGAGCGCGGCCGCCGCGGCGGCGAAAGCCGGCACACCGGGCACGACGTCGTAGGGGACACCGGCGGCGTCGAGGCGCCGCATCTGCTCGGCGACCGCGCTGAAGACCGAGGGGTCTCCGGAGTGCAGCCGCGCCACGTCGAGCCCGGCCTCGTGTGCGGCCAGCATCTCGGTGAGGATCTCGTCCAGGGTCAGCTTCGCGGTGTCGACCAGCCTGGCGCCCGCGGGGCAGTGCTCCAGCAGCTCGGCGGGCACCAGGCTCCCCGCGTACAGGCAGACCGGCGAGGACGCGATGACGTCGCGGCCCCGCACGGTGATCAGGTCGGCCGCACCGGGGCCCGCTCCCACGAAACGCACCGTCATCGCTGTTCCTCCGTCGTCGGTTGCTGTCCGGAAGCCGGTTCCGTGCCCGGGTCCCGCGCCGGCTTGCGCACCGCCCACTGGGTTACCCGCATCGACGGGCGCCAGCCGGTGAACCCGCCGACCGGGGAGGCGTGGTCCACCGAGATCCGCACCAGCTCACCGCCCAGTGCGCCGTAGCGGTCGGCCACCAGCACCTCCGACTCCATCGTCACCGCGTTGACCACCAGCCTCCCGCCGGGCGCGAGCGCGTCCCAGCAGGTTTCCAGCACACCCGGTGCGGTGGCGCCGCCACCCACGAAGATCGCGTCGGGCGTCTCCAGCCCGGCCAGCGCGTGCGGCGCGGCCCCGGTGACGACCCGCAGGCCCGGTACGCCGAGCGCGGTCGCGTTCCTGGCGATCCGCGCCGCCCGGTCCTCGCGGTGCTCGACGGCGATGGCCCGGTTGGCCGGATCGCCGCGCATCCACTCGATCGCGATGCTACCGGCGCCGGCACCCACGTCCCACAGCAGCTGGCCGGGTGCGGGGGCGAGCCGCGCGAGCGTGCTCGCACGCACGTCGCGCTTGGTGAGCTGGCCGTCGTGCTCGAAGGCGTCGTCGGGCAGCCCGGCTACGCGCGGCAGGTGCGCGGCCGAAGGCTCGGCCCGGCACCGCACCGCGACGACGTTGAGCGCTCCGGTGTCGGGTCGGTCCCACGTCGCTGCGCTGCCGCTGATCCGCTCCTCGCGCTCGCCGCCGAGGTCGGTGAGCACCGTCAGCTCGCTCGCGCCGTAGCCGCGAGCCGTGAGCAGCGCGGCCACGGCGGACGGGGTGGCGCCGTCGGCGCTGAGCACCAGCACGCGGTTGCCCGGCTGCACGGCGGGGTGCAGCAGCTCGACGGGCCTGCCGACCAGGCTGACCACCGCCGTCTCCTGCACCGGCCAGCCCATCCGGGCGCAGGCCAGCGACAGCGACGAAGGCTGCGGGAGGACGCGCAGCCGGTCCGGGCCGAGCAGCCGCACCAGCGTGGCGCCGATGCCGTAGAACATCGGGTCACCGCTGGCCAGCACGCAGATCGAGCGCCCGGCGTGCTCGGCGAGCAGCCCCGGCAGCGCGGGCAGCAGCGGCGACGGCCACGCCACCCGCCTGCCTACCGGCTCCGGCACCAGGTCGAGCTGCCGCGAGCTGCCGAACAGGACCTCCGCCGAGGCCACCGCGCGCCGGGCCCGCGGCGCGAGCCCCTCCCACCCGTCGGCGCCGATGCCCACGACGTCGACGAAATCCGGCATGTCCAGGTCCACAGTCACCACACCACCTCAGCACGCCGCCGTCAGAGGTTGCCCAGGACCTTGGTCACCGAGATCTCGATCACGACCCGGCGCGGGTTCGGCCGCGGTGTCTTGTAGCGCTGCTCGTAGCGGCGTTCGGCGTCGGCGACCGACTCCGGGTCGTCGCGCACGACGGCGCGGCCCTCCAGCGTGGACCAGCGGCGGCCGTCGACCTGGCAGACGGCGACCCGGGCGCCTTCCGGCCCCGCGGCCCGCACCTGGCGGGCCTTGTGCGAGGTGCCGGAGGAGATGACCCGCGCGGTGGCCGTGCCCGCGTCGAGCGTCACGCCGACCGGAACGACGTGCGGTGTGCCGTCCTGGCGCACGGTCGTCAGCGTGCTCAGGTGCCGTTCCCGCCAGAACTCCAGGAACGCGTCGCTGACGTTGTCCAAAGTGGACTTCGCGGCCACCGGCATCCTCCTCTTCCCCGGCGTTTCGCGCCGATGTGATCCAGCCCATGCGCCGCCGAACCGGCCAGGGCGCGCTTGGTTCGACTGTGGAACCTACCTCCGGCGCGCGCGACCTCGAACGAGATGATCGCCACCTCGCTCACGGGCCTGAAGTGATGCGAAACGGGCCCCTTCCGGTGGAAGAGGCCCGCTGCGCGAAGGGTCCGGGAGTCAGTTCGCCGACTGGCGGGACCGTCCCGGACGCTGCTGGCGGGGGCCGCCGCGGCGCCCGCCGTTCGAGTCGCCGCGTCCGCGCTGGTCACCGCGCCCGGTGCGCTCACCGCCCCAGTCGCCGCGCCCACGCTCGCCCTGGGGCCTGCGCTCGCCGCGTCCGCGCTGCTCACCCCGGCCACCGGGGTTGCGAGCCCCACCGCGTTCGCCGCCGCGCTGCGCGCCCGGACGCGAGTCGCGGCCGCCGCGCGGCGACTCGCGCCGCTTCGGCTCGGTCACCGCGACCCCGCTGGGTTCGCGGGCGCCGGTCAGCCGCGCCAGCTCCTCGTCGGCCGGGCCCACCTTCGTCGCGGGCGCCTCGACGCCCGCCTTGGCCGTCATGGCGCGGAACGCCCGCTTCTGGTCGTCGGTGACCAGGGTCACCACGGTGCCGGTGGCGCCGGCGCGGGCGGTGCGGCCCGCGCGGTGCAGGTAGTCCTTCGGGTCGGCGGGCGGCTCGACGTGGACCACGAGGCTGACGTCGTCGACGTGGATGCCGCGGGCCGCGACGTTGGTGGCGACCAGCGTCGTGGTCTCGCCCTGGCGGAACTCCTCCAGGATGCGCGAGCGCGCGTTCTGCGCCTTGCCGCCGTGCAGAGCACCGGCGCGCACACCGGCGGCGCGCAGCTTGCGGGTCAGCCGGTCGGCGTGGTGCTTGGTGCGCACGAACATGATCGTGCGGCCCTCACGGGCGCCGATGCGGGCCAGCACGTCCTGCTTCTGCTCGGCCGAGACCAGCAGCTGGTGGTGGTCCATGCTGTCCACGCTGGCCGCCGGGGGCGCCAGCGAGTGCACCACCGGGTCGGTCATGTACTCGTGCACCAGCTTGTCGACGTCGCCGTCGAGGGTGGCCGAGAACAGCAGCCGCTGGCCGTCGGCGGGCACCAGGTCGAGCAGCTCCCGCACCTGCGGCAGGAAGCCCATGTCGGCCATCTGGTCGGCCTCGTCCAGCGCGGTGCGCTCGACCTCCGAGAGCACGCAGGTGCCCTGCCGCACGTGGTCGGAGAGGCGGCCGGGGGTCGCCACCAGCACGTCGACACCGCGGCGCAGGGTGTCGGCCTGCCTGCTGAACGACATGCCGCCGACGACCTCGCGCACGTACAGGCCGAGCGCCTTGGCCAGGGGCTTGAGCGAGTCGGTGACCTGGGTCGCCAGCTCGCGGGTCGGCACCAGGACCAGCCCGCGCGGGTGCAGCGGCCGCGCGCTGGAGTCCTGCATCGCCAGCAGCGGCAGGCCGAACGCCAGCGTCTTGCCGGACCCGGTCTGGCCGCGCCCGAGCACGTCGCGACCGCTGAGCGCGTCCGGGATGGTGGCGGCCTGGATCGGGAACGCCTCGGTCATCCCGAGGTCGGCCAGCGCCCGCACCAGCCGCGCGGGCAGGCCGAGCGAGTCGAACGGGGCCGGGTCGACGGCGGTGACGCCGACCTGGTCGAACAGGCTCATCGCCGGTGCGGCGGCCGGTGCGTTCGAGCGCGGCCTGCGGCGCTTGGGCCTGCGGTTGCCGCGCGCGGACGTGGACGGCGAGCTGGGTGGCACGAAAGAACCTCCGCGGGAAATGGCACGTCTCGGGGAGGACTCGCGGTGACCGCGTGCGATCGCAAGGACGGGCCCGGCGCGACGAGGGCGCCGTTGGTCGGGTTTCGGATGCACCGGGGAAAAATCCGGGTCGCCGGAGAGCGGGAGGTCGTCCCGAGTGGACCCGGCCGGTGCGGCACCCGAGTCTAACCGATCGGGGTGAGCACCGGCCGGGACGCCTCAGTGGCTGTCTGCGAGCTCACCTTGCGCAGCGGTTCCGGTGGCGAGCCTCAGGCGCTCTCCGGCTCCGGGATCCAGTCCGCGCGCATCACCCGCTTCGAAGCTCGAAAACAGGCACTCAGGCCATCCGGGCCGCTTCGGCCAGCGCGGCGCACAGTTCGTCCGGATCGACCTGATCGCCGGGTGCGCCGCGGTCCCGGAACCACCCGGTGATGTTGTCGACGTCACGCCGCAGGTAGGCGGCGCCCAGCGGGTTCGCCGCCAGGTCCACCGCCTGCGGGAGGTCGATGAGCAGCAACCTGCCCGGGCCGCCGGGTTCCGGCTCCACCAGGACGTTGTAGGCCGACAGGTCGCCGTGGGCGTAGCCCTGCTCGGCCAGCGCGAGCAGCGCGTCGACGAGCTGGTGCCACAGGTCGGCGAGCTGCTCGCGGTCCGGGCGCAGCGAGGCGAGCCTGGGCGCGGCCTCGCCCTGCGCGGTGCCCACGAACTCCAGCAGCACCTCGGTGCCGACGCGCTGCACCGGGTACGGCACGGGCGCCCCGGCGTTCCACAGGGCCGACATCACGCGGAACTCCGCCACCGCCCACTGCTCGGCGATCAGTCCGCGGCCGAGCGCGCTGCGGCGCGCCATCGCGCGGTTCTCCCTCGCCCGGCGCATCCGGCGGCCTTCCAGGTAACCCGCGTCGCGGTGGAACATGCGGTGGTCGCTGTGGCGGTAGCGCTTGGCCGCCAGCAGGCAGGACTTCCCGCCACCGGAATTCTCGCTGCGGGCCTTCTCGCCAGCCTTCCCGCCACCGGAATTCTCGCGGTCGGACTTCCCGCCGCCTGCTTTCTCGCCGCCGGACATCCCGCGCTCGGATTTCCCGGTGCCGGACGTCTCGCCGCAGGGCAGCGACCGGCGCAGCAGGTGGACGTCGGCTTCCTTGCCGGTCTTGAGGATTCCGAGCTCGTGGTCCACCGCGGCGAGCTCGGTCACGACCCACTCCGGGCGCGGGAGCGGACCGCGTTCGCCGGTGTCCCATGTGGACCATCGATCGGCGTCGCCGGGCAGCGGCCGGGGTTCCGGCTCCTCGCGCAGTGAGGCGAGCCGTTCGCGCTGCTCCTCGGTCAGGCGCCCTCGTCGGGCCTGCTCTTCGTCGAACCTCTTGCGCTGCTTGGTCCGGATCTTCGACATGCGCGGCATGTCGTCGTGGTCGTGTTCGTCGAATGCGTCTTGCGCACGCACTGCGTGGTGCTCCTCGCTGGCGATCCCGCGCCCGGAGCACCGCGGGTCAGCGCGGCGGGGCGGCAGGAGGTCGGTTCCGGGTGCGGCTGGGCGCGGCTGTCGGTAGCTGCCCAGCGCGGGCTTCCGTCGCGGTCGTGTCCACGGTGACCTCCTCCCTGTGCAGTCGATGGGCGTTCGTCCGGTCGGCTCGGTGCGAGCGCGTCCGGCTCGACGCGGGTTTTGTCCGACGGCCAGTCAAGCCGCCTTCCACCCTGCGCCGCAACCGGTTTTTCCCGAACGCCGCCGTGCGGCGCTCAGGCGCTGACCACGACGCACAGTTCGCGCTCGGCTTCCCGCTCCACGCGCAGCCCGGCGGCCTCGGCGACGGCGAGCAGTTCGCCGACGTCGGCGGGCTCCGCCGGCGCCTGCGCGAGCGCGCGGGCCAGCTTGCCCTTGTGCGCCTTGTTGTGGTGGCTGACGACCTTGCGCTTGCCGCCGGCGTCCTCCGACAGCACCCGCACCTTCACCGCGTGCGGCACCCGCGCCAGCGTCGCGTAGGCACCGGAGCGCAGATCCACCACGAGGTCGTCGACGTCGGCGAGCAGCGGTTCCAGCACCGGACGCCACATGCTGCGCAGCGGAGGCAGGCCGGGCAGCGAGCTGCCTCCGGAGAGCCGGTACGCGGGAATCGCGTCGGTGCCCCGCGCCAGCCCGAACAGCGCCGAGGCCACCGCCAGCCGCGAGTCCGCCTGCTTGCGCTCGGCCGCCGACAGCGAGCCGACGTCCAGCGCGTCGTAGAGCACGCCGGTGTAGCGCTCCAGCGCGGGCGCGGTGGGGGAGCGCAGCAGCTCGGCGTTGCGCTGCACCTCCTCGGCCTGCCGCTGCGACAGCCCGAGCGCGTCCAGGCTGGCGGGCACGTCGTCGGCCAGCGCGCGCAGCGCGTCGATCAGCTCCCGCCGCGCCGGGTTGAGCTCGGGGTGCGACAGGGCTTCGAGGTCCAGCGGTCCACCGTCACCGCCGACGGCCTTGGTCTCGGAAGGGGGAAGCAGGACGAGCACAGCGCGCCAGGGTAGCGGCCCGGCTCAGCGGCGGCCTCCGGCCGTCGCCTTCGACGCCGCGACCGGCAGCGCGGACAGGCCGTGGATCACCGACGTCGGCCGCCGCACCAGCGCCCCGGACCTGCGCAGCTCCGGTACCCGCGTGGCCAGGCAGCGGAAGGCGATCTCGGACTCCAGCCGCGCCAGCGGCGCACCGAGGCAGTAGTGGATGCCGCTGGAGAACGCCAGGTGGTCGCCCCTGGTGCCGCGGGTGATGTCGAAGCGGTCCGGCGCGAAGTGCACCGCCGGGTCCCGCCCGGCCGCGCCGAGCATCGGCAGCACCGCGGAGTTGCGGGGCAGCAGCCGGCCCGCCACCTCGACCGGTTCGTGGGCGATGCGCATCGTGGTCTGCACAGGCGGGTCCCAGCGCAGCGTCTCCTCGACCACTCCGACGGCGAGGTCCGGGTCGTCGCACAGCAGCCGCCACTGGTCGGGCCGCTCCAGCAGCGCCAGCACGCCGTTGCCGATCAGGTTGACGGTGGTCTCGAACCCCGCGACCAGCAGCAGGTCGCACATCTGCACCAGCTCGGCGCTGTCGAGCTTGTCCTGGTCCAGCGCGGTGACCAGGTCGCTGACGATGTCTTCGCCCGGCTGGCGCCTGCGCTGCTCGATCAGGTCGCCGAACAGCTCGTTGAGCTCCAGCGTGGAGGCGCGCATCTGGCGCAGGTGCCGGATCGAACGGATGCCGTCGAGCGCGCCGGACAGCGCCGCGCCGTGCACCGCGAGCCGCTCGGCGCCCAGCTCGGGCAGCCCGAGCAGCTCGCAGATCACCCGGATCGGCAGCGGCGATGCGAAGTCGCGGATCAGGTCGAACTCGCCCTTGGCCAGCGCGCGGTCGAGCAGCTCGTGGGCGCTGTCCTCGATGCGTTGCCGGTAGTTCTCCAGCTTGCGCGGCCGGAAGGCGGGCGCGGCGAGCTTGCGCAGCCGGGTGTGGTCGGGCGGGTCGAGTTCGAGCAGCGAGAGCTGGAGCCCGACGGCCGCGGTCGTCGGGTCGCCGTAGGAGCCGTCGCTGGTGCGCACGCCGAACCGGCGGTCGCGCAGCACCGCGTCGCACACCTCGTAGGTGCTGGCCGCCCACACGCCGAGCCTGCTGCGCACCAGCGGTCCCCGGGCGCGCAGCTGCCGGTAGATCGGGTACGGGTCGCGCCGCCACGGCGCGTGCAGCAGCCGGGCCACCGGATCGCCGAGCCGGGCGATCGACCACGTGACCGCTCCGTGCAGCACCAGGCGAAGCCCCAGGTTCAGCTCCGCCGGCGAGCCGGTGCCGGCGGGTTCGGCGGTGGTCATCGGCGGCCTCCCTGGAGTGCGATCTCCCTTTCGAGGAGACCGCAGAACGGGTGGAAGCGGCAAGGGCCCGATCGGCTCAGTCCGCGCGCGGGCCACGGGCACGGCGGTGACCGTCGCGCAGGTGGCGCGACGCCAGTGACCGGGCGCTCGGCGCACCGGCGTGCGGTTCGCCGACGGCGTTCACTCGTGAACGCCCACGCAGAACTCGTTGCCCTCGGGGTCGGCCAGCACCCTCCACCTGATCCCCGGAGCCTCGTACCCGCCGAGCTCCCGCGCGCCCAGCTCCACCAGCCTGCGCACCTCGGCCGCCGGGTCGTCGGTGCTCAGGTCGATGTGCACGCGGTTCTTGCCGGTGCGCGGCTCCGGCACCCGCTGGAGCCCCAGCGCGGGGCCGTTGCCGGACTTCGGCGAGAGCATCATGAACTCGCCCGCGTCGAACGCGACGGTCATGTCCAGGGCCCGCGTCCAGAACTCGGCGAGCCCCTGCGGGTCGGTGCAGTCGAAGGTGACCATGACGATGTCGAGCTTCATGCGGCAACGCTGGGCCCGGGCACCGACAGCCGACCGAAATGAGCTGGACCGGGCTCGCTACCCTGCGGAGATAACCGCCACGCCGTCTGAGGAGCGAGCAGCCGTGATCACGAGGATGTCGACGTTGTTCCTGCGTACCCTGCGCGAGGATCCGGCCGACGCCGAGGTGCCGAGCCATCGGCTGCTGGTCCGCGCCGGTTACGTCCGCCGGATCGGGCCGGGTATCTACTCGTGGCTGCCGCTGGGCCTGCGCGTGCTGCGCAACATCGAGGAGATCGTCCGCCAGGAGATGGACGCCATCGGCGCGCAGGAGATCCACTTCCCCGCGCTGCTGCCGAAGGAGCCCTACGAGGCGACCAACCGCTGGACCGAGTACGGCCCGAACCTCTTCCGGCTCAAGGACCGCAAGGGCGGCGACTACCTGCTCGGGCCCACCCACGAGGAGCTGTTCACGCTCACGGTCAAGGGCGAGTACAGCTCGTACAAGGACTACCCGGTCATCCTCTACCAGATCCAGACCAAGTACCGGGACGAGGAGCGCCCCCGCGCCGGCATCCTGCGCGGCCGGGAGTTCGTGATGAAGGACTCCTACTCCTTCGACCTCGACGACGAGGGCCTGGCGAACTCCTACCAGCTCCACCGCGACGCCTACATCCGGATCTTCGACCGCGTCGGCCTGCGCTACGTGATCGTCGCGGCGACCTCCGGTGCGATGGGCGGCTCGGCGTCGGAGGAGTTCCTGGCCGAGGCGGCGACCGGCGAGGACACCTTCGTCCGCAGCACCTCATCCGGCTTCGCCGCCAACGTCGAGGCCGTGGTGACCCCGGCGCCCGGGCCGGAGCCGATCGAGGACAAGCCCGCCGCGCAGGTCCACCACACCCCCGACACCCCGACCATCGAGACGCTGGTCGACTTCCTCAACGCCCACGGCGACCGCAAGTTCACCGCCGCCGACACCCTGAAGAACGTGCTGGTCAAGACCCGGCAGCCGGGTTCCCGGGAGTGGGAGCTGCTGGCCGTGGCGGTGCCCGGCGACCGCGAGGTCGACCTCAAGCGGCTGGAGGCGTCGCTGGAGCCCGCCGAGGTGGCGCTGCTGGAGGAGTCGGACTTCGCGGCCAACCCCTTCCTGGTCAAGGGCTACATCGGGCCGAAGGCGCTGCAGGACAACGGCATCCGCTACCTGGTCGACCCGCGCGTGGTGACCGGCACGGCCTGGGTGACCGGCGCGGACAAGCCCGACCACCACGTCGTTGACCTGGTCGTCGGCCGCGACTTCACCCCGGACGGCACCATCGAGGCCGCCGAGGTCCGCGAGGGCGACCCCTCGCCGGACGGCGAGGGCACCCTGGTCGCCGCGCGGGGCATCGAGATCGGCCACATCTTCCAGCTCGGCCGCAAGTACGCCGACGCGTTCTCGCTGGACGCGCTCGGCCAGGACGGCAAGCCCAAGCGCATCACCATGGGCTCCTACGGGGTCGGCGTGTCCCGGCTGGTCGCCGCGATCGCCGAGCAGAGCCACGACGAGCTCGGCCTGGTGTGGCCGCGCGAGGTGGCGCCCGCCGACGTGCACGTGGTCATCGCGGGCAAGGACGAGTCGGTCCGCGAGGGCGCGGAGCGGCTGGCGGCCGACCTCGACGCCGCCGGCGTGCGCGTGCTGCTGGACGACCGCAACTCGTCGCCGGGCGTGAAGTTCGCCGACGCCGAGCTGGTCGGCGTGCCGACGATCCTGGTCGTCGGCAAGGGCCTGGCCAAGGGCGTCGTGGAGGTCAAGGACCGCCGCAGCGGCGACCGCGCGGAGGTCCCCGTCGACGGCGCGGTGGAGCACCTGGTGAGCGTCATCCGCGGCTAGGACGTGTTTCAGGGGCGCAAGCGGCTCCGCCGCTTGTGAACAGAACCTGGTGGGGGTTCGGGTCCGGTTTCGCGGGCCGCCGGTTGCGCACCGGCGGCCCGCGTTCGCGTCTGCGGGTGCACGGCCACCAGCGCGCTGCCGCCTTGCCCGGACGTGTTCGCCCGGCATGCGGTGCGGGCGGTGAGAACGTCGTCGAGTCCGGTCGGCCGCTTGACGGCATATCGTTTTTCGATAGTATCGAAAAACGATATCCTGCTGGAGGTGGCCGACGTGGAGAAGGCGTCGTGGTGGGTCCGGCTCAACGACCACGTGCTGGAGGCGGCCGTCGGGCTCGGGTTGCTGCTGGTCGGGCTGTTCGGCGTGCTGTTCCCGGTCCTCGGGGTGATCGGCCCGATGCCGCCGACGGTCAACAGCAGGGAAGTGCGGCTCGGCGCGGCCACCACCCCGCCCGGCGGCGGAACCCCGGGGCCCGTGGCACTGCGCGGCACCGACAACGCCGAACTCGTCTTCGCCGCCCCGGACCTCGCGGAGCGTCTGCTGCTCGCCCTGCCCGGGGTGGTCGGGAGTCTGCTGCTCGTCGTGATCTTCGAGGTGCTGCTCCGGATCGCGCGCACCTTCCGCGACGGTGACTTCTTCGTGCCGAAGAACGCGCCGCGGCTGCTCGCCATCGCGCTGATCGTCCCGTTGTTCGGCATCCTGCCCCCGATGGTGGATGCGATCACCACCGACCTGCTGGTGTCGGGGACGGCCGTGGAGGGTTCGGTCCGGACAGTCTTCGAGTTCGACGCCGGCCCCGTGCTGCTGGGGCTGCTCATCGCCGCCGCGGCGGTGGCGTTCCGCAACGGCGCCCGCCTGCGTGACGACACCGCGGGCCTGGTCTGATGCCGCCGGAGAAGCCGCACCAGATCGAGTCCCACCTCGACCGGCTGCTCGCCGAGCGCGGCATGACCCTGGCCGAGCTCGCCGCGCGCGTCGACGTGACCGTTGCGAACCTCTCCATCCTGAAGAACGACCGGGCCAAGGCGATCCGCTTCAGCACGCTGAGCGCCATCTGCCGCGAACTGGACTGCCAGCCCGGCGACGTCCTCACCTACCGGCCTGCGTGATCAACGGCGTCCTGAGCCGTCAGAACGAGAAGCAGCCGAGCGCGGCGTTTCCGCCGCTTTGTTGACCGATCTGTACAGAACTGCCTAGGATCGGTTCCCGTGGGCAGGCCGAGGGAGTTCGACGAGGGTGCCGCTGTCGACGCCGCGATGCGGGTGTTCTGGGTGAAGGGCTACGAGGCCACCTCGACCCAGGACCTCTGCGAGTGCACCGGCCTCGGCCGGGGCAGCCTCTACAACGCCTTCGGCAGCAAGCGCGCCCTCTACGAGGCCGCGCTGCGCCGCTACGCCGACCGCGAGTTCGCGCCGGTGCTGGAGATCCTGGACAAGCCCGGCCCGGTCAAGGACCGGCTGCGCGAGCTGATGGTCTGGGTGATCGGCCTGGACGTGGCAGACCCGGACCACCGGGGCTGCCTGACGATCAACGCCGCCGTGGATGCCGCCGGGCGCACCGGCACCGTCGCCGAGTTCGCCCGGCGCGAGTTCGACCGGCTCGAAGGCATCCTCCGCGACCTGGTCGCCCTCGGGCAGCGCACCGGCGAGCTGTCGCCGGACCGCTCGCCCGAGCAGGTGGCGCGGTCGGTGCAGAGCACCTACTACGGCCTGCGCGTGCTGGGGAAGGTGCGCGGCCGGGACGAGCTGCTGGACGTCGTGGAAGGCACGCTCTCGAACCTCTGACGCAAACCTCCCGTCACCGCTGGTGGTCTTCGCATGGCGGAATTTTGTACAGATCAGTCAAGAAAGGGTCCCGAGATGAACCCCGAACCGAGGACGGAGCGCTGAGATGCCTCGTGCCGTGTACGTGCTGGCCATGGGCATCTTCGCCATGGTCACCAGCGAGTTCGTCGTGGCCGGCCTGATGCCGCAGGTGGCCGCCGGGCTGGCGGTCACCGTGCCGCAGGTCGGCTACCTCATCACCGCCTTCGCGGTGGCGATGGCGCTGGGCGGGCCGGTGCTGACCGCCCTGGTGCTGCGGATGCGCCCGAAACCCGCCCTGATGGTGCTGTTCGCGGTCTTCCTCGCAGGCAACCTGATGGCCGCCACCGCCTCCGGCTACGCCGTGATGATGATCGCCCGCGTCGTCACCGGAGTCGCGTCCGCGGCGTTCTTCGGGGTCGCGATCTCGCTGTGCGCCAGGCTCGCGCGACCGGAGGTGCGCGGACGCGCCGTCGCGGTGGCCATGAACGGCCTGATGCTGGGCACGCTGCTGGGGCTGCCGCTGTCGACCGTGGTCGGCGAGCGCCACGGCTGGCGGGCGGCCTTCTGGGCGATCACCGCGCTGGCGGTGCTCGCCGCGCTGTGCACCGCCGTCGGCGTGCCGAGGCTGGAGCGGGCCGGCGACGGCGGCGACTTCCGCGCCGAGCTCGGCGCGTTCACCCGGCCCCGGCTGTGGCTGGCACTGGCGACGAGCACGCTCATCATCGGCGCCACGTTCTCGGCGTTCAGCTACCTCGCACCGATCCTCACCGAGCTCAGCGGCTTCGCCACCGGGACCGTCCCGCTGCTGCTGATCGCCTACGGCGCCGCGACGGTCGTCGGCAACACCGTGGTCGGCAGGCTCGCCGACCGCCACGCGATCGCCGTCCTGCTGGCCGGGCTGGTGCTCAACCTCGGGTTCCTCACCGCATTCGCGCTGCTGGCCCACCTCAGCGTCCTCGCCGTGGTGGCGATGCTCGGCATCGGCCTGGTCGGGGTGACCATGAACCCCGCGATGATCACCCGGGTGCAGCGCGCCGGGAACGCCCGGCCGCTGGTCAACACGGTGCACTCGTCGTTCATCACGCTCGGCGTGATCATCGGCTCGTGGGGCGGTGGCGTGGCCATCGGCGCCCACGGCCTGCGCGCCCCGCTCTGGCTGGGGGCGGCGCTGGCCGCGGTCGGAATCCTGACGGTGGTGCCGGAACTGCGCATGTCCCGGCGGGCTCCGGTCGTCGTCGCGGAGGAAGCGGCGGTCTGCACCTGAGAACACGCGACGGTGCCGGTCGTGGGGGTGGCCACTCGGCCGGCGCCGCTTGCGGTGCAGCTCTCAGCCGGGCAGGAAGCTCAGGCGGACGCGCCGGACGGGGTTGTCGACGTTGGTGTCCACCAGGCACACCGACTGCCAGGTGCCCAGCGCCAGCTCGCCGCCGAGCACCGGGATGGAGGCGTACGGCGGGACCACGGCGGGCAGCACGTGGTCCCGCCCGTGCCCAGGCGAGCCGTGCTCGTGCCGCCACCGCCCGTCGGCGGGCAGCAGCTCGCGCAGCGCCATGAGCAGGTCGTCGTCGCTGCCCGCGCCCGTCTCGATGATCGCCAGCCCCGCGGTCGCGTGCGGCACCCAGACGTTGAGCAGCCCGTCGCGCGCGCCCGCGGAGGCCAGGAAGCGCTCGCACTCGGCGTTGAGGTCGTAGACGACCTCCACCGATCCGGTCCGGACCTCGATCTCCTCGCTGTGCATGCGCCCCACGGTAGGCGTCGCCGATCTACCGCGCCGCCGGCGCGGTGGCGGTAGGTCGACACCGCCGGGGCCGGACGGCGAGGATGCTCGGCATGCGACACGCGTTCGGCGCGGACTTCGACGTGCCACCGGGCTACCTGAACACCGCGAGCATCGGCATCCCGACCGCGAAGGCCGCCGCCGCGGTCGGCGAGTCGGTCTCGCGGTGGTCGTCCGGGCTGGACCGGCCCGGCGACTTCGACAGCTCGGTCGCGGCGGCGCGCTCGGCCTTCGCCAGGCTGGTCGGCGTGCCGGTCGAACGGGTCGCCACCGGCGCGTCGGCGGCGCAGCTCGTCGGCCTGGTCGCGGGCAGCCTGCCGGACGGGGCGCGGGTGCTGGTCGCCGAGGGTGAGTTCACCAGCGTGTCGTTCCCGTTCGCCGCCCACCACGACCGCGGGGTCAGCGTGACCGAGGTCGAGCTGGCCGACATCCCCCGGCGCGCGCCGGAGTTCGACCTGGTCGCGGTGAGCGTCGTGCAGTCCGGCGACGGCCGGTTCGTCGACCTGGACGCGTTGCGCGAGAACGCCGGACCGGCCCGCGTGCTGCTCGACGCGACCCAGGCGGCGGGGTGGACGCCGTTGAGCCTGGACTGGGCCGACTGGGTGGTCGTCGCCGCCTACAAGTGGCTGCTCGCCCCGCGCGGCGCGGCCTGGCTGGCCCTCGGCGCCGACTCGCCGGCCTTGCGGCCCGGCAACGCGAACTGGTACGCGGGGGAGGACCCGTGGAGCACCACCTACGGCCTGCCGCTGCGGCTGGCAGGCGACGCCCGGGCCCTCGACCTCTCCCCGACGTGGTTCTCGCAGGTGGGCGGGGCCGTCGCGATGGAGTGGCTGTCCGGGCTGGACCTCGCCGAGGTCTCCCGGCACTGCACCGGACTGGCCAACCGGCTGCGCGACGGGCTGGGCATGCCGCCCGGCGACTCGGCGATCGTGGCGGTCGACGCGCCGGACGCTGTGTCCAAGCTCACCGCGGCCGGGGTGGCCTGCTCGGCGCGGGCTGGTCGCGCGCGGCTGTCGTTCCACCTCTACAACACCGACCAGGACGTGGATCTGGCACTCAACGCACTCCGGTGGTGACCGACCGTCGTCGCCGCGCACGTCGTTTTCGAACTGATATCCACAACCGCTACGGTTGGTGCCCGTGCCTGACCCGAATGGTGCGCCCGAAGACATGACGGGCTCGCTCCCCAACACACAGCGCGAGACGACGCCGCTGACTCGCGACAACTCGCGGGTACGACCGGAGAACCGGAGCGAGCCGCCCGACCCGGAAGAGGCCGGGGAGGAGAAGACCCGCCCCGCGTTCCCGCAGCCGACGGCGCAGCAGCCGGCGTCGTCGAGCGGGCCGCACCAGGTGGGTCAGCAGCACCCGGCGTCCTCCAGCGGGCCGACTCACCTCACGCCGCAGCCGGCGTCGTCGAGCGGGCCGCACCAGGTGGGTCAGCAGCACCCGGCGTCCTCCAGCGGGCCCACCCACGTCA
This sequence comes from Saccharopolyspora erythraea, assembly GCF_018141105.1. Classification (NCBI taxonomy): domain Bacteria; kingdom Bacillati; phylum Actinomycetota; class Actinomycetes; order Pseudonocardiales; family Pseudonocardiaceae; genus Saccharopolyspora; species Saccharopolyspora erythraea. The sequence continues at coordinate 6,675,171 of NZ_CP054839.1, read as the reverse complement.
CGCCGCAGCCGGGGGCCTCCAGCGGGCCGCACCACGTCGGCCAGGCGCACCCCGCCGCCTCCACCGGCCCCGGCTACCAGCCCCAGCAGCCGCATCCGACGGCGCAGCAGCCGATGCCGCAGGCGCACCACGGCCAGTACCCGTCGAACCCGCAGCCCCGCGGTCCGCAGCCGACCGCCAAGCAGCCCTACCCGGCGCAGCCCCAGCAGGCACCGGGGCACGCTCCGGCCGCCGGGCCGGGCAACGCGCGCGCCGCCGGCGCCCGCCAACCGGCGGGCAGGGTCACACCGATGGGCTGGCTGCTGCGCGTGGCCGGGCTGTGCGCGGTCGCCGTCATCTCCGGCCTGCTGTGGATCGCCCTCAAGCCCGGCTCGGAGCCCGAGCCGCAGGCCCAGGACACCGCGCCGCGGACCAAGTACCAGTTCGCGCCGGTGACCAAGGAGGACGCCTTCCAGGGCTGCAAGAGCATCTCGACCTCCCGGATCGCGCAGTTCTTCGCCCGGCAGGAGTGCGACCACCTGACGCGGGCGCTCTACACCACCACGCTCCCGGACGGGGACAAGGTGCTGACCTCGGTGGTCACCGTCCTGATGCCGAACCCGCAGAGCGCCACCGAGCTCAACGAGCTGACCACCAAGAACAACACCGGCAACATCAAGGACCTCGTCGAGGACGGCAGGCAGGCCGAGAAGAACTTCCCCGACCTCAACGACCACGCCTACGCCTCGCAGCGGCAGGACCGGCTGGTGGTGATCGGCGACTCGGCCTACATCGGCAGGAAGACCCCGGCCAAGGACCCCGCGCTGCTGGAGGTCACCAAGGACGCGCTCCAGCTCGGCAGGCCGCAGGACCAGGCCCCGCAGTGAGCGGCCCGGCCCTGGCGCCCGCCGGGTGTCAGGGCTGACCGGGGAACTCCGGCGCCGCCGGCCGCTCGCCGATGGTCAGCCGCCACCGGGTCGCCCTGGTCGCCGCCGTGGTGAGCCCGTTCAGCGCGGTGCGCCGCAGACCTGGGTCCTCGCTGTTCTCCAGCACCGAGCGCCAGCCGACCTGGCAGTCGTGCTCGGCCTTGGCCAGCACCCGGATCGCCGAGGTCTGGTCGGTGAGCGACTGGCCCACGTCGTAGGCGGGCTGCGCGGCGGGCGGGGTCTGCCCGGAGTCGCGGACCAGCTTGTCGGCCTCGTCCCGCTGCATCCGGTGCGCGGACATGGCCTCGTCCAGCGCGGAGCGGACCCTGGACTCCGAGACGAAGGCGGCGGCCAGCCCGTACACCCAGACGGCGGCGTGCTCGGCCCCCAGCGCGGACCGCAGCGCCCGCGCGGCCTCCTCGGTCATCTCGGTCACGACAACACCTCCAGCAGGCAGGCGCAGCTCGCCGAGATCGACCCGGCCAGCCCCGCCCGGTACGGCGGCAGCGCGGGCACCATCCCGCCCAGCCGGTCCTTCGCCGCGCGCAGCGCCTCGGCCAGCGCGGCACTCGCCTGTTCGGCCGAGGCCGGAGCCTGCTGCGGCCCGGGGTCGGGCACCGACGGCGGCTTGTCCGGGTCCGGCGGGTTCATCCGGTCGATCTCGCGCTGGAGCGCCTGCGCGTGGGCCTTGCGGGCGGCGGCGACCTCTCCCGCCTGCTCCGCCAGGCCGGTGTGGGCGCGCGCGACCGCCTCGGCCAGCGCCGCGTCCTTCCTGGCCGCGGTCGCCGCGGCCAGCAGCGGATCGGGTTCCTCCGCGGTCGGCGTGCACGCCGTGGTCAGCGCCACCGCCGCGGGGGCGAGAGCGAACAGGCGCAGCGCGGACCGGCGCCCGAACGTGTACCGGGCTCGCGAAGGGGATTCCACGCCGCACCATCCTGCCAGCGCTGATCTCGGCGCCGCGCGGTGCCTCGCGACGATCACCGGCGGGGCCGGATGTAGGGTTGCTTGGCTCGGACGCCGGATCTCGCGCACCGGCCCCGCGACGGCGGAGTCCGGGCGGTTCCGGCATCGCGCCAAAGCCATCCCCGTCCACCCCGCGTCGGCGGGTGGGTGGTGCTGCGCGCCGCGCGCGGCTCGGCCACGCGGGACGCGATACGCTGGGCGACCGCGACCGGCACGGGCAGCACTGGTCGCGGGTCGGCGTGCCGCCGCAGGCCGGCGTCGCGGACCGCGCGAACGAGCGCACCGCAACGCTGCGGGTCAGCCGAATGACCCTGTAACGACTTTGAGGGAGTGCCAACGTGTCCAGCCCGCCGCGCGGTGAGGTCGCCGCGCGACTGGAGCCAGTCGTGGCCGAGGCCGTCTCGGCGGCCGGCTTCGACCTCGAGGAGCTCGACGTGCAGCAGGCCGGGCGCCGCCGGCTGGTCAAGGTCGTCGTCGACGCCGAAGAGGGCGTCGGCCTCGACGAGATCTCCGAGATCAGCCGCGCCGTGTCGAAGGTCCTCGACGCCCACGAGCACGTGCTCGCGGGCTCCTACACGCTCGAGGTGACCTCCCCGGGGGTCGACCGGCCGCTCACCAGGCCGCGGCACTGGCGGCGGGCCCGCTACCGGCTGGTCCGGGTGCGGCTGGCCGACGGCTCCGATTTGGTGGTCCGGGTCGGCGAAGCCGATGATGAGGGCGTGGTCGTGCTGGCAGGTGGCGAGATCCGCACGCTGGCCTACCGCGACGTCGAGCGCGCAGTGGTCGAGGTGGAATTCCAGCAGCCACCGGCGGAGGATCTGGTCAGGCTGGAGCGGGCTGCGGACGGCGCCCCCGAGCGCGGGGGCGACCGGGGAGACACGGAGGAGTCGAGGTGAACGTCGACATCGCGGCGCTGCGGGCGATCGAGAGCGACAAGGGCATCCCGTTCGAGACGGTCCTGGAAGCCATCGAGTCAGCGCTGCTCACCGCATACCGCCACACCGAGGGGCACCAGCCCCACGCCAGGGTGGAGGTGGACCGCAAGACCGGTGTCGTGCGGGTCATCGCCCACACCCTGGGCACCGACGGCACCGTGGCCGAGGAGTGGGACGACACCCCTGAGGGCTTCGGCCGGATCGCGGCGACCACCGCGCGCCAGGTCATCCTGCAGCGGCTGCGCGACGCCGAGCACGAGCGCACCTTCGGCGAGTTCTCCACCAAGGAGGGCGAGATCCTCGGCGGCGTCATCCAGCGCGACGCCAAGGCCAACTCGCGCGGCATGGTGATCGTGCAGGTCGGCGACAGCGAGGGCGTCATCCCCGCCGCCGAGCAGGTGCCGGGGGAGCGCTACGAGCACGGCATGCGCATCAAGTGCTACGTCGTCGGCGTCTCGCGCAGCGCCCGGGGCCCGCAGATCACGCTCTCGCGGACCCACCCGAACCTGGTACGCAGGCTGTTCGCGCTGGAGGTGCCCGAGATCGCCGACGGCACCGTGGAGATCCCGGCGGTCGCCCGCGAGGCCGGTCACCGCTCCAAGATCGCGGTCCGCTCCACCGTCGGCGGCGTCAACGCCAAGGGCGCCTGCATCGGCCCGATGGGCGCGCGCGTGCGCAACGTGATGAGCGAGCTCGGCGGCGAGAAGATCGACATCATCGACTACTCCGACGACCCGGCCACGTTCGTGGGCAACGCGCTCTCGCCTGCCAAGGTCGTCTCGGTCGAGGTCGTCGACGAGCGGGCCAAGACCGCCCGCGTGGTCGTGCCCGACTTCCAGCTCTCGCTCGCCATCGGCAAGGAGGGCCAGAACGCCCGGCTGGCGGCCCGGCTGACCGGCTGGCGGATCGACATCCGCAGCGACGCCGACCCCAGTTCGCCCGCCACCTCGGCGGGCCAGGCACCCGGGCTCGACCCCGCGGTTGGTGGCGTGCCGACCGTGGGTTCGGCCGAGTGAGGGCGGCGGGTTAGAATCACAGTTGGCTCGACGCGAGGGAGCGGCAATCCGCGCAACCAACACCAGTGACCAGGGCTCAGACCGTGGTCCGGTGCGAACGTGTGTGGGATGCCGGGTCCGGACGTCGGCTACCGAGCTGCTGAGAGTGGTCGCCGAGGGTGGTCGTGCGGGTTCCGCCGCCGTCCCGGACCCACGGCGGAGGCTTCCGGGGCGGGGCGCGTGGCTGCACCCCGACACCGCATGTCTTCGCCAGGCCGAGCGGCGTCGGGCGTTCCCACGCGCACTGCGCGTACCGGGGCCACTCGACATCTCGGCTCTGCAGGAATATCTGGAGCGCCCGGAGCGGTTGAACCGGTCCGGCCGGCTGGGGAACCACCAGGTGGCTCGTGGCCAGACCGACGCGGGAACCTCCCGCGCCAGGCATCGAAGGAAGCAGGTCGACCCGTCATGAATCAGCCGTGAAGCTGAAGCCATGAACGCGCATCGGCGATAGGACGAGGTCGAGCGGGACTGCCGCCCGGCCTCACCAGATGAGGAGAGCAGTGGCAGGCAAGGCCCGCGTACACGAGCTCGCCAAAGAGCTCGGCGTGACAAGCAAGGAAGTTCTCAACAAGCTCGCCGAACAGGGCGAGTACGTCAAGTCTGCGTCCTCCACGGTGGAGGCGCCGGTGGCGCGCAGGCTCCGGGACGCGTTCCCGAAGTCCGGCGGCAAGAAGGGCGGCGGCGACTCCAACGGCCGCGCCAAGCCCGCGCCGCCCCGCCCGCCGGAGTCCTCCGGCCGCACCGAGGCGCAGGCGCCCAAGCCCGGCCCGAAGCCGGGACCGCGCCAGGAGGCGCCGTCGGGTGAGCGCCCGAAGCCCGGTCCCAAGCCGGGTCCGAAGCCGGGCCCCAAGCCGCCCGCGCCCGAGACCAAGCCGTTCGAGGAGGCCCCGGCCCCGGCGGCCAAGGCCGACGCGCCCGCGCAGCCTCGGTCCGAGCAGTCTCGGTCCGAGCAGCCTCGGTCCGAGCAGTCTCGATCCGAGCAGCCGCGTTCGGAGCAGCCTCGCTCCGAGCGGTCCGGACCCAAGCCCGGCGGACCCAAGCCGGGCCCGAAGCCGGGCCCCAAGCCCGGCTCCCGCGGTGGTGGCGACGCCGACGCCGGTGTCGTGCCGCCCAGGCCGCAGTCGCCCAAGCCCGGCCCGCGCTCGCCGCGTGTCGGCAACAACCCGTTCGGCGTCGGCAGCGGCGCCCCGGCGCAGCGTCCGCCGCGCCCGGGGCCCGGCGGTGGCCAGCGCCAGGGCGGTCAGGGCCCCGGCCCGTCCGCGAGGGCGCCTTGCGGCGCCTCGCGGCGCTGCTGGCCGTCGCGCTGCTGCCCGCGCTGCGGGCGCTTGCCGCCGCCGTTGCGGCGGCCGCCCGCGCCGCCGGCCCCGCCGCCTCCGGCGGACTGGCCGCGCTCCGCGCGGCCGCCGGAGCCGTTGGTTTCGTCGTCGAGCCGGAGGGTCAGGGAGATCCGCTTGCGCGGGATGTCGACGTCGAGGACCTTGACGCGGACCACGTCGCCGGACTTGACGACGTCGTGGGGGTCGCTGACGAAGTTCTTCGACATGGCCGAGACGTGCACGAGGCCGTCCTGGTGCACGCCGATGTCGACGAACGCGCCGAAGGCGGCGACGTTGGTGACCACGCCCTCCAGGCGCATGCCGGGCTTGAGGTCGCCGATCTTCTCCACACCGTCGGCGAAGGTCGCCGTCTTGAAGGTCGGGCGCGGGTCGCGTCCGGGCTTCTCGAGCTCGGACAGGATGTCGGTGACGGTCGGCAGGCCGAACTTGTCGTCGACGAAGCTCTCCGGCTTGAGGCCGCGCAGCACCCGGGTGTTGCCGATGAGCCCGGAGATCCCGTCGTCGGTCCGCTCCAGGATGCGGCGCACCACGGGGTAGGCCTCGGGGTGCACGGCGGAGGAGTCCAGCGGGTCGTCACCGTCCGGGATCCGCAGGAAGCCCGCGCACTGCTCGAACGCCTTGGGTCCGAGCCGCGCCACGTCCTTGAGCGACTTGCGCGAGCGGAACGGGCCGTTGGCGTCGCGGTGCACGACGATGTTCTCGGCCAGCCCCTCGCCGATGCCCGAGACCCGGGTCAGCAGCGGCGCGGAGGCCGTGTTGACGTCGACGCCCACGGCGTTCACGCAGTCCTCGACCACCGCGTCCAGGGAACGCGACAGCTTGGTCTCGGACACGTCGTGCTGGTACTGGCCGACGCCGATCGACTTCGGGTCGATCTTGACCAGCTCGGCCAGCGGGTCCTGCAGCCTGCGCGCGATCGACACCGCGCCGCGCAGCGACACGTCGAGGTCGGGCAGCTCGCGGGAGGCGTAGGGAGACGCGGAGTACACCGACGCGCCCGCCTCCGAGACCGAGATCTTGGTGAGCTTGAGGTCGGCGTGCTTCTTGATCAGCTCAGCGGCGAGCTTGTCGGTCTCGCGCGAGGCCGTGCCGTTGCCGATGGCGACCAGGTCGACGCCGTGCGCGCGGGCCAGCTTCTCCAGCTTGGCGATCGCCTCGTCCCAGCGCTGCTGCGGCTGGTGGGGGTAGATGGTGTCGGTGGCCACCACCTTGCCGGTGCCGTCGACGACGGCGACCTTCACACCGGTGCGGAAGCCCGGGTCCAGGCCCATGGTCGCGCGGGTGCCCGCCGGGGCCGCCAGCAGCAGGTCGCGCAGGTTGGCCGCGAAGATCCGGACGGCCTCGTCCTCGGCGGACTGGCGCAGCCGCAGCCGCAGGTCGATGCCGAGGTGGGTGAGGATGCGGGTGCGCCAGGCCCAGCGCACGACGTCCGACAGCCAGCGGTCGGCCGGGCGCCCCTGGTCGGCGATGTCGAACCGCTGGGCGATGCGGCGCTCGTACTCGGTGGGCCCCTCGGACTGCTCGTTGCCGTCGTCGGGTTCGAGCGCGATGTCGAGGAACTCCTCCTTCTCGCCCCGGAACATCGCGAGGATGCGGTGCGAGGGCAGGTCGGTGAAGGCCTCGGAGAACTCGAAGTAGTCGGAGAACTTCGCGCCCTCCTCGTCCTTGCCGTCGCGGACGCGGGAGACGAGCCTGCCGCGCGTCCACATGCGCTCGCGCAGGTCGCCGATCAGGTCGGCGTCCTCGGAGAAGCGCTCGACCAGGATCGCCCGCGCGCCGTCGAGCGCGGCCTGCGCGTCGGCCACGCCCTTGTCGGCGTCGACGTAGCCCGCCGCGGTCTCGCGCGGGTCGTGCGAGGGGTCCGAGAGCAGCAGGTCGGCCAGCGGCTGCAGCCCCGCCTCGATGGCGATCTGGGCCTTGGTCCGGCGCTTGGGCTTGAAGGGCAGGTAGATGTCCTCCAGCCGGGCCTTGGAGTCGGCGGCCATGATGCTGGCTTCCAGCGCGTCGTCGAGCTTGCCCTGGGAGCGGATCGACTCCAGCACCGTCGCGCGCCGCTCCTCCAGCTCGCGCAGGTAGCGCAGGCGGTCTTCCAGGGTGCGCAGCTGGGCGTCGTCGAGGGCGCCGGTCGCCTCCTTGCGGTAGCGGGCGATGAACGGCACGGTCGCCCCGCCGTCGAGGAGGTCGACTGCCGCCTGCACCTGTCGCTCGCGGACGCCGAGCTCCTCGGCGATCTTGTGGTGAACAGATGTCGTCACGATCCTGATCCGCCTTATCCGAGCTACGCCGAAGATCCGCCGTGCATTCTGCCGGAAGCCGCGAACGGCCCCGCCCGGCACTCGCGTCGGCGTGTCGGCACCCGCTTGCCCAGCACTTTCGCACCCGCCGGAGAGGGAGAGCACCGAGCGCCGGAGGTGCCGCGGGCAGCGCCGCGCCGCTGTGGCAGACTCCGCCGCCGGGTCGAGCCGGGAGATCGGCGGGGCCCAGCCGCGACCTCGAGCGATGCCCAGGAGCCGCCCCCGGCCAGGGGCCGGCTGCCCCTGGAGAAGGCCCGGGGCAAGGTCATCGGTCACCCGCTGTGTCCGGGGTCTCGTCGTCGCTCGTTGTGACCGAGGTCTGTGACCCACGCCAAAAAACAGCCGGATTCTCACGTCGCGTAATCGCTATGACGGTCCAGGGTTACCTCTAATGGGTCAATCTAGGTAGTCGCGTACGTACAAACCGCGATGCTCGTGCACTCTCCGTGCCGGAGTGTGGGGACACGTGAAACCCGAATCCCCCGACCAATCCCGAAACCCCGAAAACCCCGACACCTCGAACGAGACGCAGGACCGCGGTCTGCGTTCCTCGGCCCTCAAGGCCGACCACGCGGTGCGTTCCGCCGTGGACCAGGTTCGGCCGGTGGTTCACCGGATCGGTGAGTCGCCCGCCGCGCAGCGCCTGCGGCAGTGGCTCGCGCCGCTGCTGCTGCGCATCCAGCAGTGGATCGCTCCGCTCGCGCGGCGCCTCTGGGAGAGGGTGGCGCCGCAGGTGGAAGCGGCCCAGGGCAAGGTCCAGGGCAAGCTGGGCTCGGCCTTCGGCAACGACCTGACCGCGGGCAGGCAGTCCGCGGTGCCCGCCCGGGTGCGCTCGATGCAGCTCGGCGCCGTGGCGGCCGCGCTCGGCATCGTCGCCGTCGTGGTCGGCAGCGCCGGCGGCACCTCCGGCGGCCAGGACGTGGAGGAGGCCGCGCAGACGGCCGCGCTGCCCGCGGGCTCCCCGCAGAACCCGGGGCAGGCTCCGGTTCCGGCCGACCCGCACGGCGGCGACGGGGACGTGCCGCCGGAGGCGCCGCCCGGCCCCGAGCCGGAGGCTCCGTGGGGTCCGCCCGCCGAGGGCATCGACGTCTCCAACCACAACGGCTCCATCGACTGGCGCAAGGTCGCCGCCGACGGCAAGCAGTTCACCTTCGTGCTGGCCACCGACGGCACCAGCTTCACCAACCCCCGCTACAGCGAGCAGTACCACGGCGCCAAGGAGGCCGGGCTGATCGCCGGTGCCTACCACTTCGCGCGGCCCGACAAGTCCGCCGAGGCGCAGGCCGACCGGCTGCTGGCCACCGCCGACTACCAGCCCGACGGCCGCTCCCTGCCTCCGGTGCTCGACCTGGAGGTCGACCCGAAGGGCGGCGGCTGCTACGGACTGTCGGTGCAGGAGATGCACCAGTGGACCGACACCTTCAACCGCAAGATCAAGGACGCGACCGGCAAGGACCCGATCATCTACGCCAACCCGTCCTTCTGGAACCAGTGCATGGGCGGCACCGCCGACTACGGTGACCACCCGCTGTGGCTGGCCTCCTACGGTGTGAGCAACCCGAAGGTCCCCGCGGGCTTCGACAACTGGGACTTCTGGCAGTACACCGACAGCGGCAAGGTGGCTGGCATCAGCAAGCCGACCGACCTGAACCAGTTCCAGGGTGGTATCGAGCGTCTCAAGCAGCTGGCCTCGAACTGACCCGGTCAGGTACAACGGGCCGTCCGCACCGCGCGGGCGGCCCGTTCTCGTGCGTCCGCGCAGGTCGGGACCAAGGGCCCGTGACGGTGCGCGGTTCGAACGTGCATGCTGACGGACACCGGGAGGGCAGAGCTCTTCCGGTCCCGACCGCGAGGAGACGCTTTGATCCTGAACCAGTCGCCATGCGCCCACGGCGAGTCCGGCCTGCTGCCGGTGCTGACCGCGCTGGAGTCCGCCCGCGTCCTGCGGTACCGGATCGACGTGCTGGACACCGCCGACGCCGACGACCTGACGGGCCTGCGGCACGAGGCCGCCATGCTGCGCCACTGGTTGGAGGTCGGCCACCGGGAAGCCGAGTACACCGCGCTGCTGGAGGGCCTGGCGGCGTTCGCCGACCACGTCGACCACCTGCTCGCCGAGGCCTGAGCCCGTGCCCGCCGCGGAGCCCGCACCGCCGGGCTCCGCGGTTCACGTTCGCCGTTTTCGGCTCACCACCCCGAGCCCGACGCGTGCGGCTCATCCCGGAGCCCGGGCCGCCCGCGGCTCACCTGCCGGGGACTCGTCCCGGTAGCGAGCGGGTACCGGATCGGTCCAATCGGGTCACTGGCCGACATTCGGGCTACCCGCAAGTAGCTATTTGTTCTAGTGTGCTGGGAAACCCCGCCCCCGCAGGGCGTTTTGTCTGTTCCACTCCCCGGAGGGTTTTCGATGGAAGCCAGCACGCAGACCCCGACCGGCGTCGAACGGCGTCCGGCCTCGGTCGGCCGGATGTTCCTCGACCGGGTCGCCGACACCCCGGACCTGGAGGCCTACCGCTTCCCGCGGGGTGACCGCTGGGAGTCGGTCACCTGGGCGCAGGCCGCGGACCGGGTCGCCGAGCTCGCGGCCGGACTGCTGACCCTGGGCATCGGGCCGCAGGAGCGGGTCGCGATCGCCTCGGGGACCAGGTACGAGTGGGTGCTGGCCGACCTGGCGATCATGTGCGCCGGCGCGGCGACCACCACCGTCTACCCGAGCACGGTGTCGTCGGAGGTCGCCTACATCCTGTCCGACTCCGGCAGCCGCATCGTCTTCGCCGAGGACGACGAGCAGATCGCCAAGCTGCGCGAGCACCGCGACGAGCTGGGCGACGTCTGCAAGGTGGTCACTTTCGACGGCACGCCCGACGGCGACTGGGTGATCTCGCTGGCCGAGCTGGAGGACCTCGGCGGCCAGCTGCTATCCGAACGCCCGGACGTGGTGCGCGAGCGAGTCGAGGCCACCGCGCCGGACGCGCTGGCGACCGTCATCTACACCTCCGGCACCACCGGCGCGCCCAAGGGCGTGCGGCTGCTGCACTCGGCGTGGACCTACGAGGGCTGGGCGGTGGCCGAGCAGGGCATCGTCTCGGCCGACGACCTGCAGTACTTCTGGCTGCCGATGGCCCACGCCTTCGGCAAGGTCCTGATGTGCGCGCAGCTCGCCGTCGGGTTCGCGACCGCGATCGACGGCCGGATCGACCGGCTGGTCGACAACCTCGCCGTGGTGCGGCCGACCGTCATGGGCGCGGCGCCGCGGATCTTCGAGAAGGCCCACGCGAGGGTCGTGACCATGGCCGCCGGCGAGGGCGGCGTGAAGAAGAAGATCTTCGACTGGGCGTTCGACGTCGGGCGCCGGGTCTCCAGGCTGCGGCAGGCCAAGCAGCCGGTGCCCCCGCGGCTGGCGATGGCCTACAAGGTGGCCGACCGCCTGGTGTTCACCAAGATCCGCGAGCGCTTCGGCGGGCGGATCCGGTTCTTCATCTCCGGCTCCGCGCCGCTGGACCCGCAGATCGCGGAGTGGTTCGACGCGGCGGGCGTGCTGATCCTGGAGGGCTACGGTCTGACCGAGACCTCGGCGGGCACCTCGATCAACCGGCCCGGCAACTACCGCTTCGGCACCATCGGCGAACCGCTGCCCGGAACCGAGATGCGCATCGCCGAGGACGGCGAGATCCTGATCAAGGGTCCCGGGGTGATGTCGGGCTACCACCACCGCGAGACCGAGACGGCCGAGACGCTGGACGCCGACGGCTGGCTGCACACCGGCGACATCGGCGAGCGCGACCCGGACGGGCTGATCCGCATCACCGACCGCAAGAAGGACCTGTTCAAGACCTCCGGCGGCAAGTACATCGCGCCGACGGCGATCGAGGGCCGGTTCAAGGCGATCTGCCCGTACGTCAGCCAGTTCCTCGTGCACGGGCCGGGGCGCAACTACTGCACGGCGCTGCTGACCCTGGACGAGGAGACGATCGTGCCGTGGGCCCGCGACAACGGGCTGGACGGGCGGAGCTACGCCGAGATCGTCTCCTCCGCCGAGGTGCGCGACCTCGTGCAGGACTACGTCGACCAGCTCAACGCCGGGCTCAACCGGTGGGAGACGATCAAGAGCTTCACCATCCTCACCCGCGATCTGTCCATCGAGGACGGTGAGCTGACGCCGAGTCTGAAGGTCAAGCGGCGCGTCGTCGAGGAGCGCAACCAGGACGCCCTGGACGGGATGTACTCGTCGTAACGTCCGGCTGCGACCGCGGAGGGGCCGGAGGGCGGCTTCGGCGGATCGGCGGCTGACGGCGGACCGCTGCCGGGCAGCGGTCCGCCGGTGCACCGCTGCTCGGCCCGCCTACTCCCGTGCGGACGCGTCGCCGGAACGCCACTCGCTCGCCAGCAGCGACCACACCTCGATGTCGAACCTGCGGCCCAGGTAGGGGAAAACCTCCCGCAGGACGCCGTCGAGGGTCATGCCCAGCCGCTTGGCGACGGCCTTGCTGCGCTCGTTCTCGACCGCGTTGCGCCATTCCACCCGGTGCATGCCGCGTTCGCCGACGGCCCAGTCGATCATGAGCCGCGCCGCGCGGGTGATCAGCCCGTGCCCCTGCGCTTCCGGGGACAGCCAGACGCCGATCTCGCAGAGCCCGTCGACAGGGCTGAAGACGCGGAAGAGGGTGCCGCCGACCAGCCTGCCGTGCGACCAGATCCCGTAGATCCGGCCGTCGTCGGCGGCCTGCCGGTCGGCGTAGCGCTGGAGGAAGGCCCGCGCCGACTCCTCGTCGGTGACCAGTTGCGTCCAAGGCAGCCACCGTTCGAGGTGGACCCGGTTGCGGTCGGCGAACGCGGCGAACTCGGCGGCCTGCCACGGTTCCAGCGGTCGGAGCTCGGCACCCTCGGCCAGTCGGCACGACAACATCCGCGACTCCGTTCCGCTCGAATCCCCGTTCGCATCCTAGCCGGATCCGGTGGCGCGCTCCCCCGGATTTCCACGGCAGCCAGGGCGTCAGGCCGGTTGCACCGAGTACGGCTTGAGCGCTACCGACCGGGCTGCCCGGTTGAGCGGGCCCTGGTCCTCCTGGCCGCGCCCGTTGGTGATGGCGAGTTCCTGGCACCCCCGGACGTAGTCGCGCATTTCCCGCTCGTAGGCGGCGAACGCCGAGGTGTGGTCGCCGTCGGCGGCCGCGAGCTCGCCCGCCAGCACGTAACCGGCCACCAGCGCGAGGCTGGTGCCCATGCCCGACAGCGGGCTCGCGCAGTACCCGGCGTCGCCGGCGAGCGCGACCCGGCCGCTGGACCAGCCCGGCATCCGGATCTGGCTCATCGAGTCGCAGAAAAAGTCCGGTGCCCGCCACATCTCCTCCAGCAGCCGGGGCACCTCCCAGCCGTCCGCGCCGAAGCGCTCGGCCATCAGCCGCTTCTGCCCCTCGACGTCGCGGTGGTCGAAGTCCAGCCGCGGTGCCTCGAACCCGAGCATCGCCCGCACCTCGGTGTTGCGCCGGGTGCTGAGCACTCCGGCGAGTTTGCCGGGGGACTGGTGGAAGACCTGCCAGCGGTCCAGCCCGAGGAAGTTGGGGACGCTGAAGATCGCCAGATAGGTGTCGAGGTGGTGCGCGAAGCGCGACTCGTCGCCGAAGACCAGGCCGCGCACCGCCGAGTGCAGGCCGTCGGCGCCGACGACGAGGTCGAAGGTGCGCGGCGCACCGTGGTCGAAGGTGACCAGCACGTCGTGCTCGCGCTGGGTGATCGAGGTGATCGAGTCGCCCAGGACGTACTCGCTGTCGTGGCGGGTCGCCGCGTGCATGATGCGGACCAGGTCGCTGCGCATGAGCTCGACGTCCGGGCAGGCCAGGTCGCCGCCGGTGAGCGTGCGCCCGGTGTCGCGCCACAGCTCCGCGCCGGAGGGGTCCACGTAGGACATGCCGGTCATGTCGGTGGCGTGGCGGCGGATCTCGTCGAGCAGCCCCATCCTTTCGACCACGTCCAGCGCCGTGCCGCGGACGTCGATCGGCTGGCCGCCGGTGCGGATCGCCGGCGCGCGTTCCACGACGGTGGCGCCGAACCCGTGGTGGCGCAGCCAGTACGCCAGTGCGGGGCCCGCGACACCGGCGCCGGAGATGAGGACGTTCAGCATCAGGTGCTCCTTCGGAAGTCTTTCGGTACCAGGAAATGTACGGCGTATTTAGCGGTATTCCGTCTCTGTGCACTGAATTCGTGGAATACTGAATATGTGTACTAGTACACATGTGGCCTGATTTTGCGGTTTTGGTGAGGAAATCGTGTTGTCCGGCGCCTGTCGGTGCGATGTCGTACTAGTACGCTTGCGCGGACTTGGGAGGACGAGTGAACAAGGCCGATCCGCCGTACCTGGCCATCGCGGCGCGGATCCGCGCCCGCATCGCCTCGGGCGAACTGCGCCCCGACGACCGGGTGCCCTCGGCACGGCGCATCAGCCGGGAGCACGGCGTGGCGATCGCGACCGCGACGAAGGTGCTGGCCGAGCTGCGCCGTCAGGGCCTGGTGCGGGCCGTGCCCGGTGTGGGCACCGTGGTCGTCGGCGTTCCGCGGGACGCGCAGGGGGAGACCGGTGCGATGCCCGACCGGATGGTGCGCGTGGCGATCGGGATCGCCGACGCCGAGGGACTCGACGCGGTGTCGATGCGGCGGATCGCGACCGAGCTGGGCGTGGCCACCATGACCCTGTACCGCCACGTTCGCAGCAAGGGTGACCTGGTGCTGCGGATGGCGGACGCGGCCTTCGGCGAGTCCCCGCTGCCGGAGGTGGTGCCGCCCGGGTGGCGGGCCCGGCTGGAGGTCTCGGCGCGGCTCCAGTGGGCCCTGTATCGCAGGCACCCGTGGCTGCCCGGCGCGATCTCGTTCGCCCGGCCGAGGCCGATGCCGAACGTGATGCTGCACGTCGAGTGGGTGGTCCGGGCGCTCGACGGCCTCGGCCTGGACCGCTCGACCTTGCTCTACACCTACGTCACGCTTTTCAACCACGTGCGCGGGACCGCGCTCAACCTGCGCCCCGACGCCGAGGCTCTGCGCGACACCGGGATGTCTGCCGACGAGTGGATGGACGCGCACGGCGGGCCGGAGCTGCGCTCGGTGCTCGATCCCGAGCGCTACCCGGTGTTCGTCGCGCTCACGGAGCAGGACTGGGACTTCGACTTCGACACGCTCTTCGAGCAGGGGCTGCGCCAGCTCCTCGACGGCCTCGAGGCCCGGCTCACCGGATAGCCCGCTCCCGGTCCGTGCGCGGACCGTCGGCGATCCGTGCGTGCCCGGCGGCAGAGTCGGACAGGTCAGCCAACGACGAGCGGGAAGAGACCATGAACGAGCACAAGGAAGCTGTCACCGTGATCGGCCTGGGCCCGATGGGCCGCAGCATCGTGCGGGTCCTGCTGGCCGCCGGGCACCCGGTGACCGTCTGGAACCGCACGCCCGGCCGAGCCGACGCCATGGTGGCCGAGGGCGCGGTGCGCGCGCAGACCCCGGCCGAGGCGGTGGCGGCCTCCGGGCTGGTGCTGCTGAGCCTGACCGACTACCAGGCCATGTACGACATCCTCGGCGACGGCGAGGGGCTTTCCGGCAAGGTGCTGGTGAACCTCAGCTCCGACACCCCGGAGCGCAGCCGCGAGGCCGCGACGTGGGCTGCCGAGCGCGGCGCGGAGTTCCTCACCGGCGGCATCATGGTGCCGGAGAACCTGGTCGGCACCGAATCCGCCTACACCTTCTACAGCGGCCCGCGCGAGGTGCTCGATGCCCACGAGCCGGTGCTGCGCCTGATCGGCAGGCCCGACTACGTCGGCACCGACCCCGGCCTGGCCCAGCTCTACTACCTGGCGCAGCTGGACATCTTCCTCGGGTCGCTGTCGCTCTACATGCACGCGACCGCGCTGCTGGGCTCGGCGGGGGTGTCGGCGAAGGAGTTCCTGCCGAGGGCGGTGGAGAACTTCGACACGGTGTCCTATTTCCTCGCCGATGCGGCCAAGGCCGTCGACGAGGGCGCCCACCCCGGGGACGCGGCCTCGACCTTCATGATGGGCGCGACCGCCGACCACATCGTCGGTGCGAGCGAAGTGGCGGGCATCGATCTGGCGCTGCCGAAAGCGATCCAGTCGCACTACGCGCGGGCCGTCGCGGCCGGGCACGGCAAGGACAGCTGGACCAGCCTCATCAACGTCATCCGCGACCCATCGCTCTGAGTGCTGGCTTCGGACGCACCCCTGCGTGGCAGGGGTGGGTCGAGCGGCTTCGCCGCTTCGAAGGCCAAAGACAGGTCTGACGTCTCGCCGGGAGGCGTCAGCGGCGGCGGAACTCCTCGGGTGAGGCCCGCGCACCGCGCTCGAACTCGGCGGCGAAGACCTCGTCGCCGAGCTCGGCGCGCGCGGCGGCGGTGATGCGGTCGACGTCGGCGGACTCGGCCGGGATCAGCGGCGTGCCCACCGACTCGCGCGCGTGGGCCGCCGCGCCCAGCAGCCGGGCGGCCCGGGCGTGCCGCCCGGCCAGCGCGTCGGCGCCCGCCAGCCCCTCCATGGCCAGCGCGACGGCCCTGGAGTCGCCGAGGCGGAGGACCAGCTCGAAGCCCCGGTGGTGGTGCTCGGCAGCGCGCCCGGCGTCGCCGCGCATCTCTGCGACGAAGCCGAACTCGGCGTGCACGAGCGTGCTGCTGGGCTCGAACGCCGAGTCGCGGTACCAGCGCATCACCTCGTCCAGGTGGCGTTCGGCGAGGTCGAGGTCGCCCTCCCGGCGGGCGCCGAGCGCAAGCCCGGTCACCGCGTAGACCTCGCCGGTCCGGAAGCCGTGCTCGCGGGCGATCTCGGCGGCGCGCTCGTGGTGTTCGCGGGCGAGGGCGTGGTCGCCGGTGAGCAGCGCGTTGCGGCCCAGCCACGTCAGCTGGTAGGAGACCTCCGGCCAGAGCTCGAGCTCCCGCGCCTTGTCGAGGCCCTCGCGGTGCAGCCGGCGCGCCCGCTCGTGGTCGCCGAAAGTCTCGGCGAGCACTCCCCGTGCGAACGACGCCTGCAGTTGCCCCCACCGGTCGCCGAGCTCGTCGAACAGCTCGGCGCTGCGTCGCGCGGCGCGGTCGGCGGAGGCGAGCTCGCCCGCGCCGAGCGCCTGGCTCGTCCGGTCGGCCAGCGCGGCGGCGATGCCCCACTTGTCGCCGAGGGCCTCGAAATCGCGCAACGCCGCGTCGGTGAAGCGCCGCCCGGCCGCCATGTCGCCGATGGTGGACTGCACGTAGCCGGCGAACCACAGCGCACGCGAACGCGCCCTCGGGTCGGCGATGCCCGCGGCCTGCTCGAACGTCTCCTCGTCGACCGGATCTCCTCCCAGCACCGCAAGACCCGCCGTCCAGACCGCGACCTCGGTGCGCCGCGACGGACTCGCCCCGGGCACCGACAGGGCACCGCGCAGCGCCCTGCACGCTTCGCGGAACCGGCCGCGCAGGAACCAGAACCACGTCAGCGCGCGGGCCAGCCGCAGCGCGGCGTCGGCTTCGCCGTGCTCGGCGAAGGTCTCCAGCGCCGACCGCAGGTTCGCGGCCTCGGCGTCCAGCTCGTCCAGCCGCTCGCGCTGGTGCGGGCCGCGCGACAGCGGTTCCGCTCTTTCGGCGGCGGTGAGGTGGTGGTGGGCGTGGCGCAGCCGGACCGCCGCCAGCTCCCCGGCCTGCTGGAGGCGGTCGAGGCAGTAGGCGGCGACCGACTCCAGCAGCCGGTAGCGCTGGCCGGACCGGCCGGGCTGGCTGACCACCAGCGACCGGTCGACCAGTCGGGCCAGCACGTCGAGGACGTCCTCGGGGCGCACGCCGTCGCCGGAGCACACCGCCTCCGCCGCCGCCAGCGTGCACCCGTCGGCGTGGACGGCGAGCCTGCGCAGCACGACCCGTTCCGGCTCGCCGAGCGGCTCCCAGCTCCAGTCGATCACCGCCCGCAGGGTGCGCTGCCGCGCGGGCGCGTCGCGCGGACCGGTGGTCAGCAGGCCGAACCGGTCGTCGAGCCTGCCCAGCAGCTCGCCGACGCCCAGCGCGCGCACCCTGGTCGCGGCCAGCTCCAGAGCAAGGGGGATGCCGTCCAGCCTGCGGCAGATCGCCGCGACGGCGGCGGCGTTGCCCGCGTCCAGCGCGAAGCCGGGTCGCGCGGCGGCGGCGCGGGCGACGAACAACCGCACCGCGCTGAACCGCCCGACCTCGGCCGCGGCCACGACGTCGGCGCCGGGGACCTCGAGCGGCGGGACGCTCCACACGACCTCGCCGGTGAGGCCGAGCGGCACCTGGCCCGTGGCCAGCACCCGCAGCCCCGGCGCGGCCCGCAGCAGGCGGGCGACCAGCGCGGCCACCGGCTCCACGACCTGCTCGCAGTTGTCCAGCAGCAGCACGACCTCCTTGCCGCGCAGGACATCGGTGAGCCGGTCGGCGGAGGCGCCCGCGACCTCCTCGCGGATGTCCAGGGCGGCGGTCACGACGGCCACGACCCACTTGTCGAGGGAGTCCGGGCCCGCGCTCACCTGCCGATCCAGACCGGCGAACTCGACCAGCCACACGCCGTCGGCGGTCTCCAGCGACCTGGCCACCTCCACCGCGAGCCCGGTCTTGCCGACACCGCCCGGCCCGGTGAGCGTGACCAGCCGCGACCCGGCGACCAGCGAGCGGACCGCGGCCACCGCGTCGGCCCGGCCCACCAGCTCGGTCAGCGGCGCGGGCAGGTTGGTGCGCCGCGCGGGACGGACCTCCAGCGCGGCGTCCTGCCGCAGGATCGACCCGTGCAGGGCGGTGATCTCGGGGCCGGGCTCCAGGCCGAGCTCGCGGTCGAGCCGCTCCCGCAGGTCGAGGTAGGCGTCCAGTGCCTCGCTCTGCCTGCCCGCCCGGTACAGCGCCCGCATCTGGACGGCGCGCAGCCGCTCGCGCAGCGGGTGCGCGGCGACCAGCTCGGCGAGCTCACCGGCCAGGTCGTCGTGCTCGCCGAGCGCGAGCCGGGCCTGCGCCCGGTCCTCCTCGGCGACGAGGCGCTGCTCCTCGAGCCGCCGCGCGAGCGGCGCCGCGAACGGCGCGTCGGCGAAGTCGGCGAGCACCGGACCCCGCCACAGCGCGAGGGCGTCGGTGAGCAGCGCGACCCGCTCGCGGGGGTCCGCCGCCGCGCGGGCGCGTTCGGTGAGCGACTCGAACCGCCGGGCGTCCAGCGACTCGTCGGCGACGTGCAGCAGGTAACCGGGCGGCTGGTGCCGGACCAGGTCGCGAGCGCCGGGCTCGGCGGCGTCCAGCACGCGGCGCAGCTGCGAGATCTTGGTCTGGATGGTGTTGGCGGGGTTGCCCGGCAGCCGCTCGCCCCACAGGCGGTCGGCGAGCCGGTCCACCGAGACCGCCCGGCCGGGTTCGACCAGCAGGCTCGCCAGCAGCGCGCGGACCTTCGCCTCGGGCACCCGGACCGGGCGCCCGTCGGCGGCCCACGCGGCCAACGGACCGAGCACTCCGAAACGCACGGTATGACCTTAGGGAATGCGTCGGACAAGGTCTGCGCAGCCGTGCGCGCTGGGCCTGCACCCAGCGGCTGACGCCGCTCGTGAGCCGACCGTGCGCCCCGTCACTTGATCGTGCCGACGAGATCGCCAGAATCGGACGCATGGCTTCCCCGAACGAGGACCCCGACACCCGCCGCCGCGGTTGGTGGCGCACCCCGCGGCTGAAACCCCGCGGCCTCAGCGCCGACGTGAAGCGGGGTGCGGTCGCCTCGGCGCTGGCGGTGGCGATGATCGTGGCGGCCGCGGTGGTCGACCCCGCCGCGCTGTTCCGCCACGGCTCCGCGCTCTACAAGACCGCCGCCATCGCGGGCGCGATCGTGTTCGTCGTGCTGGGCGCGATCGCCGTGCAGTGCCTGGCCAGGGAGGCGGGCCGCCGCACCCGGGTGCGGCTGAGCCCCAGCCACGCCGGGGCGCTGCGGCTGGTCATCTCCCTGGCCGGGTACGCGCTCGTCGCGGTCGTGGCGCTGGGAGAGCTCGGCGTGCGCGTCGACCAGCTGCTGCTCGGCGGTGCCGTCACCGGTGTGATCATCGGTATCGCGGCGCAGCAGTCGCTGGGCAACGTCTTCGCCGGGCTCATGCTCGTGACCGCACGCCCGTTCACCCTCGGCGACCACCTGGTCATCCACTCGGGCACGCTCGGCGGGCCGCTGCAGGGCCGCGTCACCGAGATGGGGCTGGTCTACCTGACGCTGGAGAGCGACGAGGGCCCGGTCAAGCTCCCCAACACCGCGGTGCTCAACTCCGCCATCGCCCCCAACAACAAGACCGACTCGGGGCGGTCCGGCCAGACCAACGGGTTCGGCAGCGAACAGACCACCGCCGGCTAGCGACGTCGCGGAGGACGACGTGAGAGCGGGCACACGGGCTGGGGAGAGGGCTTGGTACCAGCGCATTCGCCCCGTTAGCGTGCGGTTGCTTCCCACGGCCGCCCCCGGCACGCGGTCGTGGTCCCCCGAGGCGTCCCCGAGGAGGCTGCGTGAGCTCCCGATACCCGCTGGCCCGCGTGCCGTGCTCGCACTGCCGCGCCACCGACGTGTTCGGTGACGTGCGCCACCAGTCCGGTTGCCCGTCCGACGGCGACAACATGGCGTTCTTCGCGCACCCCGACCTGATGGATCTCGAAGCGCACATCGCCTCGTTCTACCCAGAGGCGTGAGCCTCCCGTCGCGGCCCTGGCCAGGGCCGCGACGGGAGGGGAACACCGGCGTTCTGGCGTAGCCTTGACGGCGTGGACGACCTCGGCAGACCGATCGCCTACCTCGCGCTGGCCGAAGGCACACCGGTCTTCGACCGCGACGGTGAGCGGATCGGGACCGTGGAACGCGTCGTCGCGGACCTGCCGATGGACATCTTCGAGGGCGTGGTCGTGCAGGGCGCGCGGCTTCCCGTCCGCCGCCTCTTCGCCGACCCCGACCAGATCGCGCAGATGCACGAACACGGCGTGCTGCTGAAGGTCGGCCGCGGCGAGCTCGCCGAGTACCGCGACCGCACCAACCCCAGGCGCGACAGTGCGGGCCGCCCGTTGCCGGAAGGCCGGTTGCACGCACTGGTGCGCCGCGCCTGGGACCTGATCAGCCGGCGCTCCTGACGCCGGGGCCGTCACGGCCCGCGCGCGACGGACACCTCCACGCACAGCGGTTCGACCACGGTGCCCAGCGGGTGCGTCGCGAGCGCCTGCGCGTTCGCGACGCCGAGACGGAACGCAAGTCACGCCGGCAAGTGCAATCGGGTCGTCGGGGCCTTGCAACCGCGTATTCGATCTGAGTAGTGCTACCGATGCGGCCCTGATCGCCCGTGGCAAGACTCTGGGCCCATGTCGCACTCCAGTTCAGGTGAGCGGTCCGACTGCGGACCCGATCAGGACGGCACGCTCGTGCTGCTCGCGGGCGAGCTCAACGCGATCGGGCAGCGCCTGGCCGAACTGGGCGCGGTTCTGCATTCCCGCGCCGCCGGGTCGGCGCCACAGCAGACAAGCGTGCCGCAGCAGCCGGCCATCCAGCCGCCGCAAGCCATGCCGCAGCCGCCGACGATGCCGCAGCGGCAGGAAGCCTGGGCGCAGCAGCCGTACGGCATGCCGCCCGCCCCGCCGCAGCCGACTCCCCACGCCCCGCCGTATCCGGAGATGCCGCAGCCGGTGCAGGCCGCGCGGGCCCCGCGCCGCCTCAGCGCCGGACAGCTCACCACGAGCCGCGTTCTCGCCGTCGCGGGCACCGCCGTGACGCTGCTCGGAGTGGTCTTCCTGCTGGTGCTCGCCGCGCAGCAGGGCTGGTTGCTGCCGCAGTTGCGCGTCGGCGGCGGAGCCGCGCTGGGCGCGGCGCTGGTCGCCGCCGCAGTCTGGGTCCACCGCAGGCAGGCCGGCCGCATCGGCGCATACGCGCTCGCCGCAACGGGTTTCACCGCGGTGCACCTGGCCGTGGTCGCCGCGACCTCGCTCTACGGCTACTTCCCGAAGCCGGCCGGCCTCGGCCTCGGGTTGCTCGTCGCCGCCGCGGGACTGGCGCTGGCCGACCGCTGGCGCGCGCAGTCCCCGGCGGTCGGCGCGGTGCTCGGCAGCGCCGTCTGCGCGCCGATGATCACCGCGCGGCCGGATGCGATGCTGGTCGGTTTCCTGCTGGTGTTGCAGATCGCCGCGACGCCCGTGCAGATCCGGCGCGGGTGGCGCGGGCTGACGCTGGCCGCCGCGGTCCCGTGCGTGCTGGGAGCCCTGGTGGCCGACGTCTGGAACCTCGTCCTGCCCCGCCACGACGGGACCACGCTGCTGGCCGTGCTGGCCGTGTCGCTGCTCGGCGTCGTGCTCGCCGCCGTGACCGCCGGGGCCCGCCGCGGCGACGACGTGACGGCGATCGGGCTGCTGGTCGCCTCGCCCGCCCCGGCGCTGCTGTCGGCGCCGATGGTGGAACGCGTGCACGCCGGACTGCTCGCGGCGCTGGTGGCCGCGATGCTGCTCGCGGTCTGGGCGGTGGGCAGGTTCCTGCCCGCGTTCCGCGAGCTGCTGCCGAGCCGCTTCACGGCGGTCGCCGGTGGCGCGGGTGCGGTGGCGGCATTGCAGGCGACGGTCACCTTCGTCGATCCCTCGGCGTGGGCGACCGCGCTGCTGTGCGAGGCGCTGCTGCTGGCGCTGGGGGCCTTCCAGTTGCGCAGCAGCGGAATCCTGCTCGGCGCGCTGTGCTTCGGCGTCGCCGGCTTCCTGGTCTCGATGGTCCACGAGGTGCCGATCGCGGCGCTGGCCGGCCTGGGACGCGCCCAGGGCATCCCGGGTGTGCTGGCGGGGCTGCTGATCGCGGCAGTCGCCGTTCTCGTGCCCGCGGTCGCGGTTCGGCTCGGCGCGCTGAGCCGGGAACCCGGTGGAGTGTGGGCACTGCCCGGCATGGTGCTGCTCTACGGCAGCGCCAGCACGATCATGGCGCTGGTGCTGCTCGTGCGCGATGACCGCACCGGCTTCCTGACCGGGCACATCCTCATCACGCTGAGCTGGGTCGGCGCGGCGATCTACCTGCTGCTGCGGGGAGTCCGGCTCACCCACCTGCGGGTGGCGGGGATGGTGCTGATCGCGGTGGCGCTGGCGAAGCTGTTCCTGTTCGACCTGGCCACATTGGACGGTTTCGCGCGCGTGGTGGCGTTCCTGTGCGCGGGGTTGGTGCTGCTGGCGGCGGGCGTGCGCTACGCCCGTCTGGTGGCCGCGGAGCAGTCCGACGCCTGAGGGCCTGGTCAGGTCCTCAGCAGCGAGTGCACGGCCATGACAGCGGGGGAGGCCCACCGCGTCGCCGAACGAACCAGCCAAAGGTGGTGCTCGGACGTGCGCGGGCCGCGCAGCTCGACCAGCCTGCCGTCGGCGATCTCCTCCTCGACGGTCGCGGTCGGCAGCAGCGCCGCGCCGAGGCCCGCCGCCACGCAGCGCTTGACGGTCTCGACGCTGCCGAACCGGGTGGGCGCGGCGGCCGGGGCGGCGGCGGACAGCAGCGCGGCGAGCTCGTCGCTGTAGCCGCAGCCCTCCTCGAGCAGCAGCGCACCGGCCTCGGCCAGCTCCGGCGCCGTGACCCGGCGCCCGCGGGAGAGACCGGTGGCCGGGCCCGCCACCAGAGACAGGCGCTGCGGTCCGAGATCGACGACGTCGAACCCGTTGCCGCTCACCGACGGCTCGAAGACCAGCGCGAGGTCGGCGCGGCGGTCGGCGACCGCGCTCAGCGCGTCACCGGTCGCCGCGGGCGCGAGTGACAGCCGCACGTCGGGATAGCGCTCGGAGAGTCCGCGCAGCACACCCGGAAGCCGGTACGCGCACACCGACTCGGGCGCCCGGAGGCGGACCTCGCCGGCCGGTGTCCGGTCGGCCGCGGCCAGCTCGGCGAACATCCGGTCCTCCAGATCCAGCATGTGCCGGGCGTGCTCGGCGAGCCGGGCGCCCGCCGAGGTCGCCACCGCCCCGGCCGCCGACCTGTCGAGCAGCCGGGCGCCGGTCAGCCGCTCCAGGGCCTGCACGTGCGCGGTGACCGTGGACTGGGCGTAGGAGAGCTCGGCCGCCGCCGCGGTGATACCGCCGGTGCGCACCACCGCGAGGAAGCTGCGGAGCAGCCTGGTGTCCATCGAGTTCTCCGATCGAAGGCATCGGAAGTCATCGTTGGACATGATGTCACCGGGTCGGCAGGCTGGTCACCATGGACGACATAGACGTGCTGCGGTACAGCGCCTTCGACGACGGCGGCCGGGGCGGCAACCCGGCCGGGGTGGTGCTCGACGCCCGCGGGCTGACCGAGGAGCGCATGCAGGAGATCGCCGCGGAGGTCGGCTACTCCGAAACCGCTTTCCTCGTCGAGCGACCGGGCGACCGCCACCACCGCATCCGGTACTTCAGCCCGCTGGCCGAGGTCGGGTTCTGCGGTCACGCGACGATCGCCACGGCGGTCGCGCTCGCCGAGCGCGACGGGGCGGGAGAGCTGCTGCTGACCGCACCGGTCGGCGACGTCGCGGTCGACACCCGGACCGAGGGCGGCCGGGTCGTCGCGACGCTCACCAGCGTCGCCCCGGCGGTGCGCGAGGTCGACGAGGGGGACCTGGCCGCGGTGCTCGGCGCGCTGGGCTGGGACGCGGCCGAGCTGGACCCCGGCCTGCCGCCGCGCATCGCCAACGCGGGCAACGACCACCTCGTGCTGGCCGCCGCCACCCGCCGGAGGCTGGCCGAGCTGGACTACGACCGCGCCGCGCTGGGAGCGTTGATGGCGGAGCGGGGCTGGACGACCGTGCACCTGGTGTGGCGGGGCGATGACGGTGAGTTCCACGCCCGCGACCCGTTCCCGCCAGGCGGCGTCTACGAGGACCCGGCCACGGGTGCCGCGGCGGCGGCCTTCGGCGCGTACCTGCGGGTGCTCGGCGCGGTCGAGCCACCGGTGCGGATCACCATCCACCAGGGTGAGGACATGGGACGTCCGAGCAGGCTGCTCGTCGACATCCCCGCCGGGGCGGCGTCGGGCATCGCGGTCACCGGCTCGGCCGTACCCATCTCCGAGTGACGTCGCCGACCCCTGGTGCGGGGGCGAGGTCCCGCGGGGCGCGGGGTGCACCTCCGGGCCGCGGCACGGCCGGACTTGCGGCCCGAAGACTCTCGGGCGGGCAGGCGCGGAGGGGGTGCGCTGTGGCTTCTCTCATGTGCCTGGCAGTGGGGGAGGGCTGTCGCCCCGGCGGTGTGATCGTCACAATGGCGGGCCATGAGCAGTCACCCGCCCCAGGGGCCGCCGCCCGGCGCGAGACGGGGCCCCGGTCCGGCTCCGCCCGGACCCGGGCCGCAGGGTCCCGGCCCCGGTGCTCCCGGCCAGCAAGGCCAGGGCCCGAGTCCTCAGGCTCCGAATCCGCAGGGCCCGAACCAGCAGGGTCCGAACCCGCAGGGCGCGCCGCCTCCGGCGGCTCCTGGCCCGTCGCAGGGCCCGCCGCCACCGCCCGGGCCTCCTCCGCAGGCACCCGTGCCACCGGGACCGCCGCCCGCGCAGGGCCGGCCGCCCGCGCCCGGACCTCCGGGACCTCCGCAGGCACCGCCCCAGGCTCCCCCGCAGGGCGGTGGACCGCAGGGGGCTCCGCCTGGGCCGCCGCAGGGCGCTGCGCCGCAGCCGCCCCGCCTGGGCCGCCGCAGGGCGCGCCGCCCGCTCCGCAGGGCCCGCCCGCGCCGCCGCAGGGTCCGCCGCCCGGCGGCGGGCAACCGCCGATGCCGCAGGGCCAGCAGCCGCGTCCGCCGCAGCCACCCGGCCCGCCTCCCGGTCAGCCGCCCGCGCAGCCTCCGGGTCCGCCGCCGGGAGCACCGGAACCGGCGACGCAGGCGGCACGTCCGCCGAACCCGCCGACGATGCGGTACGAGCAGCCACCGGCGCCGGCGCGGCAAGATCCGGAGCCACCGCCGTCCCGGTACGACGACCCGGACCCGTACGACCACTACGACCGGGACCGCGACTACGACTACGACCGCCCGTACGACCGCGAGAGCGACCGGGACTGGGACCGCGACTGGGATCGCTACGACAGGGACCGGGACCGGTACGACCGCGACCGGCGGTACGAGCGCGAGCGCGGGCGCGACCGGTACGAGCCGCCGCCGGAACCGCCGCCGGCCCGCCACGACCGACCGGAGCGCTCCTACGAGGAGAAGCGCGCCCGCAGGGCGGACCGCGCCAACACCCTGGCCATGGTCGTCCACCTGTTCACCGGGGTGGTCGCCACGGTGTTCGTGCTGCACATCGTGTTCCAGCTGTTCGGCGCGAACCCCGACAGCGGGTTCGTCTCGTTCGTCTACCAGACGGCGCGGATCTTCGTGTTCGGCTTCGGGGACGTGTTCACCCCGGGTGACGCGACGTTCGGCCTGGTGCTCAACTACGGTCTCGCGGCCGCCGTCTACCTGGTCGTGGGCCGCGTCGTCGCCGGAGCGCTTCGGCGCCGCTGATCCGGCGCGACGCGCAGGGCCGGGGACGCGAGCCGTTCGGACGGGGCTGCCGCGCAGCCCCGTCCGGCCACCGGCCGTGACTACGCCACCGGCCGTGACTACGCCACCGGCCGTGACTACGCCGCCGGCCCGCCCCGCCAGCCCGCGGGCACCTGGCCCAGGCGCATCCGCTGCGGGTGGTCGCCGACCTGGACGCTGCCGACCTCCTGCCCGGTCCGGTAGGAGATCGCCGACACCTTGTCGTCGCCGCTCCACGACACGTAGCAGTGCTGCCCGTCGGCGCTGGGAGTCGCCCAGTACGGCTTCTTGCCCGAGCGCACCAGTCCTTTGTGGCGCAACGTCTCCGGCGAGACGATCGTCGCGTAGTCCGACATCGTGCCCGCCACGCACAGGTCGGTGCCCGCGGGGTTCATCGCGATGCCGTGGTGGGCCGAGTCCAGCAGGTACTGCTCCCTGGGCAGGTCCTCCACCTCGTCGGCGATCGGGAGGTTGGCCACCCGGGTCACCCGGTCCTGCACCAGGTCGTACTCGACGAAGCCGTGGAAGAACGAGACCTGCAGGTAGGCGTAGCGGGCGTCCGGACTCAACGTCATCGGCCGCACCGCGGAGCTCATGTGCGGATAGCCCGCCTCGTCCAGCTCGGCGCCCATGTCGATGCGCCGGACCACCTGGCCGGTGGCGCGGTCGACGATCTGGAAGTAGCGCTCGCCCTTGGTCGTGTCCAGCGCCGGGTGGTCCAGCGGCGAGTAGACGTGCCCGATGCTGGCGTGCAGGATCCACCTGCCGTCGGCGGAGTAGACGTTCTCGTGCGGCGAGTCGCCGGACGGGAAGCGGCCGGTCTCGCGCCCGGTGGCCACGTCGAGCAGGTGCACCACGTTGCCGGTGGAGGCGGAAACGGCGACCTCGGTGCCGTCCGGGGAGATCGCCATGTGGTCGGAGCGCTGGCCTTCGACGGCGAACCGCCACACCAGCTCGCCGGTGGCGATGTCGATCGCGACCACGTCGGCGAAGCTCGGCCGCGAGACCACCAGCAGCCGCCCGTCCCGCACGCTGTAGGCGTCGTCGACGAACTGGTCGTGGCCCTCGCCGACCAGCGCGCGGATGCCCAGGAAGTAGGCCAGCCGCACCGGGTTCGCGTAGATCTCGCGCATCCGTTCGTCGCGGTCGGGCACGGCGTTGATCCGGCCGATGCTGGTGAGGCCGCCCTGCGCGGACACCACTTCCACGGTGCCGTCCCAGTTGTTGCCGACGAAGAGCACGTCCTGCGGTGCCGGCGCCGTCGCGTAGCCGGGTGTCACGACGGCGGCTCCGGCGAGTGCGAGCGCGGCCAGGCCGGTGGTGAGTATTCTCCTCATGCGCACACGTTCCCTTCGTCGGTCGGCGGTCGGTCCGTTCGGTGCGGTCCGTTCGGTGGCGAGGGACTGCCGGCGACAAGCCCGGTTACCGGCAGGTAGCTTGATCTCCGTAACATGATGGGGCATCCGGTCGTTGGGTCGACGTGGGATTCTTCCCAGACAACAGCGGAGATCTTCGTGACCGGACACAGTCCTGGCTCCTCCGGGGAGCCCTCGACCGCGATCGACCCCGTCACCGTCGACCCGATCACCGTTGGCGGAGTTGCGCTGCACCAGCGGATCACCGCCGCCGCGCCGGAACTGGTGGCGGCCGTCTTCGAGCGCATCCTCGCCGAGCTGCCCGCCTACGCCCGGATGCCCACCGAACTGCTGCGCGGTGACGTCACCCGGATCATCGGCGCGGGAGTCAGGGCCTTCGCCGAGGTCGTGCGCACCGGCCGGCGCCCGTCGCCGCGGTTCCTGGCCTCGCTGCGGGAGAACATCGCCCAGCGGGCCGAGGAGGGGGTGCCGATCGACGTGGTGCTCAGCGCGCACCACCTCGGCGTGCGGGTGAGCTGGGAGTTGCTGGGGCCGCACGCCGAACCCGCCGACCTGCCGGGACTGCTGCGGCTCAGCAGGTTGCAGCTCGCCTACCTCCAGGACGTCACCGCCGCGGTCTCGGCCGGGTACTTCCACGAGCGGCAGGCGGTGTTCAGCGAGGAGCAGGCAGCCCGGCAGGCCCTGCTCTCGGCGCTGCTGGAAGGCGGAGCGAACGCCGAGATCGCCGCCAGGGCGGGAATCCTGCTGCCGCCCTCGTATCTGGTGCTCGAGCTGGTGATCGGCGCGCACCCCGACGAGAACAGGTCCGATGTGGATGGTTCGGTCGCGGCGCGGCGCAAGCTCCGCAGGCTGCGCACCGAACTCGAACACCGAGCGCGCGATCCGGTGCTTTGTGCGCTCACCCCGGCAGGTGGCGTCGCGCTCGTGCCGTGCGCGCAACCCGCCGACGAGGTCGGCGAAGCCGACTGGGGGCGGCTGGCCTCGCTGGTCGAGTCGGCGTCGCGCGCGGCGGGCGCCGACGCCACGGCGGGTGCGGTGGCGGCAGCCCCGACCGATGTGGGAGAGGCGGCGGTCGTGGCGCGGGAGGTCCTCGACGTGGCGCTCGCCTGTGGGCGTCCCCCCGGCGTCCACCGGCTCGACGACGTGGCGCTGGAGTACCAGCTGTCCCGGCCGGGGCCTGCGGCGGAGAAGCTGGCGGCGCTGCTGGAGCCGGTCGCGCGCAAGCCCGAGCTGCTCGAAACGCTGCGGACGCACTTCGGCCACGGCCTCAACCGCAGGCACACCGCGCGGGCCCTGCACATCCACCCCAACACCGTCGACTACCGGCTGCGCAGGATCGCCGCCCTGACCGGGCTCGACACGACGGTGCCCGCCGAGCTGCCCCGCATCCGGGCCGCGCTGATCGCGCGCCAGGCGCTGACGTCGGCGCGACGGCGCTGACGGCCCTCGACGAGCCGTTCAGCGGGTGTCCGCCCGGGTACGGTGGGGTGTGCTCGACCGAGCGCACCGGAGCCGACGGGGACCTCCCGATGAGGACACGTCACCACCCGCACCCCGCCCACCGCGCGTGTCTCGCGGTGGCGCTGCTCGCGGTGCTCGCGCAGTGCTCCGGCCCCGCTCCGCCACCGCCCGCTCCGCCACCGCCCGCGTCGCCGCCGCCCACCGCCCCGGCGCGGGCGCCGTTCACCGCCGAGGTCTTGCCGGTCACCGCCGCCGAGCTGGGGCCGAGCTGGCGACCGGGCTGCCCGGTGGGGCCCGCCGAGCTCCGCCGCGTGCGCCTCGCCCACGTCGGTATGGACGGCGCGACGCACGTGGGTGAGCTGGACGTGCACCAGGACCGGGTCCGGCAGGTGGTCGACGTGTTCGGGCAGCTCTACGCTATCGGCTACCCGGTGGAGCGGATGCGTCCGGCGGGCTCCTACCCGGGTGCCGAGGACGAGCTGTCGATGCGGGACAACAACACCTCGGCGTTCAGCTGCCGCGACATCCCCGGCAGCGGCCGGTGGTCCCAGCACGCCCTCGGCCGCGCGGTCGACGTGAACCCGCTGATCAACCCCTACGTCGACGACACCGGCGCCTTCCAGCCCGCCAACGCCGCGCCGTACCTGGACCGCGCCCGCCGCGACCCGGGCCTGCTGCACGACGGCGACCCGGCCGTGCGCGCCTTCACCGACCGCGGCTGGGCGTGGGGCGGGCACTGGACCACGCCGCTCGACTACCAGCACTTCGAGATGCCCTGAGCGCCGCCGCGCCACATGGTGGTGCCAGCCGACGACGCGGCGCTGGGGGTGTCCGCCATGCCTGACCTGACCAACCTGCTGGTCGTGACGGTGGTCGCGCTGCTGGCGCCGTTGCTGCTCGGCATGGCTCCGCGGGTGCGCGTGCCCTCCGTGGTCCTGGAGATCGTCGCCGGCGTGGTGCTCGGACCGTCGGTCCTCGGGCTGGTGGAGGTCGACGAGGCGGTGCGGATCGTCGCCCTGCTCGGGCTGGCGTTCCTGCTGTTCCTGTCCGGCCTCGAGGTCGACGTGCACCGGTTGCGGGGCTCGCTGCTGCGCACGGCGCTGCTCGGCTACGCCCTGACGATGGTCCTCGGCGTGCTGGCCGGGTTCTCCTTCGGCGCGGCGGGCTGGGTGCGCGACCCGCTGCTGATCGCCGTCGCGCTGTCGGCGACCTCGCTCGGGCTGGTCGTGCCGGTGCTCAAGGACGCCGGCCGCGCCGAGGACGCGACGGGCCAGACCACGATCGCGGCGAGCTCGGTCGCCGACTTCGCCGCGGTGGTGCTGGTGTCGCTGCTCTTCTCGGTGTCGGAGACGACCCCGGCCGAGCGGCTCGCGTTCCTGGCCGTGTTCGTCCTGTTCGTGGCCGCCATCGGTGTCGCGGTCGCGATGGCGGGCCGGTGGTCGCGGCTGGACGAGGTCTTCCTGCGCCTGCAGGACACCACCGCCGAGCTCCGGGTCCGCGCCGCGGTGGCGCTGCTGGTGGCCTTCGTCGTGCTCGCCGAGGCGTTCGGGCTGGAGAGCATCCTCGGCGCGTTCCTGGCGGGTGCGGTCGTGGGCCTGATCGACCGCGACACCAGCACGCACCCGCACTTCCGCACCAAGCTCGACGCCATCGGCTACGGGTTCCTGATCCCGGTCTTCTTCATCTCCAGCGGGGTGACGCTGGACCTGCGGGGGCTCGTCGAGGAGCCCGCGGCGCTGCTGCGCGTCCCGCTCTTCCTGCTGGCGTTGCTGATGGTGCGGGGCGTGCCCGCACTGCTCTACGCGCGGTCACTGGGAACGCGTTCGGCCGTGGCTGCCGGGTTCCTGCAGGCCACGTCGCTGCCGTTCCTGGTCACCACGACGCAGATCGGCGAAGCAGTGGGCCTGATCGCCCCGGTGACGGGGGCGGCGCTGGTCTGCGCGGGCCTGCTGTCGGTGCTGCTGTTCCCCAGCACCGCGCTGGCCCTACTGCGCCGGGACCGCCGCCCGACGTAGGAAGCAGTCTTTGGACTCGCCTTGCGTGGCGGTTCCGGTGGCGGAACCTCAGGCGTCCTCTGGCTCCGGGATCTTTTTCTGACGTATCACGCATACGCGGCGAAAAAGCTGTCCTCGCCAGAGAACGCCGGAGAACCCGCGACGGTGCCGGTTGCGAGGGTGGGCCAAGCGGCTGACGCCGCTTCAATGATCGACGACAGGTACTCAGGCACCCCCTGCGCCGGGACCGCCGCCCGGCGTAGATGTCCGGCGGGTCAGCCCGGGTCGTGCGCTGCCATCAATTCGGCCAGGTGTGGGTGCGCGCCGCGCAGGTCGGCGCGCACCCGGGCGCGGACGTCGGGCGGCATGTCCTGGCTGAGCTTGAACGTGCTACGCACCGAGGTCACCCGCACCCGGAACGCGACGACGTGCCCGGCGAGGGCGGCGAACTTCTCCCGCGACGCGGTCATGTCCCACGCCGGGTCGCGCAGGTCTTCCAGCGCCCGCACGGTTTCCTCGACCACGCGCAGGCATCCGGCCGCGTCGCCGACCAGGTCCACCGAGCCGGTGACGTGCACGGCGGCGTAGTTGAGCGTGGGCACCGCGGGCTCGAACCCGTAGGCGGAGGGCGAGACGTAGCCGTGCGGGCCGGAGAAGACCAGCAGCACCTCCCGACCCGCGGTGAACGACCGCCACTGCGGGTTCGACCGCGCCATGTGCCCCGGCAGCGTCGTGCCGTCCAGTACGCCCGGCGGCGGCCGGTCCTGCGGGAACACCACCGGGACGTGGCTGCCCACGGGCGCGCCGGTGCCCTCTGCGCTGACGACGACGGCGAACGGGTGCCGCCGCACCAGGTCGACCTCCGCGCTCTTGGAGGGCGCCGCGTAGCGGTCGAACACGTGCATGGACTCTTCGTTCCTTTCAGCGCCGGGCCGGTCAGCGCCCGGCCCGTCAGCTCCCGGCCTGCGGCGAGCAGTGCCCCGGGGAGGGCGGCGGGACGTCGAGCGTCGGGTTGCGGTCGAAGAACCCGGCCGGACGCAGGGTGAACCCGCAGCTGTCGACCGGCATCACCGGCCAGTCCTCCGGCCGCGGGAAGTGCGTGAGCCCGAAGGTGTGCCAGACGACGAGGTCGGCGCCGTCGATCGGCCGGTCCGCCGCCGCGTACTCGGGCAGCCCCGCACCCGGCGCGCTCTGGTTGACCAGGTCGCCCGCCGGGTACCGCTGTTCCTCGTCGTGGCGGGTGACCCACAGGTGCCTGGTCGCGAACCCGGCCCTGCCGTGGATGGCCGAGGACTCGTCGGCGAGCAGCACGGGCTGTCCCTGCGGGACGAGCTCGTAGCCCGTCGGCCGGCCGAACCGGTTGTGCCGGTCCGGGTTCACGACGTGCCAGACCCGGCCCCGGCCCGGATCGGCCATCCGCACGGCCTCGCCTTCGGTGCGCAGGCGCCTGCTCGCGCGGCGGAACGCGTTGCCGTGGGGGTTGTCCGGCCCGATGGGCACGCGCTCCACCTCGACCTCGTCAACGGCGTTGAGCGGGCCGTCGACCGCCATGTCCAGCCGCACGTTGAACAGGTGCTGGTGGTAGGGCGCGGCCAGACCGGGCGCGACCTCCGTGGCGTGCGGTGCGATCCGCTCGTCGTAGCGGGCGGTGAAGACCACGCCGGTCGCCTTGCACTCCAGCTCGATCGTGCCGTCGAGGTAGAGGTACCAGTAGAAGCCGTAGTCGTAGTTGCCGACGGTGGTGAAGAAGGAGACGACCAGCCTGCGCTGCCTGCGCGTCTGCCTGCTGCGGTTGGCCGGGTCGGTGTGCTTCCACAGCACGCCCGCGTCCTCCTCGTGGACGCAGACGGCGTTGGTCAGCGTCACCGGTTCGCCGGCGCCGTTGGCGACGACGGCGTCGAGGTAGGTGATCTCGCCGAGGCAGTCGCAGCCCAGCTCCAGCGAGTTGGCCAGCCTGCCGAGCTGGTACTCGCCGGTGTCGAAGTAGTTCTGCCAGAAGCGGATCGGGCCGGGGTCGGCGTAGGGCACGACCATCTCGGCGACCGACGCACGGTGCAGCACCGGCCGGTCGCGGTCGCCGTCGCGGAACCGGACCTGGTGCAGGACCAGGCCCTCGCGCATGTCGAAGCCGACGCGCAGCGTCCAGTTCTCCCACCGCAGCTCGTGGCCGTCGAAGGCGAAGCTCGGGCCTTCGGGCTGGGTGATCTCGATGGGGCGCAACGAGGTCCGCAGCGGTCCACGCACCTCGGGATCGTCGTAGTCGCCGGACTCCTGCGGGATCGGCACCGCGCCGGTGTCGACGATCTCGACGACCTCGCGCTCGATGAGATCCACGTGGGCGACCAGGCCGTCCACCGGATGCGCCCAGACCATTGTGGACTCTTCGGGTCGCCAGTGCGCCAGCACGCGCACCGTCCGCCTGCGTCCGTCGTCGCCGGAGAACCGCCCAGCCGACAGCGCGGCGAGGAAGACCTGCGCGGGATCGTCGATGCCGCGCTTGCGCAGGGCGGCGCACCAGCCTTCGTCGGCGGCCACGATCTCGCGCACCCGGTCGTGCTCCTCCAGCAGGACCGGGACCTGGCCCGCGGTGGCGGGGTCGATCGGGTGCCGGGACACGACGGCGCCGCCGGACAGGCTCACCCGCACTTCCTCGGCGTCGCCGCTGGCGATGTCGAGCAGCAGGACCCGAACGTCCCGTGGTACCGGCGAACCGTCCTCCTCGTACCGCGCGAGCGCGTCCTTGGCGGGATCGAGCAGCCCCAGGTACGACACCCTGGTCGAGGTGCCCATGATCCCGGCTGCTTCGAGGATCTCGCGCGTGCGGACGATTTCCGGCGCGCTCAGCGGCGCGAGCGGGTGGGAGGGGGTCTCGTCGGTGGGCGCTTCGCCGGGGTCCTGGTGTCGGCATCCGGTCACGGTCGTCCCCTTGTCTGCCGCGTGGGCCGGTCACTCGAATGCCGGAACGTTCCGGCATCGGCTGTCCAGCAGGCTAGCCCGGCGGTGCCGGTGGGTCAACGGACTCCAGGTAGCGCCAGGGTTCTACGAATGGTCCGTTCGGGTGTGACCTTGACGGGTGGGCCACGTCACCGTTTAATCGTCGCCCATGTCGGAACGTTCCGGCATGTGTGCTGGACCGGCACGGCGGCCACGTTCGCAGCGGAAGGTGAGGCCACATGCGGATCACCAGGCTCCTCTGCGCTGTGCTCGCGGTCGTGCCGGTCGCGGCTGCCTGCTCCGCGGTCGAGCATCACGAGCCCGCCCCCACTTCCTCCGGGCTCTCTCGCCGTCGTCGACGAGAGGGCACGCGCCGGTGGCGTCCTCCAACTCCAGATGCCGGCGGACAACGGTGCCGCGACCGGGCTCGACCCCCAACTCGCCGACGTGGCCACGTCGGGGCGGCTCATATCGCTGGTCAGGACCCCGAGTACTCACGACAACTGCTGGAGGCGCTGTGAGCGGCAACGACCCGCGGATGGCAACGCCCTCGCGCTTCGCGCGGGGTGCGCCGGGCAACGACGACGTCGTGCTCGACCCCCAGCCCAGTCCCGGTCACCGGTCGGTCCGGTTCGACATGCCCGGCGTGTTCGTCGGCACCGCCGAGTACCCGGAGGGGCCGACCGGGTGCACGGTGATCCACGTCCCGGCCGGTGCCCGGACCGCGGTCGACGCGCGCGGCGGAGCGGTCGGCCTCAGCGGCGGCTACCGCTACCACGAGGCGATCGTGCTCGCGGGAGGGTCGGTCTACGGCCTGGAAGCGGCGGCAGGCGTCAGCTCGGAACTGCTGTCACGGGTGCAGAACCAGACGCATTGGGCCGCGCTGCAACACGTCTCCGGTGCGGTGATCTACGACTTCTCCGCCCGCGACACCGCCATCGCACCGGACGCGGCGCTGGGCAGGGCCGCGCTGCGCAACGCCGAAGCAGGCGCGTTCCCTGTCGGACGGTGCGGTGCGGGGCGTTCGGCATCAGTCGGCAAGATCGACTTCGCCAGGGCGGAGTTCGCCGGGCAGGGCGCGGCGTTCCGGTCGTTCGCCGAGATGAAGGTGCTGGTGGCCACCGTGGTCAACGCGGTCGGCGTGGTCGTGGACCGCCAGGGCGAGATCGTGCGCGGCAACGTGCACCCGCAGACGGGGGAACGCCGCTTCCCGGCCGAGGACTTCGCGGCGGGGGCGACCGGCGGGCCTCAGGTGCACACACTGGCCGGCAACACCACGCTCACCGTGCTGGTCACCAACGTGCGGCTGACCGACGTCGCGCTCGGCCAGCTCGCCACCCAGGTCCACAGCTCGATGCACAGGGCGATCCAGCCCTTCCACACCGAGATCGACGGTGACATCCTGTTCGCGCTCACCACCGACGAGGTCGATCTCACCGGCACCACCGCCACCGGGCTCGGGGCGCTCGCCTCCGAACTGGCCTGGGACGCGGTGCTCAGCAGCGTCGAGTGAGGCGGGTCCGCGGCGGCCCCGGGCACGAGGAGGTCTCGAATGTCCTTGCCAGTCCACCGGTCCGGCGAGCTCGACCCGGCGGAGCGAGGGCGTGGTTTCGGCCGCGCGTGGCGGGAACAGGTACGGCGTTCCTACGCCGGCTACGCCGAGCTGTTCGCCGCCGTCGGAGCTTCCGGCATCCGCGGCTGGAGCGAGCAGGCATACGCCGAGACCGCGGCGTGGGCGCCCGCGCTCGCGGAGGAGATCGCCGGGGTGGCGGAGGGGTGCGGGCTGCCGGAATGGCAGGTCGCCGCGCTCAACGCGCGCACCGAGATCCTGGCCGCCGCGGCGAGCAACGGCGAAGGCGAGTGCTCCACGTCGGTCGTGCTGCCCGGCACCGGACTCGCCCCGCGCACGGTGCAGACCTGGGACTGGCACGACACCCTGGGCGACGGCATGGTGATCTGGTCGCTGGAGCCCCGCGCCGGACACCGGGTGCACACGTTCACCGAGTTCGGCGTGCTCGGCAAGATCGGGGTGAACAGCGCGGGGCTCGGCGTGCACTTCAACGTGCTGCGGCACGTGCGCGACAGCGCTGACATCGGGGTGCCGGTGCACGTGGTCGCACGTCGCATCCTCGACGAGGCGAGCACCGTCGGTGAAGCGGTCGCCATCGCGGGCTCGGCCCGCCTGTCGGCGTCCTCGCTGATCACCGTCGCCACCTTCGACGGAGAGCGCGGTGAGGTGCGCGGTCTGGAGCTGTCACCTGCGGGAGTCGCCGAACTCGAGCCGGACGGCACCGGAATCTTCCTGCACACCAACCACTTCCTGGACGCCGAGCTGAGCGCGGGGGAGCGGACCACCGAAGCGGAGTCGAGCACCTACCAGCGGCTCGCCCTGCTCCGGCGGCGCACGCACGGCCTTTTCTCCGACGACCCGACCGACCGCGCCCGCGCCCTGCACGCACACCACGCGGACGGCGCACCGGTGTGCGCCCACGCGGATCCGGCGCTGCCCGCGCACCGGCGCTGGCAGACGCTGGCGACGCTCACCCTCGACCTGGCCGCCGCCCGGCTGGGCGTGCACGACGGCGGGCCCTGCGGAGTCTCGGCGCAGAGCTGGCAGTGGACTCCCGCGGCGCGGCGAGCGACCGCACCGAAGAGCTAGACCCCCGCGATGTTCCACAGTGGATACCGGCCGATATCCACTTCGGGAGAGTGGGCTCCCGGGCTAGCCTAGGTGCTTGATCGTTCTGCCCGTCCGCGTTCGCCCGGAGGATCTCCTTGAGCACTGGAATCAAGACCGCCGTCGTCACCGGAGCGGCGAGCGGGATCGGGAAGGCGCTTGCGGAGGAGCTGCGCGCGAGGGGCACCGACCTGGTGCTGGCCGACGTCGACACCGACGCGCTCTCCGAGGTCGCGACGCGGCTCGGCGCCACCGGGGTGACCACGGACGTCTCGGACCAGGCCGCGATGGACGATCTCGCGGCGAAGGCCCCGGACGCGCGGCTAATCTGTCTGAACGCCGGGGTGGTGGGCGCCTCGCTCGGCGCACCGTGGGAGGTCCCGCCCGGCGAGTGGGACCGGGTGTTCGGCGTCAACGTCGCGGGTGTCGTCAACGGGCTGCGCGCCTTCGTGCCGAGGTTGCTCGCGTCCGGCGAGCGTGCTCATGTGCTGATCACCGCGTCCCTGGCGGGACTGGCGGTGTTCCCGGGCGGGGGAGCGTACGGGCCGTCCAAACACGCGGTCACCGCCGTCGCCCAGCATGCGGCCATGGCCCTGGCCGGCACACCCGTGCGGGTGAGCATGATCTGCCCCGCGCTGGTGTCCACCGGGATGTCGTCGGAAGGGGCCGATCCGGCCGATGTCGCCCGCGAGGCGCTGGGGACCCTCGACGACGACGGGGTTTTCTCCGTCGTCCCGGCGGAGTGGCGGACTGCCGTCGTCGAGCAGGCGGAACGGCTCGCCTCCGGCCGGACGCCCAAGCCTCCGACCCCGTGCTGACCTCCCGGGGGCCGCTCCGGCAGTGGACTTCCGTGGTTCGGCGGGCGACGTTCGTTGCGGTCGCTCGCGCCGATCGGCAGTCTTGACCGCGATGAGGTGGTGGGCAGGCAGATCCAGGTCGCGGCGGATTCTGGCGTGGCTGCTCGCCGTGCTCGCGGTCGCACTGGTGGCGGCGGTGGCGGTCGTCGTGGTGTGGTTCCCCTCGCTCGCGGCCACGACGTGTCCCGGCTGCTATGGGCTGGAGCGGGTGGCGCCGGGCCTCCACGCGGAACCCGGACCACCGGCGTCGCATAGGCAGCAGGTGATCTCCGCGGTGGAGCATGCGAACCGGCGCGTCGACCGCTTCTATGGCGGCAGGGTGAGCTCCCCGCGGATACTCGCCTGCCTCACCGACGACTGCTACCGGCGGATCGGCGGAGGCAGGGAACGCGGCATCGCCGTGCTGAACAGCGCGGTGATGCTCTCGCCGCGCGGCGTGGACCCGGTCATCGCCTCGCACGAGATGTCGCACGTCGAACTGCACACCCGGCTGCACTCGGAAGGTGCGCGGGTTCCGCAGTGGTTCGACGAGGGCCTGGCCGTCCTGGTCTCCGACGACCCGCGCCATCTCGCACCGGCGACGGCGCCGGACCGCTGCCTGGTACCGGCGGAGGGACCGCTCCCGGTGACCTTGGACGACTGGCTGAAGGCCGCGGCGGCCGACCCCCGCACCTACGCCAAGGCGGCGTGCCGAGTGGACGGCTGGGTCACGGCCCACGGCGGATCGCACGCCGTGCTGGACCTCGTCCGACGTCTCAACGCGGGCGAGGAGTTCCACGCGGTCACCGGGATGTGAATGGCTCGACCAGCCGTCGGCGTCCTTCCGTCGATTCAGTCCCGCGGTGCCGTCGACCGCCGCTCCACCAGCCCTATCGGCAGATCGCGCACCGCGCCTTCGTCCGCCGTTCCCGCCAGCAGCTCGAACAGCAGCTCGGCGCAGGCGGCACCGGCTTCGCGCGGGCGCAGGTCGATGGCGGTGATCGGCGGATCGGTGTGCGCCAGCGGGCCGCTGTCCACGCACGCGGCGAGCAGCACGTCGCGCCCGACCTCCCGGCCCGCCTCACGCAGCACCGGCAGGGCGGCCGCCGCCGAACCGTCCGGTGCGCAGACGAGCGCGTCGATGCCGGGTTCGGCGGCCAGCAGCGCGCGGATCTCGTCCTGAGTGACCTCCGACGGTGCGCCGTAAGGCAGCTCGCGCAGCCGGACGGCGGTTCCCCTGCGCTCGCACCACTCGCGGTAGGCGCGCTGCAGGATCGCGCCCCAGTCGGTGATGGTGCTCGACGCCAGCAGCGCGGGCCGCGAGGCCCCGGTGTCGTGGAGCCGGTCGAGCAGCCGGGACAGCATCGCGGCGTGGTCCGAGCGGACGGTCCCCGCCGGTTCGGCGTCGCCGGTGAACCGCTCGCAGGTGACCACGGGCACCGCCGACGCCAGCAGGCCGTGCACGACCGGGTCGGTCACCAGCGGGTCGCCGAGCACCACCCCGTCGAGGCGGTGGAACGCGGCCCGCGCCCTGGCGCTGCGCGAGGTGAGCAGCGTGACGTCGTAGTCGTGCCGCGACGCCTGGTCGATCACGCCGAACACGAACGACATGTAGTACTCGGAGCGCGTCAGGACCTCCGGCAGGTGCAGCCCGATCGCCCCCGTCGTCGCCGCCCGCAACGACCGCGCGGAGAGGTTCGGCGTGTAACCCAGCCGGTCGGCCGTGTCGGCCACCAGCTTCCGCGTCTTCTCCGAAACCCGGCCGGACCGGCGCAGGGCGTCGGACGCGGTGGTCTTGGAGACCCCGGCCGCCCGGGCGACCTCCACCAACGTAACCGGGGCGTCTGCGCTCACCTCCCGTACGGTAGTCGCCGCACCCCGCCCGGCGAACACCGACCGCGACCGCGTTGCGCAGGGCGTTCGGCGGCCGGATCAGCCGTCTTCGTCAGCGTCGGTGGCCGGGTTGCCGCCGTTGTCCGCGTCGGTGCCGTGATCCGCCAGTTGCCTGCGCCGGCTCGAACGAACAGCGCCCGCATCGCCGAATCCCCTTGCCGCAACTGGTCAAACGGGGAGGTCGCGTGCCAGGAACGGCAGTACGCGGGGGAGTACGCCGGCCGAGTCGTTCCAGCCGCGCACGTGGTCGGCGTCGGGCAGGGAGAAGAACGCCGCGCCCGTCCGCTCGGCGAAGATCCGCATCGGTTCGTGCCAGGGGTCGGCGGTACCGGCGTACATGAGCATCGGGACGTCGGCGGCGGCCAACTCCGCGTGCAGGCCCGGCTCGCGCGAGTACGCCGCGTAGTTGGCCCGCAAGGCTGTCGAGTCGGCGGCTTCGATCACGGCGGCGAATGCGGGATGGGCGAGGGCTGCGCGTTCCACGAGCGGGTACGGGTCGGCGTCCGCCGGGAGGCCCAGGGCGCGCAGCATCGGGTCGATCGCGGAGCGGAAGCCGTCGAGGGGGTCGAACGCGCCGGCGACCAGGCGGGTCAGCCGCTCGGGAGCGTGCACGGCTACCGCGTAGCCGGTGAGCGCCCCCAGCGAGTAGCCCCAGAACGCCGCCCTCTCCACACCGACCGCGTCGAGCACGGCGGTGACGTAGTCGGCGCGGCGCGGCAATGCGTATGCCGCCGGGTCCCGCGGAGCGTCGCTGCCACCCAAGCCCAGGGGGTCCACCGTGATCACCGCATGGGTCGCCGCCAGCGTCGAGGAGTAACCGGCCAGCGACCAGTGCGCGCCGACCTGGAACATGCCCGGGTGCAGCACGAGCGGCGGACCCTCGCCGAAGACTTCGTAAGAGATCCGGAGACCGTTGCTCCGTGCGACGGGCACTGCTGCTCCCTCACGTCTTTCCCAGCGAGGCCCGGAAACTCAGAACCCGACGGTGGTTTCGTGGACGTGCTGCCAGCGGAAGCCGTTGGGAGCGGCTGGGTCCTGGCGGAGGACGGCCGTGGTGCGGCGCTGGGTTGTTCCGCCGTGGTGGCGGTGGGTTTCGCGGAAGCGCACCACCGCGAGGCCGGGAGACGACGCCACGAGTTCGATGTCGTCGACGCCGATCTCCAGGCCGGGGGCGGTGTTGCGGGCTTCGGCCAGCCCGCTGAAGAGATCCTCGGCGGCGAGGGCCGCGCCTTCCGCGGTGGTCATGGTGAAGCCGGGCGAGTGCGACTCGCGCAGCTCGTCGAGAACCGACGAGTCGCACTCGGTGCCCAGCCAGCGTGCGAGCAGGCGGTGCTGCCGCTCGACTTCGGCCGCGACGCGCCCGGCGAGGTCGGTCACCAGCCGCGCTCGCGCCACTCGGCGAGCTTCGGGCGCTCGGCGCCGAGGGTGGAGTCGTCGCCGTGCCCCGGGTAGAACCAGGTGTCGTCGGGCAGCTCGGCGAAGACGCGGGTCTCGACGTCGTCGATCAGCGAGCGGAAGTCCTCCGGCGACGTGGTCTTGCCGACCCCGCCCGGGAACAGCGAGTCGCCGGTGAACAGGTGCGGGTGACCGGCCGGGTCGCGGTAGAGCAGGGCGATCGAACCCGGCGTGTGCCCGCGCAGGTGGATGACCTCCAGCGCGGCCTCGCCGACCTGGATCGTCTCGCCGTGCTCGACCAGGCGGTCCGGCGGCACCGGCAGCTCCGCCGCGTCGGCCGGGTGGGCCATGGTGTAGGAACCGGTCTGGCCCGCGATCGACCCCAGCGCCTGCCAGTGGTCGCCGTGGCGGTGGGTCGTGACGATCGTGCGTAGGCGCGGGCGCTGGTCGTCGTGGCCGAGCAGGTCGGCCAGCCGCTCGGAGTCGTTCGCCGCGTCGATCAGCAACGCGTCGCCCGTCCGGCGGCAGACCAGCAGGTAGGCGTTGTTGTCCATCGGGCCGACAGACATCTTGGTGATGGTCAGCTCGTCCAGCTCGCGCCGGGCCGGAGCGCCGCCGGCCTCGACGTGTCCCGTGTACTGTCCTCGTGGCTCCACGCCAGCGAGCCTAACGGCAGGTGGAGGCGCGGCTCACGTCAGCCGTGGGTGAGTTTCCCGCGCGGCGGATCATCCGCCCGGCCCAGGCAGCGGGCCATGCAGCCGCCGACGGCCTACACAGCGGGAAGCGACCACACAGCGGACGGACGGCCGCCCAGCCGACCACGCCGCCCAGCCGACCACGGCGGATCAGCAGCCGGACTCCCGAGCTACGGCGTGTTGCGCATGGGACAACCGCGCACTTCCGTTGCGGGAGAACACAGAACGGCCCCGGAACCA
Organism: Saccharopolyspora erythraea; assembly: GCF_018141105.1. Taxonomy (NCBI): domain Bacteria; kingdom Bacillati; phylum Actinomycetota; class Actinomycetes; order Pseudonocardiales; family Pseudonocardiaceae; genus Saccharopolyspora; species Saccharopolyspora erythraea. The sequence goes on along the minus strand of NZ_CP054839.1, from coordinate 6,633,736 downwards.
GGCCCTCAGAGCCAGGGCGGCAGGGTCGGCAGCGGGTCGCCGGTGAGCCGCTCGCCGCTGGTGCGTCCGAGCAGCCACCCCAGCATCGCGCCGGGGTCGCCGTGCACCTGGCTGGGCCGCGACGTCGTCCCGCGCAGCTCCCAGCTGCGCTCGCGCCCGTCGAAGTCGACCACGACGGTGAGCGCGGGCACATCGTGCCTGCCGCCGAACTGCTGGACGACGTCCTCGAGGACCTCCTCGACGTCGGGGCGCGGGATGTCGTCGAATCCGAAGCCGTGGTCGAGGTCGACCAGGTGCACCCACACCTCCAGCAGCCGCCCGCGCAGCACCCCGTGCGCCGGGATCGGGTCGCCCGCGCCGTCGAGCACCTCGGCGGTCCACGCCCACACCGGCAGTTCGCGGGCGGCGCGGGCGAAGCGCTCGCACGACGCCGCGAGGTCCTCCAGCAGCAGCTGCCTGCCGCGCACCGCGCCCTCGTCGATGTCGGCGTCGCGGTCCGACGCGCTGGCGTACATGGGGTGCTCGACGCCTGTGCGCGCCCACCGCAGCAGGTTCAGGAACCCGTCGGCATTGCGCGCCACGTGCGATATGACGTGCGCCCGGGTCCACCCCGGCAGCAGGCTCGGCCTGTGGATCGACAGCTCGTCGAGGCTCCTGGCGGTCTCCATGAAGCGGTCGCTGGCCTGCTCGATGGCGGCCAGTGCGACCGAGGTCCGGTGGGCTAGCTGCGCGGCGCCGGTGGTGCTTTCGATGTTGCTACGGTCGCCGGCCCCGAGAGCGATGTCAGCCATGGGTCGTCCTCGCTTCAAAAGGGGATTGCCGGTGCTGCACGCCGGTGAGGTTTCGAGCGTAGATGCGAGGGCGCCGAGGCCGACAGTGCCCATTCCGGGGTAATTTTGCGTATCGTCGGACGAGGCCCCGGCGCGGTGACGCCGTCCTCACGGTCGGTCACTCGTTCAGGTGACAGCGGGTGACAGTGGACACAGGTCACGCGGTGGTGGACCGGACGCGATCCGAGACTGTCGGTGCCCCCGAATAGCATTGATGTGCGACGTCCTGCAGGCGTTTCACCCCGGCGCCGACCGCGGTGCGGCACCCGGCGCACCACCACCGGTGCGCGGCCGTGCACCACTGCGGTGCCGATGCCGGTGTCTCGCTCGGGACGTGCCCGCTGACCCGTTGGGGCCGGCACCGCCTCCTGCCCACACCCGGGCCCGTCCGACACCGGGCCCGCACCGCCGGGGGGTCGCACCCGACCCGGCGAGAACTTCGAAGGGATTGCAGTGGCTGACCGCCTTGTCGTCCGCGGCGCCCGTGAGCACAACCTGCGCGGGATCGACCTCGACCTGCCCCGGGACAGCCTGATCGTGTTCACCGGGCTGTCCGGCTCCGGGAAGTCGAGCCTGGCTTTCGACACGATCTTCGCCGAGGGGCAGCGACGCTACGTCGAGTCGCTGTCCGCCTACGCCCGGCAGTTCCTCGGGCAGATGGACAAGCCCGACGTCGACTTCATCGAGGGCCTGTCCCCGGCGGTTTCCATCGACCAGAAGTCGACCAGCCGCAACCCGCGGTCCACGGTGGGCACCATCACCGAGGTCTACGACTACCTGCGGCTGCTCTACGCCCGCGCGGGCAAGCCGCACTGCCCGGTGTGCGGCGAGGCGATCAGCAAGCAGACCCCGCAGCAGATCGTCGACCAGGTCCTTGCGATGCCCGAGCGCACCAAGTTCCAGGTGCTGGCGCCGGTGGTGCGCAGCCGCAAGGGCGAGTACGTCGACCTCTTCGAGAAGCTGCAGTCGCAGGGCTACGCCCGCGCGCGGGTCGACGGCGTGGTGCACCCGCTGGAAAACCCGCCGAAGCTGAAGAAGCAGGAGAAGCACGACATCGAGGTCGTGATCGACCGGCTCACCGTCAAGCCCAGCGCCAAGCAGCGGCTGACCGACTCGGTGGAGACCGCGCTGCGGCTGGCCGACGGCCTGGTACTGCTGGAGTTCGTCGAGGTCGAGGAGAACGACCCCCACCGCGAGCGCAAGTTCTCCGAGAACCTGGCCTGCCCCAACGGACATCCGCTGGGTGTCGACGAGCTGGAGCCGCGGTCGTTCTCGTTCAACTCCCCCTACGGCGCCTGCCCGGACTGCGTCGGCCTGGGCATCCGCAAGGAGGTCGACCCGGAGCTGGTCGTGCCCGACGAGGAGCTGTCGCTGGAGGAGGGCGCGATCGCGCCGTGGGCCGGCGGGCACACCGCCGAGTACTTCACCCGGCTGCTGACCTCGCTCTCGGAGGCGATCGGCTTCCGGATGGACACCCCGTGGAACCGGCTGCCGACCAAGGTCAAGAAGGCGGTGCTGCACGGCACCAACGACCAGGTGCACGTGCGCTACAAGAACCGCTACGGCCGCACCCGCTCCTACTACGCCAACTACGAGGGCGTCATCCCGTTCCTGGAGCGCAGGCTGGAGCAGACCGAGTCCGACTACGCGCGCGAGAAGTACGAGGGCTACATGCGCGACGTGCCGTGCCCGGCGTGCGACGGCACCCGCCTCAAGCCCGAGATCCTCGCGGTGACGATGGAGGGCGCCGAGACCGGTGAGATGTCCATCGCCGAGGTCAGCGCGCTCAGCGTCCGCGAGTGCGCGGACTTCCTGAACGGGCTGGTGCTCGGCCAGCGCGAGGAGATGATCGCCGGGCGGGTGCTCAAGGAGGTGCAGGCGCGGCTGGGTTTCCTGCTCGACGTCGGCCTGGACTACCTGTCGCTGGACCGCGCCGCGGGCACGCTCTCCGGTGGTGAGGCGCAGCGCATCCGGCTGGCCACCCAGATCGGTTCGGGCCTGGTCGGCGTGCTCTACGTGCTCGACGAGCCCTCGATCGGCCTGCACCAGCGCGACAACCACCGGCTGCTGGAGACGCTGAGCCGCCTGCGCGACCTCGGCAACACGCTCATCGTCGTCGAGCACGACGAGGACACCGTGCGCAGCGCCGACTGGATCGTCGACATCGGTCCCGGCGCCGGTGAGCACGGCGGTCGGGTCGTGCACAGCGGGCCGTACAAGGAGCTGCTCGACAACGAGGCGTCCGTCACCGGCGACTACCTGGCGCGGCGCAAGCACATCCCGCTGCCGGAGACCCGGCGGCGCAACGACCCCAAGCGCCAGCTCACCGTCGTCGGCGCCCGCGAGCACAACCTGCACCGCATCGACGTCTCGTTCCCGCTCGGCTGTCTGGTGGCGGTGACGGGGGTGTCCGGATCGGGCAAGTCCACGCTGGTCAACGACATCCTGGCGTCGGTGCTGGCGAACAAGCTCAACGGCGCGCGGCAGGTCCCCGGCAGGCACACCCGCGTCAACGGGCTGGGCAACGTCGACAAGCTGGTGCAGGTGGACCAGTCGCCGATCGGGCGGACCCCGCGGTCGAACCCGGCGACCTACACCGGCGTCTTCGACCACATCCGCAAGCTGTTCGCGGCGACGACCGAGGCCAAGGTGCGTGGCTACCAGCCGGGCCGGTTCTCCTTCAACGTCAAGGGCGGCCGGTGCGAGGCGTGCGCGGGCGACGGCACGCTGAAGATCGAGATGAACTTCCTGCCCGACGTCTACGTGCCGTGCGAGGTGTGCAAGGGGGCCCGGTACAACCGGGAGACCCTGGAGGTGCACTACAAGGGCAAGACGATCGCCGAGGTCCTGGACCTGCCGATCGAGGAGGCCGCGGAGTTCTTCAAGCCGATCAACGCCATCCACCGCCACCTGCGGACGCTGGTGGACGTCGGCCTCGGCTACGTCCGGCTCGGGCAGCCCGCGCCGACGCTGTCCGGTGGCGAGGCGCAGCGGGTGAAGCTGGCCAGCGAGCTGCAGAAGCGCTCGACGGGCAAGACGGTCTACATCCTCGACGAGCCGACGACGGGTCTGCACTTCGAGGACATCCGCAAGCTGCTCGGCGTGGTCAACGGCCTGGTGGACAAGGGCAACACGGTGATCGTCATCGAGCACAACCTCGACGTCATCAAGACGGCGGACTGGGTGCTGGACATGGGCCCGGAGGGCGGTAACGGCGGCGGCGAGCTGATCGCGGAGGGCACTCCGGAGGACGTCGCCGAGGTCGAGGACAGCTACACCGGCCGCTTCCTGGCGCCGATCCTCGCCGAGGGCTGATCCCCGCGCCCGGACGCTTCCCGGCGCCGGAGATGCGATCCCGCCTGATCAGGATGCACGTGATCAGGCGGGACCGCCGAGGATTCGCGGGGCGGGCCGGGCGGGCGCGCCGCCTGATCAGGGCGTGGCGGGAGCGCGGCTGAAAAGCCTGCCCCCGAGGTCCACGCCCACGACGGCGCCGTCGTCGTCGCGGGTGAAGTAGCCGCGCTCTCCCTGCAAACCGCCTTCGGTGACGACGTACTCGTCGCCGTCGCCGGGCAGGAAACCAGCGGCGGCCGGCGGGTAGTCCGGGGGCATCTCGACGTCCGAGGCGAGGCGGATCGCCGGCCTGATCCCGACCCCGAGGGTGAGCCGGGAGCCGTCGGTGGCGATGTCGAGGTACATGGCGTCGTTCTCGTAGCGTCCGGCGACCTCCCGGGCCCGGGTGTCGTCGTGGGGCACCGGCTGCGGGTCCCGGTCGATCACTCCGAGGTAGTGCTCCAGCGCCCACCGGACGACGGCCCGGTTGCACGGGTGGCCGTCCGGGCCGGCGTTGGACAGCGAGACGACGGCGAAGTCGCGTTCGGGCGCGATGAGCAGCTCGGCGAACTGGCCGTTGCCCGATCCGCCGTGCCCGATGGTGCGCACCCCGCCGGCGTCACGCAGGAACCAGCAGATCCCGATGCCGTCGCCCAGGGAGCTCGCCCGCAGCGCGACCGTCTGCTCCCGCATGCGGTGCAGCGCCTCGGCGGGCAGCACGCCGTCTCCGGTGCCGAGGTGGAACCGGGCCCAGCGCAGCAGGTCGCTCACCGACGACACGATGCCGCCGCCCGGGTCGTTGCCGCGGGCGCCTGCTCGCCACGCCTTCCACGGCCGCGCGAACCGCAGTTCCCCGTCGTCGCCGCGGTTGTGCCCGACGGCGAAGGACCGGACCACGACGTCGTCGAGGTCGAAGAAGGTGTTGGACAGCCCGACCGGCTCCAGAACCAGTGCGGCGATGGCCTTCTCGAAGGGCAGGCCCGTGACCTTCTCGACGACCAGCCCGGCCAGGTTGTAGCCGGCCTGGCTGTAGGAGGCGCGTTCGCCGGGCTCCGCGATCATGGGCAGGTCGGCCATCTCGGCTACGAAACCGGCCAGCGATCCGGCCTCGTCACCGGCGTCGATGACGTTCCAGTCCAGTCCCGAGGTGTGGTTGAGCAGGTTCAACACCGTGATCTTCGCGGCGGCCCGCTCGTCGCTGAGTCGCAGTTCGGGGATGTAGCGGCACACCGGTGCCTCCAGATCCACCATTCCTTCGACGGCCAGGCGCATCAGCGCGGTCGCGGTGAAGGTCTTCGTCACCGACGCCAGGTGGAACAGCGTGTTCCCGTCGACCGGCCGCGGGTTGTCGACGCTGGTGACGCCGTGCGACGCGTGGATCTCCCGGCCGTCCGCCCACACCCCGGCGGCGACGCCGGGGATGCCGAACTCCGTCGCGGTCGCCTCGACCGCACCGGCCAGCTCGCGCTGTGTCATCGGATTCCCCCTTCGAGCACTTGAACTAAGTACAAGCAAGAACGTAGACCCGCCTTGAACAAAGTTCAAGGAAATGCCTGAACTTTGTTCAACTACGCTGGAGGCCATGCCGCGAGACACGCTGACCGCAGACCAGATCGTGCGCGCCGCGATCGCGCTCCTCGACGACGAGGGGCTGGACGGGCTCAACATGCGCAGCCTGGGCAAACGGCTCGGCGTGGCGGCCACTGCGATCTACTGGCACATCGCGACCAAGGAGGAGCTCGTCCAGCTCGCCGGCGACGCGATCTGGGGCGAGGTGGAGCTGCCCGATCTGGACTCCACCGACTGGCGGACCGCCGCGACCGCCGTGGCCACCAGTACGCACGCGATGCTCGTCCGGCACCCCTGGCTCGGGCAGGCGTTCGGCAGCTACCTGCTGGCCGGGCCGGAGAAGGCCCGCCGCGACGAGCACACGCTCGCCATCTACGAGAAGGCCGGTTTCGCCCCCGACGACGCCGACCGCGCGGCGGCCACCGTGCTGATCTTCGTGCTCGGCAGCGCCCTCGGGCCCGCGGCGCAGGTCTCCCTGACCCGGCGGCTGAACCGCGACGGAGGCAACGCCGAACAGCGGCTCGCCGAGACCATGGCCCGCAGCGCGGAGATCGCCGAGCAGTTCCCGCGGCTGCGCGAGCGCATCGGCACCCCCGCCGCCGTCGACTACGCCGCGGCGCCCGACAACACCTTCGAGTTCGGTCTGCGTTCCATCCTCGACGGCTTCGAGGCCCGCCTCGCCGAGCGCGGCGGCGGGTGACCGCCATGGCCGCCCGCGTTTGCCCCGGATCGTCGGCAGAGCCTCGACCAGTCCGTTCAACTGGCCGGGGGAGGTGCTGTCGCAGTGCCCTGTTGGCGTACTCAGAACACGACCACCGGCGGTCGTCTCTCGTGGGGCAGCGTCGGCGATGTCCAGCCGGTGTCACGAGCGGTTGTTGCGTGCGAGTGCCCGACCGATCGTGCGGGCCCCGTCGGGGAAGGCGCCGGGGTTCGGGCCGGAGTAGTTGAGCCGGAGGTAGTGCCCGGTGGGCTCGGCGGGGAACCACTCGTCGCCGGGGGCGATGACGACTCCGTCGGCTTCGCAGTCCTGGACGAGCTTCGCCGCGTCGGTGGTGTCCGGCAGTCGTACCCACAGGTTCAGCCCGCCCTGGGGCACCGCTTCCAGATGCGCGGTGGGGAGGTGGTCTCGGATGGCTTCGGCGAGCAGGTCCCGACGTGCGGCCAGCTGCTGGCGGAGGTTTCGCAGATGGGTGTGCCACGCGGGTTGGGTGACGACGTCGAGCGCAACGGCCTGGAGCATGCCGCTGACGTACATGGACACGGACTGGGCATCGGCGAGGATGCGTTCGCGCGCGGGACCGCGGGCGATGATTCCGGCGATGCGCACGGCCGGGGACACGCTCTTGGTCAGCGAGCGCAGGTACACGACGTGTCCGGCGTCGTCGCGGGCGGCGAGGGGTGCGGGGTCGGCGGTGATCCCGAAGTCGTGCGCCCAGTCGTCCTCGATGAGGAAAGCCTTGTGCCGGCGCACGTTTTCCAGCACCTGCTCGGCCAAGTCCGGTGTCCACCGAGCGCCGGTGGGGTTGGCGAAGTTCGGTTGGGCGTAGAGGGCGCGGGCCCCGGTGCGCTCGAAGGCGCGGGCCAGCTCGTCCGGGTCCGGCCCTCGGATGCCGCTGGGCACGGGCACGACCTGCACGCCCGCCTGTGTGGCGGCGAGGATCGCGCCCCAGTAGGTCGGTGACTCCACCAGTAGCGGCCGGCCCGCACCGACCAGTGCGCGGAAGGCCGTGCTGAGCCCGCTCTGGCTGCCGGGTAGCACGATCGCGTCGCTCGGTGCCGGCGGCGTGACGCCGGCCGGCGCGGCCGTGCCCAGTTCGGTCGCGAACCACGCCTGGAGCTCCGGAATCCCCGCGGCCGGGGGTCTGCTGGCGGCTGCACCGCTGCGGGCGGCGCGCGTGAACGCGGCCCGCACCAGTCGTTCGGGCAGCAGCTCCCGATCCGGATAGCCCGAGTGCAGCGCGATCACGTCGTTCGGCGCGGTGCGCAACGCGGTGGGCAGTTGCGGGGTGCGGTTCTTCGCGGACCCGAGTGCGGCGGTCTGCCATCCGTAGTCGTTCGGGCGGGCGACCCGTACCGCGCGCACGAAGGTGCCCACTCCGGGGCGGCTCTCCACTACGCCCTGGGAAGTCAACGTCCGCAACGCCTTCTGCACCGTGACCGGGCTCGCCCCGTACTGCGCCACCAGTGCCCGCGTCGACGGCAGCTTCGCGCCCGGCGGAGCCCCCGCGACCCATGAACGGAGCCCGGCGACGATCTTGGAGCTGCTATCGTTGGACATGACGCAGAACAGTAGCGCTACTCTCCACGTTGGCCCAGTGCTATCCCCTTCTCGTGCCGGTCTCGGGTGGGGGCTGCTCGGAGTGGCGGCGTTCTCCTTCACTGTCCCGTTCACCCGCGTCGCCGTCGCGAGTGGTGGGATGTCGCCGCTGTTCATCGGTTCCGCCCGTGCGGTCGTGGCCGCGTTGCTCGCTGCCGCCGCCCTGGCGATCACGAAGCAGCGCCTGCCACGCGGCATCCAGTGGGGACGAGCGGCGGTCGTCGCCGGGGGAGTGGTCGTGGGCTTCCCCGTGCTGACGTCCTTCGCGCTCACCACCGCACCGGCCGGCCACAGTGCCGTCGTGATCGCCCTCCTGCCCGCCGCGACCGCGACAGTGGCCGTGCTCCGCGGGCACGAGCGGCCCCCGATGTCGTTCTGGGCCATGGCGGTCGTGGGCGCGGTCGCTGCCGTCGCGTTCGCGGCGTTGCAGGGCGGCGGGCTCAGTGGAATGCAGTGGTCGGACCTGCTGCTGTTCGGCGCCGTCGTCGCGGCCGCGATCGGCTACGCCGAAGGCGGACTGCTGGCCCGCGAACTGGGCGCCTGGCAGACCGTGTCGTGGGCGCTGGTGCTGTCCGCGCCGTTGATGGCCGTCCTCACCGGCATCTCGATCGCGCAGCAACCACCGAGCGGTACCCCGCTCGAGTGGGCCGCGTTCGCCTACCTGGCCGTGGTGAGCATGTATCTGGGATTCTTCGCCTGGTACCGCGGACTAGCGATCGGGCCGATGGCGCGGGTCAGCCAGGTACAGCTCGTCCAGCCCGTGATGACCATCTGCTGGGCGGCGGTGTTGCTGCACGAAGCACTCACCTGGCCCACCATCCTCGGCGGGATGGCCGTTATCGTCTGCGCCGGGATCGCCGTCCGCGCACGACTCGGGCAGTGGGCGAGCACAGCCAAGAGCTAGGGCGAAGGCCCGAGTTGGCCGGGGTCGTGCGGAAGCAGCGCTGGAGTCGGGGATTTCCGGTCGTCCGGTGCGTTGCTGCGTCGGACGTGCACGCTGGTGGGCATCTTGGTCGAAGCTGTGGACGAAGCGGGCGGAAGGGAATTCACGGTGGAAGTGGTCGATATGCGTGCTTACGGTGCGCAGGAGCGAGCCGAGATCATCGACGGTGAAACGGATCCGAGCGGCATCGACGATCTGAACCTCGTGTGGCGGGACAAGGTCGGGCACGTCGTGCTCCGCGACAGTGACAAGTTGGTCGCCCATGCGGGCTGGTTGCCGATCGAGATCCGGTCCCGCGGCCAGCACGTGCCGGCTGTCGGGCTGGGTGGTGTGCTCGTGCACCGCTCACTGCGCGGACATCACCTCGGCCAGATGGTGGTCGAGGCCGCGATGGGCCGGATGCGGCGCACAGGACGACCCATCGGCCTGCTTTTCTGCCGCGCCGCGCTGGTTCCGTACTACGAGCGGCTCGGCTGGCGGGCACTGTCCAGCGACATCACGGTGGACCAGCCGGACGGACCTGTCCTGATGCCGCTGACGACATGTTGGGTCCCACTCGTGGACGGTGCGCAACTCACCGAGGGGCCGCTGATCCTGGACGGTTTGCCCTTCTAGAAACGCCACGAAGCGTGGGCTCCGATGAGCACGCGGCTCGTGCCGGGTGGGAGCCGGTACCTGGTCCATAGCGGCCGTCGTTCCTCGTGCCTCGTCGGGGAGCGCCGCGACGGCCAGGTGGTTGAATCCTGTCACTGCGGAAGGGTTGGGCGCCTCAAGTGGGCAACCACATTCGGCCCAGTAGCAGCCCGAAGCCTCACGGCACCGGGCAGCGCGGGTCGCGGTGGGCGACCGGGTCGCGCTGGAAGCGGCCGCAGATTAGTTCGTCCTCGGGCGGGGTGCCCGCCCCGCCGGTGACGCGCAGGATCGAGATCGACTTGTCCACCGGGATCTGCCCGCCCGTCCCGTAGTCGATGGTGCCGCTGGAGCCGACGAACAGCGCCTTGCCGATGCCCCGCCACACCGTGCCGCCGGTGACCGGCGTGCGCTGGGTGGGTGCCGGGTTGTCCCCGTCCATGCCGGTGATCGTCTGCACCGCCAGCGCGATCACCTCCAGCGCGTCGCGGGCCAGCAGTCCGCGCCCGCGCAGCGGTGTGCCCTGCTGGCTCTGCGGGTCCCACGCGCTGCGGCCGGTGAAGGACACGTGGTCGAGCACGACGCCCTCGTGGTCGTTCATCGCGTCGTCGAGCACGAGCTTGCTGGTGTCGTCGCCGGCGAGCAGTTGCGGGTAGTTCTCCGGTTTCCCGCACTCGGGCGGCATCTTCGTCAGGAACGTCGCCAGGTCGTTGGCCCGGCCGGCGAAGAACACCAGGTTCTGCCTGCCGCACGGGATTCTGTCGCTGTCGGGCATCGGTTCGATGCCGTGCGCCCGCAGCTCGCCTGCGGTGAGCTGGGCGAGGTCGTTGCTGTAGAGATCGCGCGGGTTGGAGTAGATCAGGACGTTGTCCGGCCGCCTCGGCGCTCCGGTGCGCGGGTCGTTCGGCCCGGCGGCGATGTAGTTGGCCACCACCTTCGCCTCCCAGGCGTTGGACGGCGCCACCTGGTAGAAAAGCGGGCTCGACTTGGGCAGCAGGTCGGCGGAGATGGTCGTGCCGACCATCGGCACCCCCTTGGCCTCCAGCGCCTCGACGGTGTCGACTGTGGACTGCCAGCTCCCGCCGAGCCCGGCCACCGCCACCACCGAGTCGTCCCGGTCGATCAGCTCCGCGACGTCGGCGGCGACCTGCGGCCCGTGGCGCATCCGCAGCCCGCCGTTGGCCAGCACCACCTTCATGAGCACGTTGCGCCCCAGCGACTCCCGCTGCATCACCGCGACGCCGTCCAGTTCGTCGGCGATGCCCGCCAGCGTCGGCGGATCGTCGTCGGAGCTGGGGAAGGTGCTGAAGTAGACGACGGTGGGGTTGGGCAGGTTCGGCTGGTCTTCCCAGCGCTGCTCGGCCTCCTCGTTCTGCTCGGCGAGCTTCTTCTGCGCCGCGACCATGCGCTCGTCGTGCGCGGAGAAGAAGTAGGAGGTGCCGCTGGTGTCGGAAACGCCGATGCACTCGCCGTCGACCTCGCGGATGTCGGAGTTCTGGTACGGCCACCACTGCCCGCAGTGGGTCTGGAGGTAGCCGGCGTATCCGGCGGTGGAGCCGACGAGCAGCAGGATCACCAGCAGCAGCGGCGTGCGCCGCACCAGCTTGGAGCGCTTCAGCGGCAGATGCGCGCGTCCCAGCGCGCCGGACCGGTCGTAGTCGAATGCGTCGGCGGGTTCCTCGGCGATCCGCAGCGGCACGTACCACGCGGTGGGCGAACGCTTGCGCCGCGCCACCTGGAGGTCGCGCTCCCACTGCTCCAGCGTGACCGGTGCCCTGGGCGTCTCGCCGTCCTCCAGCGGCTGCTCGCCGGTGGCCACCACCAGCAGCGGGTCGCGGCCGCCGGTCTCGTTGCGGACGTTGTTGACCAGCCGGACCAGCGTCTCGCCGACCGTGCCGGGCCGCAGGTCCTTGAGCAGCAGCACCGGATAGCAGTCCTTGGGCACCCACCGCCAGCGCCACAGCCTGCGCGAGTGCGAGTCGGCGAGATCGCTGAGGAAGGCGTGCACCAGCAGCCTGCGGACCTGCTCGGCGCTCTCCCGCTCCGACGGCGTGGTGATCAGCCGCCGGACGAAGCTGGGGAAGTCGGCCGACTCCCGCGGCGCCAGGTACTGCTGGCGCAGGAACCAGCGCGGCACCTTGCCCCGGCGTACCCAAAGCGAGTAGTAGACCGGGAAAGCCACCAGCGACAGCAGGAACAGGTACCAGGGAAGCTGCTCGGTCATCGACGTCCAGGCCGCCGCCTCCCGCGCGTTCTGCTTGCCCCGCCTGGGCCTGCGCCTGCTGTTGAGGAAGTCGTGCAGCAGGTCGCGGATGTTGCTGTGCGGGGCGTGGTTCAGCTCCGCCGGGCGCAGGTTCTGTTTGAGCAGCCAGCTCGTCAACGCGTAGCGGGGGAACTGGAGGCGTCCGATGCGCGGCCAGGAGTCGTGCTCGCGCAGTCCGAGGACGGCGGTGTCCAGCAGCGTGCGGACCTGCACCGACCGCTCCCGTTCGGTGCTGCGGGCGGTGTCGCCTGCGTGGACCTCGGCGTGCGGGACGATCGTGCCGAGGTGGTCGGAGAGCTGGTCGGCCAGCATGCCGGGTGCGGTTTCGCGCACGGCGTGCACGATCGGCTGGTCGGGGATGCGGCCGAGCCGGCGCGGGCGGACCCATCGTGGCGCGACCAGGCGGAGCACGTCCGCGGCCGACATACCGCTGCCGGCCTGCGTTTCCGACATCGCGACCCCCAGGTGACGGCGAACACGTAGAGTTCGGACAGTACCCGCACGGGGTACGGGATCGATATGGATATCGCCGGAAACCGAGCAGGCTTCGGTGCGGCCGACAGCCGCCGTCGCCGCGGCCCTGCTGCGACCGGCGGATCAGATTCGCCCGACTGTCCGCCGGGAACAGGGGGCGTGCCGGGGTTGTGCGTCGCGTCACGGCAGCGGCCGGTTGCCGAGGCGTAGGGTCGGCGCATGGCGCAGAACCAGCACTCGGTCTCCAGCAGCGTTGTAGTGGAAGCGAAACCGGAGGACGTGTTCGCCCTCCTGGCCGACCCGCGCAAGCACCCGCTCATCGACGGTTCCGGCACCGTCCGCGAGGGCATCAGCGGCCCGGACCGCCTGGTGCTGGGCTCGAAGTTCGGCATGCAGATGAAGCTGGGCGTGGGCTACCGCGTCAGCAACACCGTCGTGGAGTACGAGGAGAACCGCCGGATCGCCTGGAAGCACTTCGCCCCGCACCGCTGGCGCTACGAGCTGGAGCCGGTCGGCGAGTCGGGCACGAAGGTCACCGAGACCTTCGACTACTCGCGGATGCCGCTGCCGGGCGTCGTCGGCCGGACCCCGATGCCCGCCAACAGCCTCAAGTCGATCGAGAAGACCCTGCAGCGGCTGAAGTCCCACCTCGAGAACGGCGACGCGGGCTAGTACTCCAGCCGTCGATCGTGATGTGCCTGATCAGAGGCGATGCCACCCTTCTTGTTCAACGTGGCGGCTGAACGGACTTCGGAGGTCTCAGCGGAGGTCGACGACGAGACCGCTGTCGGCGACCGCGATGTCACCGCCGTATGCCCGGCGGGCAGCGTCCACGAAGTCGTGTGGGTCCGCTCCAGGCCATAGGTGGGTGAGCAGGAGGCGACCCACTTGCGCTTGAGCGGCGTACTGGCCGGCCTGCTGCGCGCTGGAGAGGTACTTCGCGGAGTGCTCGGGCACCACTTCGGCATAGGTGGCCTCGGCGATGAGTACATCGGCATCCCGCGCCAGGTCCGCGATGTCGGGGCACGGCCCGGTGTCACCGGTGTAGGCCAGCAGCCGCCCGGCGGCCCTGAGCCGGATGCCGGCGTTGGGCACCCAGTGCGGTAACAACCGGGTGGCTACCTCGAACGGACCGATCTCGAAGTGCGCGCCCGGTATGAACTCGTGCAGCAGGTAGGAGGCGTCCAGCATTCCCGGCCGGTCCAGTGCGAGGACCGCATCGAGGGCCTGGGGCGGGCTGAAGACCGGTAGCGCGGGTGGCGGGTCGTCGTCCAGCGCCCTGGCCCGCAGCAGCGGGTTCAGGTCGGCGCAGTGGTCGGGATGTCCGTGGCTGATCAGCACCGCATCGACGCCCCGCGGAGGCGTGTGCTCCAGCAGCCGGGGAAGGGCGGCGTATCCGAGGTCGACGACGAGGCGAAAGCCCTCGTGCTCAACGAGGAAACCACTGCACGCCAGACCAGCCGACGGCCAGGCACCACAGCCCCCCAGCACAGTGATCCGCATGGTCTTCACCATACGAGACCCGTTGGCCGGCGAGCGGCTCGAACGCGGCGAACAACGGATCGCTCGGGAACTCTGGTCCGCCGTGCACCAATGGCAGTGGCACGCACTGCAGCCCGTTCGCTCGTCTCAGCGGTTTTCCGTCTTGTCCGGCCAGGTGTCTCAGGCGTCGCGGAGATCAAGTTCTCCAGCTTGCTCGGTCAGGAAGTGGGATCATGAGTGGTCGCGCTACCGGACGTCGGCCACTTTCGCCCTCTGCAAGTGTTCGGCGCTTGGGGTGACTTCCGGGATGTCCGGTGGGGAGCTGAGGCTTTTCGGGGCCACGATGGGCGAAATCCGCGATCGTCGAACCGGGAGTCGCCCCATGCTCAAGTCGGATGCCACCCTGCGCGCCCGCCAGCTCGGCGCGGAGCTGCGCCGCTCGCGAAGGGAGGCCGGGCTCGGCGCGGAGCACGTGGCGGACAAGCTCGGCGTCTCCATGTCGAAGATCAGCCGCCTGGAAACCGGCTCGTGCGGCCCGAAGCTGGAGGACGTGGCGGGAATGCTCGCGCTCTACGGCGTGACCGGCCACGCCCGCGCGCAACTGCTGGAACTGTGCCGGGAGATCGCGGCGGGGGAGCGGGGCTGGTGGCAGCGGCGGGAGATGTCGCACAAGCAGCGCACGTTGATCGAGCTGGAGTCGGAAGCCACCCGGATCATCAACTACGAATCGCTGCTCATACCCGGACTGCTCCAAACCGGTGAGTACACCCGGGCTCTGCTGCAAGGCATGGGTGTGGTGCCGGAGAACGAGATCGAGGACCGGATGGTCACCCGGCTCCTGCGGCAGTCGGTGCTGCGGAAGGAGCGGGCGCCGCAGCTCGTCGCGATCATCTACGAAGCGGCGTTGCGGCAGCATGTCGGTGGCCCGGACGTCATGCGGCGGCAGTTTGAGTATCTGGTGCATGCGGCGGCGTGGCCACACGTCACGATTCGGGTGGTGCCTTTCTCCAACGGAGTGCACTCGGGGCTCGATGGTCCATTCGCCAAGCTTGAGTTCGCCAGCGCGCCTTCAGTCCTATACATCGCGAACCTGACATCAAGCCTCTTCCTGGAAGAACGGGAGGACATCGATGTGCACAACAGGGCGATCAAAGGGCTGTCGAAGGCTGCCCTGGATGCGGGAGAATCGGCAAAGTTGATCGCCGGTCTCGCTATCGAGCTGGACCGGCCGCCGAGCGCGTAGTGAGGGGTCTCGATGGGCGCACCTGGTCTGACCGGTCTTTCCTGGCGCAAGAGTTCCTACAGCGGTAGCGACGAGAACTGCGTTGAGGTGGCGTTCCTGCCTACGAAATGGCACAAGAGCACGCGGAGCGGTAGCTCGGAGAACTGCGTTGAGGTCGGGTTCGTGCCCGGTGCGGTCGCAGTGCGGGACTCCAAGGACAAGCAGGGGCCCGTGCTCGCGTTCGCGGCTCCCGCCTTCGCCTCGTTCCTGACCTCGGCGAAGGCCGGGCGGCTCGGCTAGCGCGGCCTGCCAGCCACCCCGGGCCGAGTCTGCCAGGGGTGGGGTCCGGCCGGTGGCCGGTACTCCACGCCCATGGCGTCGAGCCGGGGGAGGTGGTGCGCGGTGAGCCTGCGCTCGAAGTCGGCGTGGTCGCGGCGTTCCCGCGCGCTCCACGCCAGCTCGGCGAAGGCCGCCAGGCGCGGGAACACGGCGTAGTCCACTCGCCTGGGGATGTCCAGGTGCTCGGTCCACACCTGCGCCTGCGCTCCGAGGATGCGCGCCGCCGCGTCCGCGGGCAGGTCCGCCGGTACCGGTTCGTAGGCGTAGACGTCGGCTGTGGTGCGCAGGAATCCCACCGGGATCGGTTCGTCGGGGTGGTCGGACTGGCGGTGGTCGAAGTAGAGGTGCTGCTCCGGGCACATCACCGCCTGGTGTCCCTGCGCAGCCGCCCGAAGGCCGCCCTCGACACCGCGCCACGACGCGACGATGGTGCCCTCCGGCAGTTCGCCGCCCGCGTCGAGGATCTCGTCCCAGCCCAGCGCGCGACGTCCGGACGCGTGAAGGTGTTCGACGACTTGGCGCAGGAACCAGCCGTGCAGGTGCGCAGGGTCGGCGAGGCCGAGTTCACGCGCTCGCTCGTGGGCAGCCGCCTCCCACTGCCCGGTAGGGACCTCGTCACCGCCGACGCAGACGACCGGGGACGGGAAGATGTCCATGACGTGGTCGAAGACGTCGCGGAAGAAGTCCACTGTGGTCTGATCGGCGTTGAGCACGTTGTCGTTGACGCCCCAGCTCTCCCACACTCCCAGCCGTGCGTCCGGGTGGTTTCCCAGCTCGGGGTAGGCGGCGATGGCGGCCTGGGAGTGTCCGGGCACGTCGATCTCGGGCACGACGGTGATGTGGTGGGCCGCCGCGTGCGCGACGATCTCGCGCAGGTCCGCGGTGGTGTAGTAACCGCCGTGCGGGCGGTCGTCGAAGGCGTCGACCTCGCCGCGCCCGACCATCGACCGCCGCCGCCACGCTCCCACCGAGGTCAGCAGCGGATACTTCGGCACCTCGATGCGCCAGCCCTGGTCGTCGGTGAGGTGCAGGTGCAACACGTTGAGCTTGTGCGCGGCGAGCAGCTCGACGAAGCGCATGACCTCGCGCGTGGGCATGAAGTGGCGTGCGACGTCGAGGTGGCAGCCGCGCCAGCCGAAGCGCGGTTCGTCGACGACGACACCGCACGGCAGCGCCCACGGCCCGTCGCCGACCGGCGCCGCGCGATGCGCGTCGGGCCCGAGCAGTTGGCGGAGGGTCTGCGCGGCGTGGAAAGCGCCCGCATCGTCGCTCGCGACGACCGAAAGGGCACTCGGCGCGATCTCGATCCGGTAGCCGCCGGCGGCCCCGGTCTCCGGGGCCACAGCGAAGTGGATCGATGCCGGAGACGCGGTGTCGAAGGGCAATCCGGTTGCCGCGCCGACATGGCGGCGGAACCAGGTCGCCGCGCCCGGTTCGCCGCCGACCGTGGTGGTCCGGTCGACGGTGAACGAGCCGTGCGTGGGTTCTACCCGCAGCGGCCGGGGAATCAGTGCGTCCAACGGCGTCATGCTCACCCCTTCACCGCCCCGGCCAGGCCAGAGACGAGTCTGCGCTGCACGATGACGAAGAAGACCAGCACCGGGATCGTCATGAGCGTCGACCCGGCCATGATCGCGCCCCAGTCGTTGCCCTCCGGGGTGAAGAACACCAGGATCGCCACCGGCAGCGTCTGGTTCTCCGTCGCCGAGATGATGAAGGTCTTGGCGAACAGGAAGTCGTTCCAGGCATGGATGAACGACAGCACGCTCGCGGCGACCAGGCCCGGTGCGACCAGCGGGAAGAGCACCTGCCAGACGAAGCGGGCGCGCCCGGCGCCGTCGAGCGTGGCGGCCTCCTCCAACTCCACCGGGACGCCCGCGACGAACCCGCGCAGCATCCAGATCGCCAGCGGCAGGCTGAACGCCAGGTGCACCAGCACCAGCGAGCCGAGGTGGTTGAGGCCGAACGCCGGTGCGACCGTGCCGACCTGGCGCATCAGGAAGAACAGCGGGATCGTCAGCGCTTCCACGGGCACCATCTGGGCGATCAGCAGCATCACCAGCAGAACCGTGCGTCCCCGGAAGCGGAAGCGAGTCAGCGCGACCGCCGCCAGGAACGACAGCACCATCGACACCAGCACGACCACGCCCGCCACGATGACGCTGTTGAGGAAGTAGCCACCGAGGCCGTCGAGGGTGAACACGCGCCGGAAGTTCTCCAGCGTCGGCGTCATCGTCCACGGCCTGGGGTCGGTGGACTGGATCTCGCCCTCGGGCTTGAACGCCGAGAGCACCATCCAGTACAGCGGGAAAGCCACGACGGCGGCGACCGCGACGGCGCAGATCTCGGCCAGCAGGCGACCCGGGCGCCGGACGCGCAGGGGGATGCTCATGCGAACTCCTCGTTGCCCCGCTGCGCCCGCAGGTAGGCGAGGGTGATCAGCAGCAGGAGCACGGTCATGACCACGCCGATGGCCGAACCGAGACCGTAGTTGGAACCGGCGAACGCCTCCTGGTAGGCGTAGACGTTGAGCACCAGGTTGCCGCCGGCGACGCCGCCGCCGTTGGTCATCACGTAGATCTGGGTGAAGATCTTGAAGTCCCAGATGATCGACTGGATCGTGGCGATGACCAGCAGCGGGCGCAGCATCGGCAGCAGCACGCTGCGCGCCGTGCGCCATGTCGAAGCTCCGTCCAGCGCCGCCGCCTCGACCACGTCGGCCGGGATCGCCTTGATGCCCGCGTAGGTCGTCACCATCACGAACGGGAACGAGCACCAGACGACCTCCGCGGCCACCAGCCCGAAGGCCAGATAGCGGTCGTAGGTCCACGACATGCCCTCGGCGCCGCCGAACCCGAGCCCGACCAGAACTTCGTTGACCAGACCGAAGTCCTGGTCGAACAGGAACAGCCACACCGTCGACCCGGCCACCGCCGGAGTCGCCCACGCGCCGAGCGCGGCCAGGAACAGCAGCAGCCGGGGCAACGCGCGAATTCTCGTCGCCAGCACCGCGAGCGCGATGCCGACCGCGAGGCTGCCGGCCACGCAGACGGCGGCGAACACGCACGTCTGCGCCAGGATCGTCCAGAACCGGCCGTCGCCGAGCAACTCGGCGTAGTTGCCCAGACCGAGGAACTCCAGCGGAGCCCCGCCGCTGGCCTGCGCCTGCCCGTAGTCGTACAGGGAGATCTGCACGAGCTGGTACAGCGGGTAGGCCATCATCGCCACGAGGACGACGGCGGCGGGGGCGAGGTAGAGCAGCGCGCCCATTCAGCGGCCTTCGAAGACGGCGTTCATCTTCTCGGCCGTCGCGCCGGTCGCCTGGGCCACGCCGGTGCCGGTGACGATCTGCTGCACCATCGTCGGCAGCAGGCCCTGGGCGTCGATCTCGGCCCACGCCGGGGAGTCCGGCACGAAGCGGGTTCCCGCCTGCAACGTGTCGACGAACGGCTTGACGACGGGATCGCCCGCGGCGAGTTCCCGCTGCACGTCGGTGAACGTCGGCAGGTTGCCCATCGCGTCGTACATCTTGCGCTGGTACTGCTTGCCCGCCAGCAACTGCACGAACTCGCGGGCGAGCGTGGCGCGCTGCGAGGACTTCAGGACACCGAGCATGTTGCCGCCCGCGAAGGCGGGCGCGATCGAACCGGGCGCGGGGCCGGGAACCGGGACCACCGCGTACTTCCCGGCAGCCACTCCCGCGTCGACCGCCGAGCGGTTGAAGTCACCGCCGATGGTCATCGCCGCCTTGCCGGAGGCGAACGCCTGCACGCTCTGCGTGCCGGTCATGTCGGCGCACTGCTCCGGCGGGCAGATGCCGGGGCTTATGAGCGAGGCGTAGGTGCCGATGCCCTGCTGCGAGGCGGGGGAGTCCACCACCGACTTCCACCGTTCGCCTTGCCGCTGCGCCAGGTCACCGCCCGCGGCCCACAGGAACGGCATCATCGCGTAGTGGTACTTGCCGCCGACAGAGACGCCGTAGAGGTCCGGGCGCGCGGCGCGGATCCGGGCCGCGGTGTCGACGAGCTCGGCGGTGGTCCGGGGCGGTTGCAGGCCGAGCTCGGCGAAGACGTCGGTGCGGTAGTACAGCGCGCGGATGCCGGTGTACCAGGGAACCCCGTAGACCTTGCCGTCCACCTTCGCGGTCTCCAGCACGGAGGGGGAGAGGTCCTTGGCCTCCGGCCACTTCTCCAGATCGGCGGTGATGTCGGCCAGGCCGCCCGCGGCGACGTAGCTGGCGAGGTCGGTGTTGCCGTACTCGGCGACGTCGGGAGCGCTGGCGGGGTCGTTGAAGGCGCCGGTGAACCGCTGCGAGCGGGTGTCGACCGAGATGTACTGCACGTCCACCTCGACACCCTGGTGCGCGGCCTCGAACTCGCGCACCGCCTCGTCCACGGTGGCCTGCTTGGGAGTGCGGTCGGCCTCGTCGAACAGCCACACGCGCAGCGTGCCGGTGCGCTCGTCGGCGGCCGTCGCCGACTGGTCGACCTGCGGCGGCCCGCATGCCGCGAGCATCGCGCAGGCAGCGGTGATGACGATCGGTTTCCACGCCTTCATGACGGAACTCCGTTGCATTGGATGCAATGCGCGTTGCCCAACGCGCGATGTAGGCAGATCGTATGGACGGCCGGGGGCCGCCACAAGGGTCTGGACCAATAAAGCCGGGACATTCCGGCGAATTCCGGCGCAGGATGTGCCAGCCTGCCTTCGTGGACTCGCCCGCGCCGCACCAGGTCCGGGCCCGGCGATAGCGCGGAGGCTCGAACCCGTGGAGCAGCACAGGAATCGGACGCCGCACCCGCGTCGTCCGGCCCGTGGCGGGACCTTCGTGGTCCGTGCCCGGCTGCGGATCGGTGGCCTGCTCAGCGGTGCACTGCTGATCGCGGGCGTGGTCTCGTCGGGAATCGTCGTGCTTACCGTTCCGTGGTGGGTCGGCGCCCTTCTCGGTTCCGTCGACGGTGTGGCCACGGCGTTCGCGGCCCTGCTCGTGGGCGTGTTGGTGTTGGGCCTGCCTTTTTCCGTCGCGGTGCTCGCCGGGATCCGCCCGGGCAACGCCGCGCTGCGCCGACGCGTGCTGGCGATGGACGGCGAGGGCGTGTGGGTCTATGAGTCGGAGCTCTGGTGGACCGCGCCGCGCCTGGTGCCGTGGAAGGACGTCGGCCGTGTTCGGGCGTTCACGGAGGAGAGCGCCGATGTCGATGCCGCGGACACCGGGCCGAGTCCCACGCTCGTGCCGTGGGACTACCTGACGTTCGGCGATCCGTCCCAGGCCGCCGTCCATCTGCTGTGGCTGACCGCGACCGCCGAGGAGATCGTCGTCCAGGCCCGGGCTCGCCGGCCGGACCTCGTGTTCCTCGACGAACGCAAGCCGCCGGCGCCGGGCTTCGGCGGGTGGATCTTGCGTCGCCGGCGTCAAACACGCGGAACGCGCAGCTGACGTCTTCGGGCCGGCCAGCCGGGGCCGGGACGGGTGCGGGCCGTCCCGGCCCGGGGGTGTCAGCCGTGGAAGGTGATCACCGCGACCGACGGCACCTCCAGCACCTCCGGTGCGGGGGCGAGCAGTCCCGTCCCGGCGTCGCGGGTGAGCCGGGTGATCGTGCCGGAGCGCTGGTTGGCCACGTAGACCGAGGTCTGCTCCGGATCCAGGGAGAAGTGGCGGGGCCAGTCGCCGCCGGTGGGCGCGGTCGCGGCGAAGGAGAGCTTCGCGCCCTTCTCCTCGACCGCGAAGGTGGCGATGTCGTTGTCACCGCGGTTGGCCGCATAGACGAACTTCGTGTCGCGGGAAATCGCGATCTCGGAAGGGAAGTTCTCGCCTCCCGCACCGGGTTCCCGGCTGCTGAGTACCTGGCCGGCGGTGAATTTCCCGCTCTCGACGTCGAAGGCGAGCACGGTGATCGTCGAGTTCAGCTCGGCCAGCAGGTAGGCGTGCTTCGCGCTGGGGTGGAACACCAGGTGCCGGGGTCCGGTTCCGGCGGGCAGCACGAGCTGCTGGTTCTGGGTGAGCTTGCCGGTGGAGCGGTCGAACCCGTAGACGAAGACCGAGTCCGCGCCGAGGTCCACCGCCACGACCCACCGCCTGCTGGGGTCGATCACGACCTGGTGGGCGTGCGGCTGCGCGCCGGCGTGGTTGACCAGGTCGGTGGACTCGCCGATGCTCCCGTCCGGGTTGCGGCGGTGCACCGCGACCGAACCGTCGGTGTAGTTGGCGGTGAACAGGAAGTCGCCCTCGGGGTGCACGGCGACGTGCGTCGGCCCGGCACCCCCGCTGCTCTGGCTGTTGATCACCTTCGGCGTGTGCGAGGTGAGGTCGACGGCGGTCACGGTGCCCTGGGCCGTCTCGTTGGTGACGTAGAGGTACTGGTGGTCCGGCGACCACGCCAGCCATGAGGCGTCCGGGACCCCGTCCACGGTGGCGCCGGGTTCCAGCGCGCCGGAGTCGGCGCGGTGGGCGACGTCCAGACCGCGCCCGGCGGGCGTCGACGACGTGTAGCTGCCGATGAGCGCCATCAGCATCGCCGGGTGCGCAGCGGGGTGCGGGGCGTGCGGCGAGGTCGATGCGGCCTCCGCAGGCGGCGTCGCCTTCGTCGACAGCAACGCCGGTCCGGCGGCGGCCGCCGCTCCGGCGGCGCCGAGCCCGGCGAGGAACCAGCGGCGCTGCACCACTTTGTCGCGCAAGGTCTTCTCCTCCCTGTCGGTCGTGCCGCCGGTGTCGCTCGTGCGGCAGTGGCGATCAGTGTGGCCCACTCGACCACGATTGGACTAGACCAAAAAGCCGCAGTTTCCAAAACTCGCCGCGAGGCACATCGCCGGTCACGCCACCAGGACGCTGAGCAGCGCGGCCATGCCGAAGCCGGTGAGCGACAGCAGCGTCTCCAGCACCGTCCAGGTCTTGAGCATCTCCTTGACCGGAATGCCGAAATAGCGCGAGATGATCCAGAACCCGCCGTCGTTGACGTGCGAGGCGATGATCGAGCCCGCCGCGATGGCCACCGCCACCAGGGCGAGCTGCGCCTGCGAGTAGCCCGCGCCGGACACCAGCGGCGCCAGGATGCCCCCGGTGGTCACGATCGCCACCGTGGCCGAGCCCTGGGCGATGCGCAGACCGCTGCTGATGACGTATCCCGACACCAGGATCGGCAGCCCGCCGGCCTGCAACGACCCGGCGAGCGCGTCGCCGACACCAGTCGCCGACAGCACCTTGCCGAAGAAGCCGCCCGCACCGACCACCAGCAGGATCATGCCCAGCGGCTTGAGCGCCGTCCCGGTCAGCGTCGAGAGCTCCGCGCCGGTCATGCCCCGGCGGATGCCCAGCAGCCAGAACGCGAACAGCACCGCGATGGTCAGCGCGACGGTGGGGTTGCCGATGAACGTGAGCACGTTGAGCAGCGTGCTGCCCTCGGGCAGCGTGATGCTGCCGAAGGTCGCGCCGAGGATCAGCACCAACGGCAGTCCGATGATGAACGCGACCACGCCCAGGCTCGGCTCGCGGCGGTCCTCACCGTCGACGGTCTCGGACGCCGCCAGCATCTCCTCGGGAACCGGCAGGTGGATCCGCTTGCCGATCCAGGCGGGGAAGATCAGGCTGCTGACCACGAACGCCGGGATGCCGCAGGCGAAGCCCATCAGGATCAGCCAGCCCAGGTCCACGCCGAGCAGCCCGGCGGCCACAACCGGACCGGGGTGCGGCGGCAGGAACGCGTGCGTCATCGACAGCGCGCCCACCAGCGGCAGGCAGTACAGCAGGATCGACCGGCCGCCCTGGCGCGCGGCGACGTAGACCAGCGGGGCCAGCACGAAGATGCCGATGTCGAAGAACACCGGGATGCCGAAGACCAGCCCCGCCAGACCCATCGCCAGCGGGGCGCGCTTTTCCCCGAAGGCCGTCAGCAGCTTCCTGGTGAGCAGTTGCGCGCCGCCGGAGGCCTCCAGCAGCGAGCCCAGGATGGTGCCGAGGCCGACGATGGCGGTGATGTGGCCGAGGATGCTGCCGAAACCGCCTTCCAGCAACGAGTCGCTGCTGGACTGGGCGGACCCGACGATCTCGTCCACGGGCAGTCCGGCGGCCAGCGCGATGAGCAGGCCGGTGATGATCAGCGCGATGAACGGCTCGATGCGCAACCGGATGATCATCAGAAGAAGGACGAAGATGCCCACGGCGCACAGCGTGAGCAGACCGGCCGTGTCGTGTTGCAGCCAGTTCAGGAAAGCGTCCACAACGGACTCCTCGGGGGAGGGAGGCGGGGGATCAGGCGGGCTTGCGCAGGGCGCGGCCGGGCAGCGCGTCGGTGCGGCGGCCGTCGTCGACGGCCAGCACGCCGTTGACCACGACGTAGGGGATTCCGGCCGCCTGCTGCCGGGGTTCGTCGAAGGTCGCGGTGTCGGCCACCGCCTCGGGGTCGAACAGGACCAGGTCGGCGGCGAAACCCTCGCGCACGCGCCCGCGGTCGGTCAGCCCCAGCCGGTCGGCGGGCCGCGAGGTCATGTGCGCGACGCACTCCTCCAGAGTCAGGACGCCGAGCTCGCGCACGTAGTGCCCGAGGTAGCGGGGGAAGGTGCCCCACGCCCGGGGGTGCGGGCGGGCACCGACGAGCAGCCCGTCGCTGCCCGCGGTGTGCACGCGGTGGCGCATGATCGCCTGGACGTTCTCCTCGTGGCCGACGTGCATGAGGCAGGAGCTGCCGAGCTGTTCGGACAGCAGCACGTCGAAGTACAGCTCCGCGGCGGGTTTCCCCGCCCCGCGGGCGGATTCGGCGACGGAGTGGCCGACCAGGTGGCCGTTGCGTTCGGGGAAGCGCACACCGTTGATCTCGATGGTCTCCCACTCGACCGGCACCCCGTGGCAGCCGTCGGAACCCTCGGCCTCCATG
Organism: Saccharopolyspora erythraea; assembly: GCF_018141105.1. Taxonomy (NCBI): domain Bacteria; kingdom Bacillati; phylum Actinomycetota; class Actinomycetes; order Pseudonocardiales; family Pseudonocardiaceae; genus Saccharopolyspora; species Saccharopolyspora erythraea. The sequence goes on along the minus strand of NZ_CP054839.1, from coordinate 6,609,467 downwards.
ACGTGGCGGATGCGTTCGCGCTGCGCGGGATCGCGCAACCGTTCCAGCGTCGCCTCGACGCCACCCGCGGTCGCCCAGCTCGGCAGCAGCGCGTGCAGCGACGTCGACCCGGGCAGGTAGGGGTAGGTGTCGAGGGTGATGTCGCAGCCGTCGTCGAGCGCTTCGTCCAGCATGGACAGAAACTCGCCTGCGCGGCCCTTGTTGACGCCGAAGTTCATCGTCGCGTGCGCCAGGTGCAGTGGGCAGCCCGAACCCCGGCAGACCTCGATCATCTCCCGGTACGCCTCCAGCGCGCCGGCGCCGTAGCTGCGGTGGTGCGGGCTGTAGTAGCCGCCCCGGGCGCCGACGACCGCGCACAGCGCGGCCAGCTCCGCGGTGTCGGCGTACATCCCGGGCGTGTAGGTCAGCCCCGACGACATGCCGAACGCGCCCTCGTCCAGCGACCGCGCCAGCAGCTCGCGCATCCGGTCCATCTCGGCGTCGGTGGCGGGGCGGTCGTCGTAGCCGACGCACAGCATCCGCAGCGTGCCCTGCGGGACGAGGTAGGCCGCGTTGACCGCGATTCCATGGTCGAGCCGGTCGAGGTATTCGGCGACGCTGCGCCAGTTCCAGTCGAACCCGGCGGGGTCGTCGTTCCAGCCCGCGATCTGGGTGCGCAGGTTGGCCAGCGCGTCGTCGTCGACCGGGGCGTAGGAAAGCCCGTCCTGGCCCAGCACCTCCAGCGTCACGCCCTGCGAGACCTTGGCCAGGTGCTCGGGCTCGGCCAGGATCTGCAGGTCGGAATGGGAGTGCATGTCGATGAAACCGGGCGCCAGCACCAGCCCGTCGGCCTCGATCGTGCGGCCGCCGCTCAGGCCGCCGGGATCGGCGATCGCGGCGATCCGCCCGTCCCGCACCCCGACGTCGGCCCGCCGCCGCGGTCCGCCGTCACCGTCGACGACGTGCGCGCCACGCACGACGATGTCCATAGTGGCCTCTCCTTTGAGTCCTCCTCGCGCCGTCAGCGCGCGAGGCCGTCGACAAGTTCTCCGGCAGGAGCCGGCCTAGAAGAAGGTGCGGACCAGGTCGACGACCTCGTCGCCGTCGACGACCGGGATCAGCGGCCACTTGTCGAAGACCGTGCACGGGTGGGAGAGCCCGAACCCCAGCCAGTCACCGACCCGCACCTCGGTTCCCGGCTCCAGGGCGAGGAAGGCGTGCTGGTCGGCCAGCGACGTCACCCGGCACGAGCCCGGAGCGAGGTCGCGCACCGACCCGTCCTCGCCCCGGACCACCTGCGGTTCCGGCAGGTGCTGGTCGAAGGACACGTCCCGGCGCCCCATCGTCAGCAGCGCCAGCCCCGCCTCGGGCCGGGAGACGACCTGGCTCCAGATCCGCATCGCCGGGCGGAAGGGCGGCTCGTCGCCCGCCAGCCGGTGCTGCCGCCCGAACGGCGACATCTTGCGGTACAGGCCGTCGTCGTGGGTCACGTACCCTCCGCTGCGCAGCACCGGAACCGCCGGCACCGGCCACGGCGCCGCCAGCGCCTCGGCGACCTGGTCGAAGTAGGCACTGCCGCCCGCGGTGACGACGACCTCCTCCAGGTGCTCGAACCGGCCCCGCCCGGCGAGCTCGGACACGACCTCGCGCAGCCGCGTCATGTGTGTGTCCACGATGGACAGATCGTGGTCGGTGAGGTCGTGCGCCGCCGTCGCCTCGTACCCGGCGACGCCCACCAGCCGCAGCGCGGGGCTGGCCGCCACCGCGTCGGCGACCTCCACCGCCTCGGCGAGGGTCCGCACGCCGGTGCGCCCGCCCGGGTCGCCCAGCTCGACCAGCACGTCCAGCGGCCGCCGCGGTGCGCCCAGCGCCTCGGTCATCAGCTCCACGCCCCGCACCGAGTCGACCCAGCACGCGACGGAGAAGTCCGGGTCGTCGGCCAGCTCGCCGGCCAGCCAGGCCAGCCCGTGCGGGTCGACCAGCTCGTTGGCCAGCAGGACGCGCCGCACGCCGAACGCGCGGTAGACGCGCAGCTGGCTGACGTTGGCCGCGGTGATGCCCCACGCGCCGTGCTCGAGCTGGCGCTCGAACAGCCGCGGTGCCATCGTCGTCTTGCCGTGCGGAGCCAGCCGCAGGCCGTGCTCGGCGCACCACCGCGCCATGGTGCGCAGGTTGTGCTCCATGGCGTCGTCGTCGAGAACGAGCAGCGGGCCGACGAAGCCGGAACTGGAGATCCGCGGCCGTCGCGCGAGGAACTCGCCGACGGTGCTGCCGAACGCCTCGGACGGCATCCCCTTGAAACGCCAGTCGATGCGTTCGTCGCGCAGTGCGCGCACCGCGGCTCCGTCGATGCCCGATACCGACACTGACGCCTCCTATTGCGTGTGATGCAACGCGGGTTGCATAGAATGCTTCCGGGGTGTGTAACATTCGCGGCGCAGCACGTCAACGATGGAGAGATGGATGAGCCAGAGCCTCGAACGCGGTCTCAGCGTCCTGACAGCGCTGGCGGCCGGTCCGCAGACGCTGGACCAGCTCGCCGAGCGGCTCGGCGTGCACAAGTCGACGGTGCTGCGGTTGCTCCGGACGCTGGAGTCGGCGGGCTTCGTCCGCCGCGACGGAGTGCACCACTACCGGCTGGGCAGCACGCTGTTCGACCTGGCCCACCGCGCGCTGGAGGACCTCGACGTGCGGGTGGTCGCACGTGCGCACCTGGTCGAGCTGAGCGAGCTCACCGGCCACACCGTGCACCTGGCCACCCTGGAAGGCGACGAGGTCGTCTACATCGACAAGGTGGACAGCCACCACGCGGTCCGGATGTACTCGCGCATCGGCAAGCGGGCGCCGCTGCACTGCACGGCGGTCGGCAAGGTGCTGGTGGCCGGGCGGCCGCAGGCGCAGCGCGAGGCCATCGCGGGCAGGCTGGCCTACCCGCCGATGACGGCGAACACGATCACCTCGGCCGAGCGGTACCTGGCCGAGCTCGACCGCGTTCGCGAGCAGGGCTACGCGGTGGACCGCAACGAGCACGAGGACTTCATCCACTGCATCGGGGCCCCGGTCCGGGACGACGGCGACGAGGTCGTCGCGGCCGTGTCCCTGTCGGTGCCGGACGTACTGCTGGACTTCGACGGGCTGCTCGGGCTCGTCGACGACCTGCTGAGCACCGCCGGCCGGGTTTCCGCCGAGCTGGGGTGCCCGCGCGAGATCACCACGCAACGGAAGGAAGTCTGATGGCCAGGACCGTGGTCACCACGAACAACGCTCCCACCCCGCCCGCGCACATCCCGCTCTCGCAGGGCGTGCGCAAGGGCGGCATCCTGCAGGTCTCGGGGCAGACCGCGGTGAGCCCGGAGACCGGGAAACTGGTCGATGGCGGTGTGCCGGAGCAGACCGAGCAGTGCCTGCGCAACGTCATCGCGGTCCTGGAGGCCGGCGGCGCCTCGCTGGAGGACGTGCTCATGCTGCGCGTCTACCTGACCGACGTCTCGCAGTTCGCGGAGATGAACGAGACCTACGCGCGCGTGGTCGGCGAGCCCTTCCCGGCCCGCACCACGGTCTACGTCGGCCTGCCCGAGGGGCTGCTGGTGGAGATCGACGCCCTCGCCGTCGTCGGGGACTGACCCGTCGCCGCGCCCGCTGCTTTCGGGGCGGGCGCGGCCACCTCGCGGAGTTCGCGCTGCGCATCGGAAAGCCTCGATCTCCCACCGATCCTGCTGGGCGTCACCATGCCGATGCTGCTGTCCGTGGCCGTCATCGCCCCGTTCTTCCTGATCGCCACGAAGCGGCTGTCGGTGTCCAGCCGGGCGGTGAACCTGCCAGCCGAAGCGTTGCGCGTGAGCGTCGTGAACGCGACACTCGGTGACGGCGCCTGAACGCGGGTGAGCAGGCGCTGCTGGTGTTGGTTACCTCCGCAAAGGCGACTCGCTTCTCCCGCAGTTCGTGGAGCCTGGGCGCGGGTCCGTGGCCGCCCGGAGTCTCGTACTCGGGTCGGTACAGATCGCGATCGCGTTCGCAGTCAACCGACTGATCGTTCTCTTGGCAGGATCAATCGCGAGTTTCCTCGGCGCCCGTCCGTCGTGGCCGCGCATCCAGCGCTACGTCATGGGCACCGTTCTGGGCGGACTCGCGCTGCACCTCGCCACCGATCGCTCCCGTGCGGTGACCGCCACACCCTGATCGACTCCACCCGCGAACCGGCCCGAGGGAGCGCAATCCGCCCCTCGGCCCGGCTTCGTCGAGCGGTGGCCCGACGCGGTGCGCCGAGCTAGGGGGCCGTCACGGTCCAGACGAAGACGTTGCCCTGCTCGGCTACGGCGACCGAGTCCGCGCCGCAGAGCAGCGCCTTGCCCTGCGGCAGGTCGTCGAACCACCACGTCGCGTCCAGCGCGGGCGGTTGCGGTGCCGCGACCGGCTTGCACACGTCGGCCGGAAGCATCCCGCCCGCCAGCCGGAACCGCATGATGCGCTCGTGCGCGTCGTGCTTCACCACGATGTTCTCGGCCTGCGGCGGGATCCACGCCGGCACCAGGCTCCGGGTGGCGTCGCCGGCCCGGGCGACCTCGGCGAGGTTGGCGTACTCGGCCTCGGCGTCCGGTGCGTCCGGGAGCAACGAGGCACATCCGGAAGTGAGTCCCGCCGCCAGCAGGATGCTCAGCGATAACCGCACGTTGCGTCCCATGACGTCCTTTCGCGCTTGATCGACAGAACGTATTGTGCACGCGGCCGACCCCCGAGTGGTGCGAGGTGGCCATCACGTCCCTGGTTCGGCGGGAAATCGCACTCGCATGGCGGTTCCGCCGCCCTCGGGCGCCTCGGCGGTGACCGTCGCCCCGTGCGCATCGGCCACCTGCCGGACGATCGCCAGCCCCAGGCCGGAGCCAGGGAGCCCGCGCGCCGAGGCGGCGCGGTAGAAGCGGTCGAAGACGTGCTCGGCGTCCTCGGCCGGGATTCCCGGGCCGTGGTCGCGGATCGTCAGCTCCCGATCTCGCAGCACGACCTCCACGACACCTCCCGGCGGGCTGAACTTGGAGGCGTTGTCGAGCAGGTTGGTGACCGCGCGGGCCAGCCTGGCGGGAGCACCCTCGATGATCGCCGCGTCGAGCCGGGACTCGAAGGTGATCCGCGGCCAGTGCCGCTGCGCGCGCCGCACGCAGTCGGCGACGAGCCGGTCGAGCGCGACGTCCTCGGCCGCCTCCGCCGGTGCCTCGGGATCGTCGCCGCGCGCCAGGTCGATCAGGTCGTTGACCAGCCCGGTGAGCTCGGTTCCCTGCACCCGCAACGCCTCCACGGTGTCGAAGCGCTGCCGCGGGGTGAGGCGTTCGGCGCGGGCGAGCAGGTCGATGTTGGTGCGCAGCCCGGTCAGCGGGGTGCGCAGCTCGTGCGAGGCGTCGGCGACCAGGCGGCGTTGCGCGGACAGCGACCGCTGCGCGGTGTCCAGCGCGTGCCGCAGCTCGACGAGCATCGTGTTGAAGCTGGTCGCCAGCCGGGCCAGCTCGTCGGTGCCGGTGACCTCGATGCGCTCGTCCGGGTCGCGGGTGCGGGCGACCCGCTCCGCGGTCGCGGTCAGCGCCGCGACCGGCGCCAACCCGGTGCGCGCGACGACGAAACCGGCGCCGGCCGCGAGTCCGGCCCCGGCGAGCCCGGCGAGCAGGAAGGCCACGCCGATCCGGTTCAGGCTCTCGGCGTTGCGGTCGGAGCGCACGGCCACCTGCACCGCGGTGCCGGGCGCGAGCGGCGCGGTCAGCACGCGGACCGGATACCCCTCCAGCGTCACGTCGCGGTAGTAGGCGGACCGGGCCCCGGCCGCCACCGCCCGCGCGCCGTCGTCGACCGGCAGCGCGTAGTCGCCCTCGCCCCGCCCGTCGGTGCCGACCCGCTGCACGCACGCCGGGGCGGCGAGGAAGACACACGGCCCCGATGGGCTCCACGAGTCCGGCCGCGCCTGCTCCTGGCGCACCAGCCGCGTCACCTCGCGCTGGAGGCCGAGGTTGAGCGAGCGGTCGAGCTCGTGGGCGACGATCGCGTAACCGGCGACGGCCATCGCCGACACCGCGACCGCGACCGCCAGGGCGGCGGCGACGGCGATGCGCGCCCGCAGCGACCCCCTCACCGCGCGCCCTCCACGGCGCACGCGCTCGGCCGGACGGACCACGGGATCGCTCGGGACGGCATGGAGCAACCATAGGGAGGCCGGTCCCTCCCGGCGCCGCGCGGCGGGGAGGAGCGTCTTCCGTTGGTGCCAGCCGCGGGGACACCGGTCCGTCTGGGCAGGTGTCAGAAGTGGCGTCGGCACCGCGCCGCGAGGAGGGCCCCAGGTACGGCCGGGGTGTCGGCGATCCAGGTCATCAGGCGGCGGGCCAGCGTGGTGCGCCGAGTTCCCGGGAGATGTTGCGGGCAGCCTCGCGCACCGCCGTCGCGACCGCGCCTTCCGCGGGCCATTCCAGCATCGGCACGACCACGCCGATCGCGCCCGCGACCGCGCCCGTCGAGTCGAAGATCGGCGCGGCGAGCCCGCATTCGCCCAGCACCGCCTCCTCCTGCTCGGTCGCCAGCGCGTTGGAGCGCACCGCGGTGAGCTGCTCGCGCAGCGCGTTCGCGTCGGTGACGGTGTCGCCGGTCATGCTGCGCAGCTCGCCGCTGCCCAGCCCGTCGGCCAGCGCGGGGGAGTAGGCGAGGATGACCTTGCCGAGCGCGCTGGCGTGGATCGGGATCACGATGCCGACCTCGGGCATCTGGCGGGACCCGTCCGGCCGCGGCTCGTGGTGGATGATCATCACCTCGTCCGGCAGCGCGACCCCGGTGCGCACCGCGAAGCCGGTGCGGCGCGCCAGCTCCGCCGACCAGGACAGCGTGTGCGAACGCAGCTCCAGCGTGTCGAGGTAGACGTTGCCGAGCTTGAGCACCGCCGGCCCCAGCCGGTAGCGGGCGGTCGCCCGGTCCTGCACGACCATCCCGTGCGCGAGCAGCGTCTTGATGATGCCGTGCACGGTCGACGGCGGCAGCTCCAGCCGGGCGGCGACCTCCGACAGGCTCAGCAGCCGCGCTCCCTGCAGGACGCCGAGAACGCGGATCGCCCGATCGACGGACTGGATCATCGCGTCCTCTCCGGCCGTCCCCCGTGTCCGGCCCGGCGGGGGAATGGACACCGCACTTTACAGCAGTGAAACGGCGCCGTATGGTGCGAAACGCTTTCGACATCGTCGAATCGAATTCGACGATACGGCAACGACGCCGGTTCGGGGCCGGACCGGCGCGACGCTCCCGGAGGAGGGCGCTGGATGTCAGTGCGGCAGTTGATCAACGACCCGGATGACTTCGTGGCCGAGGCGTTGCAGGGCCTGCAACAGGCGCACCCGGACCTGCTGCGCGCCAACCCGGACCCCGCCTACGTCGTCCGCGCCGACGACGACGCCGCGAGCCCGAAGGTCGCCCTGGTCTCCGGCGGCGGATCCGGCCACGAGCCGCTGCACACCGGTTTCGTCGGCAGGGGCATGCTCGACGCGGCGGTGCCGGGCGCGGTGTTCGCCAGCCCGACCGCCTTCCAGATCCGTGCGGCGATCGGCGCCGCCGACCGCGGCCGGGGCGTGCTGCTGGTCGTCAAGAACTACACCGGCGACGTGCTGAACTTCTCCATCGCCGCCGAACTGGCCCGCGAGGACGGCATCGAGGTCGAGACCGTCCTGGTCGACGACGACCTGGCCACCTCCAGCGCCGACGAGGGCGGACCCGGGCGGCGCGGCACGGCCGCGGTGGTCGCGGTGGAGAAGATCTGCGGTGCGGCGGCCGAACGCGGTGCGTCGCTGTCGGACCTGGCCCTGCTCGGCAAGCGGGTCGTCGACTCCGCCCGCACGATGGCGCTGGCGTTGCAGGCGTGCACCCACCCCGGCCAGTCGCAGCCCTCCTTCGAACTTCCCGCCGACGAGGTGGAGTTCGGCGTCGGCATCCACGGCGAGCACGGTGTCGGCCGCCGCCCGTTCGGCCCCGCCCGCGACCTGGTCGCCGAGCTCACCCGGCCGATCACCGCCGAGCTCGGCCTCGGCGACGGCGACCGGGTGATCGCCATCGTCAACGGCCTCGGCTCCACCCACGCCCTCGAACTGTCGGTGGCGCACCGCGAGCTGACCGCCTTCCTCGGCGGCCTCGGCGTCGGCGTGGCCCGGTCGCTGGTCGGCCCCTACGTGACGGCCCTGGACATGCGCGGCTTCTCGGTGACCCTGCTGCGCGCCGAGGACGACTTCGTGGACCTGTGGGACGCGCCGGTCCGGACCCCCGCCCTGACCTGGTGAACGACGAACGGAGACCCGACATGCAATCCCTCACCGCAGAGGACGCCCGGTCCTGGATCGACCGGTTCACCGCCGACATCGACGACCGCTTCGCCGACCTGACCGACCTCGACCGCCGCGCGGGCGACGGCGACTACGGCACCAACCTCCGCTCCGCGCTGCGGCGGGCATCGGCGAACCTGGAGGCCGGGCCCACCGACAGCCCGGAGGCGGTGTTCACCGCGGTGGCCAACGGATTCCTCAACACCGGCGGCACCAGCGGACCGCTGTTCGGCATGTGGTTCCGGGAGTTCGCCAAGGCGTTCGCGGCCGCGACCACCGCGGAGGCCGTCGCCACCGGCGCGGCCAACGCAGCCGCCGTCGTGCAGCGGCTCGGCAAGGCCGAGGTCGGGCACAAGACGATGGTCGACGCGATGGTGCCCGCCGCCGAGGCGCTGAGCGCCGCGGTCGGGGAAGGCACCGACCTGCCCGGCGCGCTGCGCTCGGCCGCCACCGCCGCGCACGAGGGAGCCGAGTCCACCGAGCAGCTGCTGGCCCGGCGCGGTCGCGCCAGCTACGTCGGCGAGCACGCGCGGGGCGTCGTCGACCCCGGCGCGCTCACCGTCGCGTGGTTCTTCGACGCGGCGGTGTCGGTCACGGCGCCCGCCTGACCGGCCGGTCGGCTTGCCGCGGCGGGCCCACCTCGCGAGCCGGTCCCTCTGACTGGCCGGACGGCCTTATGCCGCGGGCCCGCCTGGCGAGCCGGTCCCCCTGACCGGCCGGGCCCGCCTGACGGCCCCGGCCCGCCTGCCCGGCGGGGACGCTTCCCCCCGTCCGTCCCCGCCGGGCCGCGCCGACCGGGTGCGTTGTGCGGACGCGGCCACGTATTCCTCGCCGCTCTGAGCCGAAGTGGCCCCAGCGCGAGCACTCCGCGCGGAAAAGCTTGACCCTGACGCTGCGTCAGGGTTGGAGCCTTGGCGCATGACGAAGAACATCACTTCCGCGGCTCCGCCCGCTCCTGCGGTCGGCGGGTTCCAGGAAGTCGACGGCCGCCGCCTTTTCGTGCATCGGTCGGGCAGCGGCGGACCGGCCGTGGTGTTCCTGCCGGGCGCGAGCGCGGTCGGTCTGGACTATTTCGGTGTCCAGCAAGGGGTTTCACGGTTCACCACCGCCGTCGTGTACGACCGCGGCGGCACCGGCTACAGCGACCCCCTCCCGCTGCCGCGCCCCGCCGCCGCGGTCGCCGCGGAACTGCACGAGCTGCTGCACGCCCAGGACATCGCCGCCCCGTACGTTCTGGTGGCGCACTCCCTCGGCGGCGCCTACGCGCATCGGTTCGCGCAGCTGTACCCGCGGGAGGTGGCCGGGCTGGTCTGGCTGGACGCCTTCCACCGCGACTGGGACGACTTCCTGCCTCCCGAGGCGAGCCTGGCCGCGAGCGAGCGGATGGCGCCGTCTCCGGAGCAGCTCCGGCAGGGGCTCCCTGCCATGCGCGAGATGTGCGCCGAGTTGCTCGGGGACTTCCCGGACCACGTGCGGGAACCGCTGATCGACTACCACGTGAGCGACAGGTGGATCCACGTCGGCGTCGCCGAGCGCGGCACGCTGGCCGAACTCGCCACCGAACTTCGGGCCGGACCGGACGTTCCCGACGTCCCGGTGATCGCGCTGACCCCGTTGGGCATCGACCCCGGCCAGCAGGCGCTGATGCCGGAGCAGACGTTGCAGGCGATGCACGACGGCAAGAAAAGACTGGACGCGGCCCTGGTGAGCGCGGTCTCGCACGGGGAGCAGCGGATCCTCTCCGACACCGGTCACAGCCAGCTCTGCTTCGAGCGTTCCGACGCCGTGGTCCAGGCGATCCGCGACGTCGTCGGCCGGGCGCGCGCCTAACCGAGCACGTCTGCGGCAATTCGGTTTCAGTGCCGCGTGTCGCATACCTGCTCCACCGGCGATCGTCGCCGCAACCACCGCCACGAAAGGAATTCCGATGACCCGAACGGTCCCCATCCCGCACGGCCTCCCCATGGAGCGCGACGCGGGCCCCTTCGACCCGCCCAGCCAGATCACCCGGCTGCGCGATGCTCACCCCGTCAGTCCCATGATCTTCCCCGACGGTCACGAGGGCTGGCTCGTCACAGGCTATGACGCGGTCCGCCGGCTCATGGCCGACACCCGGTTCAGCTCCCGCCAGGACATCGGCATCCAGCACGTGCCGTACGAGACCCCCGGCATGCCCGCCCCCACCGAACCGTCCCCGCAGGTGCCGGGCCTGTTCATCGCCATGGACCCGCCGGAGCACACCCGGCTGCGGCGCAAGCTCACCGGCGCCTTCACCGTCAAACGCATGAAGATGCTCGAAGAGCAGATCGTCGACATCACCGAGCTGCAACTGGACGAGCTGGCGCGCCTGACCCCGCCGGTCGACCTGGTCAAGGAGTTCGCGCTGCCGGTGCCCTCGCTGGTGATCTGCGAGCTGCTCGGTGTCCCCTACGCGGACCGGGACGACTTCCAGGCCAACTCCGCCAAGTTCATGGTCAGGGACCAGTCCCTCGACGAGAAGATGGCCGCGTGGGGAGCGATGACCACGTACCTGGCCGAACTGGTCACGCGCAAGCGCGCCGAACCCGGCGACGACGTGCTGTCCGACCTGGCCCGCCACGACGACCTCACCATCGAGGAGCTGACCGGCGCCGCCTTCCTGCTGCTGCTCGCCGGCCACGAGACCACCGCCAACATGCTGGCACTGGGCACCTTCGCGCTCCTGGAGCACCCCGAGCAGCTGGCCGAACTGCGCGCCGACCCGGACCTGCTGCCCGATGCCGTCGAGGAACTCCTGCGCTACCTGTCCGTCGCCGACGTCTTCTACCGCTATGCCACGGATGACATCGAGCTCGGCGGTGAAACGATCGGCAGGGGATCGACCGTCGTCGTCTCGCTGCTGGCGGCCAACCGCGACCCCCAGCGCTTCGAGAACCCCGACAGCCTGGACATCCACCGCAAGGCCCGCGGTCACCTGTCCTTCGGACACGGCATCCACCAATGTCTCGGCCAGCAACTGGCCCGCATCGAGATGCGCGCCGGTTTCGGCGGACTGCTGCGTCGCTTCCCGGTCCTCGAGCTCGCCATCCCGGCAGGCGAGGTGAAGCTCAGGACCGACATGAACATCTACGGCGTCCACGAACTGCCGGTCACCTGGACGGAAACGGCCCGGTAGAACCGTCGGCCGAACCCGTGGGGAACGAGCCTTCAGCGCCGGTCGCGACGTCGTCGACCGGGTGGCTCGCGCCTAGAAGGTGTCCCGTGGTGATCAAGTGCTGGTGCAGGGCATGGGAATGCGCGGGCTTCGTCGGGGCGGGTGTTCAGTGGGTCATGGTGAGGTTGCGCATGAGGTCCACGCGCCGGTCTGCTCGGCGCCGGGACGTCGCACGATGCCCACCAGCCTGCCGAACTGCCGCACCGACAGCCCCGTGAACGTCGGTATCCACCCCGGCTGGTCAACCCCGATCACCTGCGCCAGCACGTGATCCACTATCGCCCCGGACTCGTGATTGCGGGACAACCTTCAGGCGTAGGCGAAGGTGCCGGACTCGATCCGCTCGATGAACCGAGCGATGTCGTCGGCTTGGGGCCGTGCGTCCTGCCAGCCGCTCGTGGTGAGGTCGACAAGCATCACCGGAGCCGGGTCGTGCCGTAGGTCGACCGTGAGGAGCTCACGGGAACCGTCGCCACCAAGGACGACGGCCCGGGGGAACGCCTCATCCGCCCCGGTGTCCCGGAGGACGGCATCCATCTCCACCGTTTCGCGGGGCGTGTACAGCCATACGTAACAATCAGACGAGAGCCAGCCACGGCGGAACCATGATCGTCCGCGCAGGTAGTCACACCAGGCCGCAGGGAGCGGAGAGCCGAGTGCCCCGGCGGCCGCAGCGAACTCCTCGTCGGCGACAGATCCTCGGTAATCGGCCTCCTCGGTGATCGCGCCGACTATGTTCGAGTTGAGATCCTCCGAATCCTCCGCCGGAATCCCGTATCCCCGGACGTCACACCCGCCCACGTGTTGCACCGTGCATCGGTCGAGGAAGGACTTGCGGACATCGAAACGGGTGACGTAGCCAACCCCCTCGCGCGGGACGTTCGACTCGCGGGTGATCTTCGTGGCGTACCAGCGGTCGAGTACTGAATAGAAGACCGGCTGCTCCGGCCGCCACGGTGGCCAGGCGTGCCACCCAGACGAGGCGACCAGATCGAGTTCGTTCTGCCGGGTCGGCCGCCACAGCGTCACCGTCTCCTCATCGCGTTCCTCCGCGCCCATACCGAACGACTCTACGGCGCAACGAGTGAGGTCATCGGGTGTATAAGAAGCATGGACAGTGCAACGGCGTGTGCTTGGGTTTCGGCGAAAACCGGAGGAGAACGGTGCTCACGATCAGCCAGCTCGCGGCGACCGCCGGCGTGACCGTGCGCACCGTTCGCCACTACCACCAGGTCGGGCTGTTGCCCGAGCCGGAGCGCGATGCCTCCGGTTACCGCCGCTACAGCGCGCAAGCCGCGGTGGATCTCATCCGGATCAGGACCCTCGCCGACGCCGGGGTGCCGCTGGCCCGCATCGACGCGCTGCTGCACGCACAGCAGGCCGAGTTCGCCGCGGCCATCACCGACATCGACGCCGAACTGCAGCGCAAGATCGACCAGCTCACCCAGCACCGCCACCGCATCGCCGAACTGGACAGCGGCGAAAGGCTTGTCCTGCCCCCCGAAGTCGTCGCCAACCTCGACCGGATGCGCAGCCTCGGGGTCAGCGAACGGACCGTACTGCTCGAGCGCGACACCTGGATCCTGATGCAGGCACTGGACCCGGACGCCATGGAGCAGGGAATACGGGACAAGACCGCCAGCTTCGACGACCCCGAGACGGTCCGCCTGTACCTCCTCTGCGATCAGTCGGTCGACTGGGACCCGGACGATCCCCGCGTGGACCAGCTCATCGAAGAGCTGGACAGATGGGAGCTCGAGCACGAACGCGACAGCAGCCGACCGGGGAACATGGAACTGGCCTTCTCCCGGGTCGCCGAGGCGTCACCGGCGTGGCGACGGATCCTCGACGTGCTCGCCGACCGCGGCAGGCGGCGCCGGACCGCCGTGTCCGACAGCTGACCTCCGGCCCCCGCGCACCCGTCAAAGTGACTCGTCCAGCCGGTACCCGACGCCGCGCACGGTGTGCACGAGCCTCGGTTCCCCGGCGGCCTCCAGCTTGCGCCGCAGGTAGCGGACGTAGACCTCCAGCGAGTTCGACGACGGCCCGAAGTCCTGGCCCCACACCCGCTCGACGAGCAACCCGCGCGGCATCGCCTGACCGGCGTTGCGCAGCAGCACCTCCAGCAGCGCGTACTCGGTCCGGCTGAGCTCCACCGTCCGCTGACCGCGCCGCACCCGGTGCGCCCCGGTGTCCACGGTCAGGTCCGCGCAGCGCAGCACGGTGTCGTCGCCGGGGTAGCTGCGCCGCAGCAGCGCCCGCACCCGCGCGAGCAGCTCGTCCAGGTCGAAGGGCTTGACCAGGTAGTCGTCCGCGCCCGCGTCGAGCCCGTCGATCCGGTCGGCCACCGCGTCGCGCGCGGTGAGCACCAGGATCGGCGTGCGGTCGCCGTAGGCGCGCAAGCGGCGGCACATCGTCAGCCCGTCCATGAACGGCATCAGCAGGTCGAGCACGATCGCCCCGGGCCGCCACGCGGTGATCTCGGTCAGCGCCCTCGCACCGTCCCCGGCCGCCCGGATCTCGTAGCCCTCGCTCTCGAGCCCGCGGACCACGGCGTCGCGCACGCCCGGCTCGTCCTCGACCACCAGCACCCGCACAGTCCGCGGATGCTACCGGCGGTTCGGCGCGCCCGTTCTCATCGGACTCTCATCAGCGCCCAGCAACGTGATGTCCATGCGCAGACAACGAACCGCGGCGTGCCTGGTCGGCGCGCTGTGCGTGATGACGGGCGGACTCGGCGCGACGTCGCAGGCAGCCGCGCCCGAGATCGAGCTCGACGGCGACCGGGTCGTGGTGCCGCTCGCGGGTGGCCGGGCCGTGGTGGACCCGGCGACGCTGGAGGTCGAGGCCAGGACGGCCGACGGCCGCGGGTGGCAGCTCTCGGCCCCGGCCGCCGAACCGCTCGGCCCCGCCGGACCGGTGCGGGTGGAGGACGGCAGGGCGAGCTGGCGCTACCCGGGGATGACCGTCACCGCCTCCGAACAGGCCGGACGCCTGTCGATCGCGGTGCACGCCGGCCGCGACAGCGAGATGACCTGGCCGGTCACCGGCACCGATCCGGGCGTCTCCGAGATGCAGTTCCCCCGCGGCGAGGGGCTGTCGGTGCCCGTTGCCGACCCGTGGTGGAACTCCGGGGAAGCCAGGCTCGCCGGGTCCGAGGCGGAGATGGCGGGCGGGCTCACCATGCCGTTCTGGGGCCACTCCGGTGCGGGCCGAGGCGTCAGCTACATCGCCGAGAACGACATCGGAACCTCGCTGCGGTTCGTCTCGCAGCGGGGACGCCTGCACGCCGAGGCCGTCCACGGCTTCTCGGCGCGCGAGGGCACCCTCGACCACACGGTCACCTTCGCGCTCACCGACGGCTCGCCCGTCGCACCCGCCCGCGACTACCGGCGGTGGCTCGACGAGCACGGCGGACGCGAGACCCTGCGGCGCAAGATCGCCGAGAACCCCCAGGTCGGCAAGCTGGTCGGGGCCTTCCACGCCTACACGTGGGGTCAGGCGCGCACACCGGAGGGCGTCCGGCGCCTGCGCGAACTGGGCGTCGACCGGATGTGGCTGGGCTACGACGCCGACGACCGGCCGATGAGCCCCGAGGCGACCAAGGCCGCCAAGGACGCCGGATACCTCGTCGGTCCCTACGACTCGTGGGCCAACGCCCAGGACCCTGCGCAGGCCGACAACCCGTCCTCGCGCTGGCCCGCCCCGGTGTGGCAGGACGCCTGCGTGCGCAAGGCCGACGGCGAGGTCCTGCCCGGCTTCCGCGACCGCGGCTGCTACCTCAGCTCGGAGGCGTTCGCCCGCAACCCGCGGCTGATGGCCGACCGGACCCGGGAGATGACCGCCAACGGCGCCAACAGCTACTTCCTCGACGTCGACGGGGCGGGTGAGCTGCACACCGACCACAGTCCCGCGCACCCGATGAACAAGGAGCGCGACCGGCGCAACCGGCTCGACCGGATGGGACGGCTGGCCGGGGATCTCGTCCTGGGTTCGGAGAGCGCGGGCGCGTGGTCGGCGCCGGTGGTGTCCTACAACCACGGGTCGTCGACCCCGGTCAGCGACCACCTGTGGGAACTGGAGAAGGACAAGGAGTTCTGGGGCGGCTACGCACCCGAAGGCGCACCGCAGGCGTTCTTCAAACCGGTGGAACTGCCCGCCGACGCGGCCAAGGCCATGTTCGCGCCGCAGTACCGGGTGCCGCTCTACCAGACCGTGCTGCACGACTCGGTCATCGGCACCGACCGCTGGGAGCTGCCGTGGTCGAAGCTGCCGCGGCAGGCAACCGACCGCGTGCTGATGGCGATGCTGCACAACACGCCGCTGAACCTGGTGCTCAACGAGGCCGAGCTGGACGCCCACGGCGCCGAGATCGCCGCGTTGCAGCGCTACTTCGCTCCGCTGCACCAGGCCGCCGCGACCGAGCCGATGACCGGGTTCCGCCGGCTCACCCCCGATCACCTGGTGCAGCGGACCACCTTCGGCGACGGTGCCCTGACCGTGACGGCCAACTTCTCGCAGCAGGCCCATGACGGGCTGCCCGCCGGATGCGTGGACGCGGTCGTCAAGGGCGACACCGCCCCGCGCCGGCTCTGCCCGGGCCCGCTGTGAGAGCCCGGGACGTGGCGGTGGCCGCCGCCGCGGCGGGGCTCGCGCTGCTGCTGGCGGGGCACGCGGTCGTCCCGGGGGCAGCGGGCACGATGCTCGACAGCGTCGTGCCCTGGCTCGGGCTCGGCGTCCCGCTGGTCGCGGTGGGCGCGCTGCTCGCCCGCTCCCGCGCCGTCGTCGCGGTCCTGGTGCCCGCGCTGGTGTGGGCGGCGATGTTCGGTCCGTCGTTCCTGCCGTCGGCCTCGGCGGAAGCAGGCGACGTGCGCGTGGTGACGCAGAACCTGTACGCGCAGAACGCCGACCCGGCCGCGACGGCCCGCGACCTGGCGAGCACCGGGGCCGACGTGATCGGCGTGCAGGAGATGGCGGGCGACAGCCGGCGGGAACTCGACGACGTGCTTGCCGACGGACACCCGCACCACCGCACCATGGGCACGGTCGGCCTGTGGAGCAGCTACCCCATCCGCGGCGCCGAGCCCGTCGACCTCGGCCTGGGCTGGACTCGCGCCATGCGGGCGAGCATCACCACGCCGAGCGGTCCGGTCGCCGTCTACGTGGCGCACCTGCCGTCGCTGCGGCCGGACTCGGTCGGCCGGCGCGACCTCGGCCTGGCGAAGCTGGCCGAGGCGGTCGCGGCCGACGACGCCGAGCGCGTCATCGTCCTGGCCGACCTCAACACCGCGGGCACCGACCCGCAGCTCGGGCGGCTGCGCCTCCAGCACGCGCAGCGCGGCCTGGGCTTCACCTGGCCCGCGGCCTTCCCGGTCGCCCGTCTCGACCACGTGCTGTACCGGGGAGTGCGGGAGGTGGGCGCGGAGGTCGTCCGCACCCGCGGCACCGACCACCGCGCCGCCACCGCCGACTTCGCGCTGTGAGGACCAGGGCCTGCTCCGCCGGCTGTCGACGCCGTGCGGAGCAGGCCCGGTGCGATCGTCGGTCGCCGGGAAGATCAGCAGCAGGCGGTCTGGTTCCCGGTCGTCCGGAGCTCGGGTGCCTGCCCCGCGGTCTCGGAGTCGGCCTTGACCACGTAGACCTCCCACGGTTCGCCGCCGGGCCCGTACACCCACACCTTGTCCTGGCGGGCGTAGCAGTAGGTGGTGTCGTTCTCGACCTGCGTGAACAGCCACAGCTCCGACAGCCGCCGGGTGGCCTCGCCGACGGCCTCGCCGTCGCCGACCTCCACCCTGAGGTGGTCCACGGCGGTGGCCTGGCCCGGCTCGCCCTAGATGAGCACGAGCTTCAGCGGCGGTTCGCTGTTTCGACATGCATCTAGACAGGAGTCGTGATGTCGCGCGTCCAGCCAGCCCTCCGCGTCGGTGACCTCGAGGGCTCGATCTCCTTCTACTCGAACCTCTTCGGTGCCGCGCCGGCCAAGCGGCGGCCCGGATACGGGCCGAACTGGCCCGGGTGTTCAAGGCGATCGGCGACCCGGTGCGGCTGCGGCTGCTGTCGCTGATCGCCTCGCACGGCGGCGGCGAGGCGTGCGTGTGCGACCTGACGGGTGCCTTCGACCTCTCCGGCCCCACGATCTCGCACCACCTCAAGGTGCTGCGCGAAGCCGGGGTGATCGAGGGGGAGCGGCGCGGCACGTGGATCTACTACCGGGTGCGCGCCGAGACCCTGCGCGCGGTGTCCGTGGTGCTGGCCCCCGCCGCAGTCGAGACGGTGCTCGCGTGACCCGGACCGCTCGCCGGACCCGGCTCGTCACTCCCGGCGGCCGGTGACCGCGACCGCGATGCCCAGGCCGATCATGGCCAGGCCGCCGGTCCGCTGGGCAAGGCCCAGGCGGCGCCGCGAGCCGGCGAACCACGCGCGGGCGGTGGCGGCCGACAGGCCCCACGCGCTGTCCGACACGAGCCCGATGGTGATCGCGATCAGCCCCAGCGCGAGCATCTGGACCGGAACGTGACCGCTGGGGTGGTCGACGAACTGCGGCAGCACCGCTGACAGGAAGATGAGCGACTTCGGGTTGGCCACGCCGACCGCGAAGCCCTCCCACAGCGTGCGCAGGCCGCCGCGCGTGGCGGTCAGCTCGGGCATCGCTCCGGTGGGCGCCCCGCCGGCCCGCCACGCCTTGACGCCGAGGAAGACCAGGTAGGCGGCCCCGGCGAGCTTCAGGGCGGTGAACGCGACCAGCGAGCGCTCCACGACCGACCCCACGCCCAGGGCGATCGCCACCACGAGCACGCAGGTGCCGATCGCGTTGCCGAGCACGCTGGTCAGCGCGACCCGGCGGCCGTGGGCCAGCGCGCGTCCGACCACGAACAGCACGCTCGGCCCCGGCACGGCGATGATGAGCAGGGCCGTGGCGGCGAAAACGAGTATCCGGTCCGGGGAAACCACTTCAGCGCACCTCCGTCGCGCATGACCACCGCGGTCGCGCAGGGGTGACGTTAGCCGGGGTTCGGCCGGGTCCGCCTCCGGTGCCGAGCCCGCCAGTGCTCCGAGCCGTTCAGTGCTCGAAGCCGGTCAGCAAACCGGGCCGGTCAGTACAGCGGTCCGGGTCAGTGCAACGGGCCGGGTCAGTACACGGGGCCCGTGTACTTCTCGCCCGGTCCCTGGCCGGGGGCGTCGGGCACCGCGGAGGACTCGCGGAAGGCGCGCTGCAGGCTCTGCAGCCCGTCGCGGATCGGCCCCGCGTGCGGCCCCAGGTACTCCACGGCCGAGGTCACCAGGCCCGCCAGGGCGGTGATCAGGCGGCGCGCCTCGTCCAGGTCCCGCGACGGCGCGGCGTCGGGGTCGTCGTGGCTGAGGCCCAGCTTCTCGGCGGCGGCCGACATCAGCATGACGGCGGCGCGGCTGATGACCTCGACGCTGGGAACATCGGCGAGCTCGCGGACGTTGAGCTGCATGTCCGCGTCGTGGAACTGCTCGTCGCCGGCGTCGGCGGAGGGCTGGGTTGGCTGCCGTTCGGTCACGCCTGCTACCCTGGCACGAGCGACCAGCCCCCGCGCAGCCGGGGGCGGCAAAGTGGAGCCCCGCTCCCACCCGAGTAGCCGCATTCTTGAAGGCTTCCGGGTCTTGGTCCCGCCGGTGGCGCACGCGCCTCGGCGGAACGAACGGTATCGCCATACCGGTTCGAGGGGCGAGCTTCACGCGCCGCGGTGCAGCAGTGCAAGCCATCGAACCGAGGAGGCCCCATCAGCTCCGAGACGCGCATCAACGACCGCATCCGCGTGCCCGAGGTCCGGTTGGTCGGACCCAACGGCGAACAGGTCGGTATCGTCCGCATCGAGGACGCGCTCCGGCTGGCGCAGGAAGCGGATCTGGACCTTGTCGAGGTCGCCCCGCAGGCGCGCCCGCCGGTCTGCAAGCTCATGGACTACGGCAAGTTCAAGTACGAGAGTGCGCAGAAGGCTCGCGAATCGCGCCGCAACCAGCAGCAGACCGTCATCAAGGAGCAGAAGCTCCGCCCGAAGATCGACCCGCACGACTACGAGACGAAGAAGGGCCACGTGTCCCGCTTCCTCGGCCAGGGTCACAAGGTCAAGGTGACGATCATGTTCCGCGGTCGTGAGCAGTCGCGTCCCGAGCTGGGCTTCCGGTTGCTGCAAAGGCTGGCCGACGACGTTTCCGAGCTGGGCTTCATCGAGGCCAACCCGAAGCAGGACGGCCGGAACATGATCATGGTCCTGGCGCCGCACAAGACCAACAAGACCAAGCCCAAGGCGAACGCGTCGTAAGCCGCGGCGGGGCGCACGAGCCCGCCGTGTTCGACGGAACGCGCATGTGACCGGGCAGGGTCGAGCAGATCCTGCCCGGCTTCCATGCGAACCCCCGAAGAAATTGAGGATCGAAGATGCCGAAGAACAAGACGCACAGCGGCACTGCCAAGCGGTTCCGCGTCACGGGCAGCGGCAAGCTGCGCCGGGAGCAGGCCGGTCGTCGGCACATCCTGGAGAAGAAGTCCAGCCGCGTCACCCGCCGGCTCGAGGGCACCGAAGCGGTTGCCAAGGCCGACGTCAAGCGCATCAACAAGCTGCTGGGTCGCTGAGCCGGATCCCCATCCGCGCTCACGGCGGGCTCCCGGGCCCGCCGTGTGAATCCCAGTCCCACGCCCGGGCGGTCGCCCCGCCCCCGATGAGATCAACAGGACGGACCCCGTGGCACGCGTCAAGCGGGCAGTGAACGCCCAGAAGAAGCGCCGGACGATTCTCGAGTCGGCGAAGGGCTACCGTGGTCAGCGCTCGCGCCTGTACCGCAAGGCCAAGGAGCAGATGCTCCACTCGATGACCTACTCCTACCGCGACCGGAGGGCTCGCAAGGGCGACTTCCGGAAGCTGTGGATCACCCGCATCAACGCCGCGACCCGGCAGAACGGCATGAGCTACAACCGCTTCGTGCAGGGTCTCAAGGCCGCCGGTGTGGAGGTCGACCGCAAGATCCTGGCAGAGCTGGCCGTCAACGACTCGCAGGCCTTCGCCGCGCTGGTCGACGTCGCCAAGCAGAACCTGCCGGAAGGTGCGGCCTGATCGCCCAGGGCGCGCATTCGGCTTCACGACCCGGGACGGACGCTCCGCTGACGGAGCGTTCCTCCCGGGTCGTCGTCGCTCGCAAGCTCACCCGCCGCGCGGGCCGGGAGAAGGCGGGCGCCTTCCTCGTCGAGGGCGCCCAGGCCGTGCGCGAGGCGCTGGCGGCCCACGCCGAGGGCGCCACCGCGGTCCGCGAGGTGTTCGTCACCGATGACCCGCGCCACGACGAGCTGCTGGACCGGGCACGGGCGGCCTCGATCCCGGTGCGCCTGGTCACCGAACGCGCGGCAGCCTCGCTGTCGGAGACGGTGACCCCGCAGGGGCTCGTGGCCGTCTGCGACGTGCCCGCCACCGCGCTCGCCGACGCGCTCGCGGCGCGTCCCGCGCTGGTCGCGGTGCTGGTCGGGATCTCCGACCCGGGCAACGCGGGCACCGTCGTGCGGGTGGCCGACGCGGCCGGAGCGGGCGCGGTGCTGTTCGCCGGTGACACCGTGGACGCCTTCAACGGCAAGGCGGTCCGCGCCTCCACCGGCAGCCTGTTCCACCTCCCGGTGGCCCGCGAGCGCGACGTGAGCGCGGTGTTCGCCGCGTGCCGTGAGGCGGGCCTGCGGCTGGTGGGCGCCGACGGCTACGCCACCGACGACCTGGACTCCGCGGACCGCAGCGGTGCGCTGGCCGCACCGACGGCGTGGGTGTTCGGAAGCGAGGCCCACGGCCTGCCCGGCCACGTCACCGCCGAGCTCGACGGCACCCTGCGGGTGCCCCTCTACGGCCGCGCCGAGAGCCTGAACCTGGCGACCGCCGCCGCCGTCTGCCTGTACGCCTCGGCCCGCGCCCAGCACCGCGCGGGCTGATCGGCCGACGCCGCCGCCCGCCTGCCGGACCGCCCGGCGGCACACCTGCCGAGGTCCCGCCGCACCGCCCGCGACCAGCGGCGGTACCGCCGGAGGGCGGATCTCCGCGTAATCCCGTTGGGACGGTCGCATAGACTTGCGGGGCCAGCGGCGGTAGGAGTCCGCATGCCAACGAGCAGGTTCGCGTTCGCGAGCCCGGGGTGCTGCCCGGGGAACGCGACCTGTCGGATCACGGGAGTCACGCACTAACGATGTCCGGAGCCAACGACCCGTACGACCCGAAGCAGGTCGCCGCGCTCTCCGCGGAGACGCTGGAACGCGCGGTGGGCGACGCCCGCGAGGCCTTCGACAAGGCCGGTGACCTCGACGAACTGGCCGCGGCCAAGCCCGCGCACCTCGGCGAGCGCTCGCCGCTGCTGACCGCCCGCCGCGAGATCGGCGCGCTGCCGCCGAAGGCCCGCTCGGACGCGGGCAAGCGCGTCAACGAGGCGCGGGAGGCCATCCAGGGCGCCTTCGACGAGCGCCGCGCCGCGCTGCAGGCCGAGCGCGACGAGCGGGTGCTGCGTGAGGAAGCCGTCGACGTGACGCTGCCGTGGGACCGCGTGCCCGCCGGCGCCCGGCACCCGATCACCCAGCTCATCGAGCACGTCGCCGACACCTTCGTCGCGATGGGGTGGGAGGTCGCCGAGGGCCCGGAGCTGGAGACCGAGTGGTTCAACTTCGACGCGTTGAACTTCGGCAAGGACCACCCGGCCCGCACCATGCAGGACACCTTCTACGTGGGCCCGAAGGACTCCGGGCTGGTGCTGCGCACCCACACGTCCCCGGCGCAGGTGCGGGCGCTGCTCGACCGCGAGCTGCCGGTGTACGTGGTCTGCCCCGGCCGCACCTTCCGCACCGACGAGCTCGATTCCACCCACACCCCGGTGTTCCACCAGGTCGAGGGGCTCGCGGTGGACAAGGGCCTGACCATGGCGCACCTGAAGGGCACCCTGGACGCCTTCGCCCGGGTGATGTTCGGTCCGGAGTCCAAGACCCGCCTGCGGCCGTCGTTCTTCCCCTTCACCGAACCGTCCGGCGAGGTCGACGTGTGGTTCCCGCAGAAGAAGGGCGGCCCCGGCTGGGTCGAGTGGGGCGGCTGCGGGATGGTGAACCCGAACGTGCTGCGTGCCTGCGGCGTCGACCCGGAGACCCACACCGGGTTCGCCTTCGGCATGGGCCTGGAACGCACCCTGCAGTTCCGCAACGGAATCCCGGACATGCGGGACATGGTCGAGGGTGACGTCCAGTTCACCCAGCCGTTCGGCATCGACTCCTGACCTGTCAGCACTGCAACGAGAGAAGGGCCTGACCAAGTGCGGATCCCGGTTTCCTGGTTGGCCGAACACCTGGAGCTGCCCGAGGAGACGACCGCGGAGGCGCTGGCCGAAGCGTTCGTGCGGATCGGGCTCGAGGTGGAGGAGGTCACGCACCTGTCGTCGGTGCGCGGGCCGCTGGTCGTCGGCCGCGTCGCCGAGATCGAGGAGCTCACCGACTTCAAGAAGCCGATCCGGCACTGCCAGGTCGAGGTCGGCGAGGACGAGTCGGGCGAGAAGCGCACGCAGGAGATCATCTGCGGTGCCACCAACTTCCGCGAGGGCGACCTGGTCGTCGTCGCGCTGCCCGGCACCGTGCTCCCCGGCGGCTTCGAGATCGGCGAGCGCAAGACCTACGGCCGGATGAGCCGGGGCATGATCTGCTCGGCCAAGGAGCTGGGCATCGGCGAGGACCACGACGGCATCCTGGTGCTGCCGTCGGGCTCGGCCGACCCCGGTGACGACGCCGTCGCGCTGGTCGGCCTCGACGACGCCGTGATCGAGCTGGCGATCACCCCCGACCGCGGCTACTGCTTCTCGGTGCGCGGCCTGGCGCGCGAGCTGTCCAACGCGCTGGAGGTGCCCTTCGGCGACCCGGGCACGCTGCCGGTCCCGGCCGACGAGAAGCCGTCGCGGTCGGTGGAGATCGCCGATCCGAGCGCGTGCAGCCGGTTCGTCTTCCGCCGGGTCACCGGGGTGGACCCGACCGCGCCGACGCCGTGGTGGATGCGGCGCAGGCTGGCGCTGGCGGGCATCCGCTCGATCTCGCTGTCGGTGGACATCACCAACTACGTGATGCTGGAGCTCGGCCAGCCGCTGCACGCCTGGGACGCCACCAAGCTCGCCGGCGACATCGTCGTGCGCCGGGCGAAGGCGGGCGAGAAGCTGACCACGCTCGACGACGTGGAGCGCGAGCTCGACCCCGACGACGTCGTGATCTGCGACGACAGGGGCCCGGTGTCGCTGGCCGGGGTCATGGGCGGTGCCAGCACCGAGATCGGCTCCGAAACCCACGACGTGCTGCTGGAGGCGGCGAACTGGGACCCCGCCAGCATCGCCCGCACCATCCGCAGGCACAAGCTGCCCAGCGAGGCGGGCAAGCGGTTCGAGCGTTCGGTCGACCCTGCGGTCGCGCCGGTGGCCACCGAGCTGGCCGCGCAGCTGCTGGTCCGCTACGGCGAGGGCACCATCGCCCAGGGCCGCACCGACGTCGGTGAGCCGAAGGCGCCCGCGCCGGTGACGATGCCGCTGGCGCTGCCCGACCGCATCGCCGGGGTGAACTACGAGCGCGGCGTCACCGCGCGCCGGCTCACCCAGATCGGCTGCCGCATCGAGGTCAGCACCTCCGACGAGGGCGTCGGCCTGGTCACCGCGACCCCGCCGAGCTGGCGGCCGGACCTGGTCCAGCCCGCCGACCTGGTGGAGGAGGTGCTGCGGCTGGAGGGGTACCACACGATCCCGTCGGTGCTGCCCGCCGCGCCGCCCGGGCGCGGCCTGACCCCTGCGCAGCGCAGGCACCGCGCGGTGTCGCGGACGCTGGCCCACGAGGGCTACGTCGAGGTGCTGCCGTTCCCGTTCACCGGGCCCGAGGTCCTCGACGGGCTGGGCATCGGCGCCGACGACCCGCGCAGGCGGACGCTGTCGCTGCTCAACGCGCTGGAGAGCGACCGCCCGGAGCTGAGCACGACGGTGCTGACCGGGCTGATCGACGCCCTGAAGCGCAACGTCGCCCGCGGTCGCCGCGACCTCGCGCTGTTCCACGTCGGGCAGGTCGTGCAGCCCGCCGCCGAGCAGCCGCCGGTGCCGCAGGTCGGCGTGTCGCAGCGTCCCGGTGACGACGAGATCGAGGCGCTGCACGCCGCGCTGCCCGCGCAGCCGACGCACGTCGGCGTGGTGCTGGCAGGCCAGCGCGAACACGCGGGCTGGTGGGGCAAGGGCCGCGAGGTGAGCTGGGCCGACGCGGTCGAGGCCGCCCGCCGGGTCGCCGCCGCGGCAGGCGTGGAGCTGACGATCACCGCGGGCGACCTCGCTCCGTGGCACCCGGGCCGCTGCGCGCAGCTCGCGGTCGGCGGCACCGTCGTCGGGCACGCCGGTGAGCTGCACCCGAAGGTCGTCGAGGCGCTGGGCCTGCCCAAGCGCACCTGCGCGATGGAGCTGGACCTCGACGCGCTGCCGCTGACCGACGACCGGCCCGCGCCGGTGGTCTCGGCCTACCCGCCGGTGCTGCTGGACATCGCGCTGGTCGTGGACGCGTCGGTGCCGTCGGCCGAGCTCGTGGAGACCGTCCGCAAGGGCGCGGGAGAACTGGTGGAGGACGTCAGGCTGTTCGACGTCTACTCCGGCGAGCAGCTGGAGGCCGGCAAGAAGTCGCTGGCCATCGCGCTGCGCTTCCGCGCGCCGGACCGCACCCTCAAGCAGGACGAGGCGACCGAGGGGCGGGACGCGGCGGTCGCCGCGGCCGAGAAGCGCTTCGGCGCGACGCTGCGCGCCTGATCCCCATCGCCGAAGCCGCCCGTGCACGACTCGTGCACGGGCGGCTTCCTGCTTTCCGGTGGCGGACAGCCGGGGAGCCGCCAGCGCCACTGCGGGCAGCGACACGCTCCGGCGGCCGAGCACGTCCGGCCTGAGGCCCCGCCACCGGACCTTCGTACTGATCCGCTCGCCCGGAAGCGACGAGAAGTCGTTGCCCCGCGCCCACTTTCGCCGGTGCTGCCCGGTTCGCCCGCCCCATAGGTTCTGCCCCAGGAGATCGCCGCTGCGGAAGGAGACCGATGAGCGGGCGTCGTGCGTTGGGGTTGCTGGCGGGTGCCGGGTTGCTGCTGGGGGCGGTGTCGCTGTTGGGCTCGGGGCTGCCGCCCGCGCCGACGGCATCGGCCTCCGCACCGATGATCGTCGACGGCGAGTTCACCGAGTCCGCCCCGTGGGCGGCTCGGCTCTACCAGGACGGCAAGGACGGCCACTGCACGGCGTCGGTGATCTCCCCGGAGTGGATCCTCACCGCGCGGCACTGCATCCAGGACCAGCACCAGTGGGGCTTCCGGATCGGCGACGTCGAGCACGCCAAGGGGCAGTACGTCGACGTCGCGGCCGGCGGTGTGCGGCTCCACGACGCCGCGGACCTCGCGCTGCTGCAGCTGAGCAGCCCGGTGCAGGCCGAGACGGTGCGGCTCGGCACGCTCGACGACGTCGCCGAAGGCGACGAGGTGACCATCCACGGCTGGGGCCAGACCGAGCAGGAGGAGCAGTCGCCGCTGCTGAAGAACGCGAAGCTGCGGGTCACCGACGTCGCGGCGAAGGACGCCTACGGCGGGAAGGCGGTCGACGGCACCGCCATCAACGGGGTCTGCGGCGTCGGTGACTCGGGCGGGCCGATGTTCGCCGGGAACGGCACCCAGGTCGGCGTGCTGTCCACCGGCACCGACAAGACCTGCCAGTACACCCACGTCGGCGCCTTCCGCGACTGGATCCGCTCGGTCGCCGGCGTCTGACCGGACCTTCGACGGGCGACCTCGGCGGCGCCCCGCCGAGGTTGCCCGTGCGGTGCGGGCGGGGAAGGATCGGTGCCGATGCCCCCCGACTTCATCGACGACGACTACCCGGCCGACCCCTACCCCGGCACGCGGCCCGACGGCTCCTTCGTCCACATCGGACGTTCCGGCTACCACGTCGAGCCCTCCGAGGACGCCCCGTCGAGGTGGACGATCGCGGGCCGGGACCTCGACGAGGAGCTGGCCGAGCACGGGGTCGCGCCGCTCGGCGAACGGCTACCGGTGCTGGCTTACGGCTCCAACGTCAACCCCTCGAAGATCAGCTGGCTGCGCGACCGGCTCGGCCTGCGCGGACCGGTCGTGGTGATAGGCGCGCGGTGCCACGGGATCGTCGCGGTGTGGTCGGCGGGGGTGCGGGCCCGCGACGGCCAGCGGCCCGCGGTGCTGGCCGGGATGCCCGGCGTGGTCGAACGGCACGCGGTGTGGCTGGTGACCCCGGACCAGCGGGCGGTCCTCGACGAGTGCGAGGGGCGCGGCCAGCGCTACCGGCTCTGCGAGGTGCACGCGCCGGTGCGGCTCGACGACGGCCGCGTGCTGGAGTCCGTGCTCGCCTACACCGCGCGTCCGGAGGCCCTGCGCACGGGAATCCCGATCCACCTCAACCGCTCGCCGCTGGTGGTCGACGGCCACCTGGTGCGCTGCGCCGACGTCGATCAGGCGGACGCGGTGCACCTGGTCGGGGAACAGGCCGCCTCCGACGGGCTCGTCGTCACCGAGATCGAGGGTGAACCGAGCGGGCCGACGCTGGCGGAGCTTTACGGTTGACGACTCGGGCGGTCGGCCGTCCTACGCGACGGGGCCGTTCGGCTCGCCCGGCCCGTCCAGGTGGGTCGACAGCGCAGGTCCGGCGGGCGCGCCCGCCCCGGCCGGTCGCTGCGGTGATGCGGGGTACGAAAGCCGCGAGTAGGCGAACCGCTGGGCGAACTCGTCGGCGGTGATGCCCATCAGCACCAGGTGCTTGGCCTGCCCGCACAGGTACTCCGGGTCGCGCACCCGCCCCTCCTCGCCGAACCCGAGCTTGCGGTGCAGGGCGAGCGAGGCGTGGTTGCAGCCGTATATCCCGACCTCGCAGCGGCGGTATCCGAGCTGGTTGAACATGAAGTCCAGCAGCACGCCGATGGCGTCCTCGGCGTAGCCCTGGCGCCGGTACCGCGGCCCGATGCCCACGCCGTAGCCGAACCGGTCCGAGCCCGGTGCGATCCGCGTCGCGCACACCGAGCCGACGAGCACGCCGCCGGCGCGGGTCTCGATGGCCAGGCGCGGGTCGTCGCCCGCGGCGGTCGGGTTCGCCCGGTGCGCCGCCCAGTGCCGGTAGCCGTCCACCGAGGGGAACCGCGCGGCGTCCTGGTCGAAGCGGATCAGGGTCGGCCGGTCCGCGTGCTGGACGCGGCGCAGCCGAACCCGCCGCCCGGCCAGCATCGCGTTCATGATCGACATTGAACCAACCCGCCCGCGGGTCCCGCGAGGTCAGGGGCGCACGAGCTCGGTGATCCCGCGCTGCCGCAGGTGCTCCTCGTCGCCTGCGCGGCCTGCGAGGACGAACGCGGCCCGCACACCGTCCGCGGCCAGTTCGAAGAAGAGGTCGCTGCCCTGTCCCGGATCGTCATCGGCGACGATGATGCCGGTGTGCCGCGGCCGCACCTCAGGTGGGTTGCGGTCGAACTCGGCTGCCAGCTCCCGCAGCGCCGCCCCGGCCGGTTTCAGGCGGCGGTCGTTGGTGTAGAGGCCCAGGTCGTACTCCAGCGGGTTGAGCGCGGGCACCAGCGCCTCGGAGACGTCGTGCGAGCACCACCAGGTGAAGCCGAAGACGTGGTCGCAGCTCGCGACGTTGCGCACCGACCGCCTGATCCACTCGCCGAGCAGCGGCCGCGTCCGGTCGCTGAAGTGGATCGACGGCGCGGCGCCGTCCTCCTCCACCCACACGGGGCGGTCGACCACCGGGCTGTAGGCCTGCATCACCTGCACCAGCCGCTCGGCGTTGTGGGTGGCCAGCGGCCCCAGCGGATCCGTCTTCAGCACGCCCCTGAACGAGGTCCACGGGTGGATCGAGGTCACCGAACCTGCCGACGCCAGCGCATGACGGCCGAACAGCTTGGTGCCGCGCGCGTCCCACGGCGCGGAGTCGCAGCCCTTGGTGTTGATCCGGCCGGGAGCGACCTGCTGGCTCACCCGCGACAGCGCGTCCAGCCACGCGTCGGCCTCGGCGGGGGAGACCTCCAGGCCCGCGTAGTTGTCCCAGTAGTAGTAGACCTCGTTGGAGAGGTCGAACCCGAGGAACCGCCGGTGCCCGCCGATCCGCTCGGCGAGCGCCCGCAACAGCCGCTGCTGAGCCGCGATGGCGGCCGGGTCGGTGAACCAGTTGGCAGGCTTGGGCTCGGTCTGCAACCAGTTCGGCGTCCAGTAGCGCGCCGAGATGTGGCCGTTGAAGACCGTCACCTCGACGTCGAGCCCGGCGTCGTCGGCCAGGTCGAGGAACCGGGCCAGCAGGTCGAGCTGGTGGCCGCTGACCAGGTTCGGCTCCGGCTGGAACGCCGGCCACAGCAGGAGCAGCCGGATGTGGTCCAGGCCCAGCGCGGCGATGTCGTCGAGGTCGCGGCGCAGGTCGTCGGCGCGGAAGTCCTCCCAGATGTGGAACCAGCGCGTCGACGGCGTGTAGTTCACGCCGAGCCGCACGCGCCGCCGGGTAGCGCCCGCGGCGTTCGCGGTGCCCGGAGCCAAGGCGAGCGTGCTCGCGGTCGCCGCCGCTCCGAGCAACGTGCGTCGGTTGATGCGCATGCGGCCTCCCCATCTCGCGGCTGCCGGTGATGGTGGTCCAGACCTGCGACGCCGACCAGCGCCCGATCGGCCCATGACCGGCGGCGCGAGTGCGCCGGGTGGTGGATTCAGTCCGCGGGTCCCGCGATCGGAGTTCGCCCGGAAGGGGCCGCCGCGACGCACCGCTGCCGTAATCTTGGCGAGGTCCGAGAACGATCTTGGGGGCGGTGGGGTTGCGTAAGCTGATCCGGCGGGCGAGGTCCCGGGCCGACTACACGTGGTTCCTCGCCGCCCGCGAGTGGCCGGTGGTCGTCTCCGCGCTCGGCGTGCTGCTCGGCGCGATCACCATCCTGCCCAGCGCGGTCGGGATCGTGCTGTCGCTGCTCGCGCTGGTGCTCGGCATCGTCACGTTCGTGCGCGACCTGCGCCAGCTCCGCAGCCGGTGGTCGGCCTACGAGTTCTCCTCGATCGCCTCGCCGTTCCCGCACCAGCAGATCCCAGCGCCCGCGGCTTACCCGGCCTCCCGGTACCTGCACTTCGCCAATCGCGGCACCGCGCTGGTCAGCGACGAGATCGACCGGGCACTGCGCGAGCGCTCGTTCGCCGCCGTGGTCGACGAGCAGCCCTACGCGCTGCCACCGATCCTGCGCGCGACCGCACCGCACGTGTTGCCGATTCGGGCCCGCGGCAGGCTGCTGTTCAACGGTGCGGTGGTGGGCATGCGGTCCGACCCGCTTCCGGGTGCGGACGACGTGCCGACGCCGATCCGCCTGCACCGCGCGAGGTTCTTCGACGTCCAGTGCTCCAACGAGCTGTGCGCGATGCGCATCACCAGGCGAGACACCGGCGAGGAGTTCGACCCGCGCACCCGGCTGCTGACCGACGCCTCGGGCAGGCTGCGCACGCTGGCCGCGGGCGAGCTGGCCGACGTCGTCGGGATCTCCACCCTCGCGCTGACCACCGACGGCCACGTCCTGCTGGTGCTGCAGTCCGACCGCAACGCCGCAAGCCCGATGCTGCTGGCACCCTCGGGCAGCGGCTCGCTGGAGCCCCGCGACCTCAAGGGGCCCGGCGGGGCGGCGCACGGGGCGCTGCGCGACGCCCTGCGGGCAGGCATGGAGCGGGAGCTGTGCGAGGAGACCGGTCTGCCGGCCGAAGCCCTCGCAGGCACCGAGCTGACCGGGTTCGCGCGCTGGATGGAGCGCGGCGCGAAACCGGAGTTCTTCGGGGTGACCAGGCTGTCGGTCTCCAGCGCCGAGGTCCGCGGCACCCGGGCGAAGGGAGCGGAGCTGCTCTACAGCGAGGGCGTGGACGCGGTCGGGATCGACCTCGCCGCGCTGGGAGCGGAGCTGCGGGCGGGCACCGCGATCCTGACCGCGGACGGCCTCCCGGACAAGATCCGCGATGTCGGATCGCTACCCCTGCTGCTGGCGCTGCGCGCCGCGGCGCTCGTCGAAGCCGGCGAGGCGACGGCCGAGGAGCGACGATCGTGACGACGAGGGTGGCGCGGCAGGCCCGCATCCTGGAACTGGTCTCCTCCAAGGCGATCCGCAGCCAGACGGAGCTGGCCAAGCTGCTGGCCGGTGACGGGATCGAGGTGACGCAGGCGACGTTGTCGCGGGATCTCGACGAGTTGGGTGCGGTGAAGCTGCGGGGCCCGGATGGCGGCGCGGCGGTGTATGTGATCCCGGAAGACGGCAGTCCGGTGCGTGGTGTGCAGGGCGGGACGTCGCGGTTGAGCCGGTTGCTGGGCGAGCTGTTGGTGAGCGCCGACGGTTCCGGCAATCTGACGGTGTTGCGGACTCCGCCGGGTGCGGCGCAGTTCTTGGCGAGTGCGATCGATCGTTCGGCGCTGGTGGAGGTCGTGGGTTCGATCGCGGGTGATGACACGGTGATGGTCATCGCGCGGGAGCCGTTGACCGGGCTTGATCTGGCCGAGCGGTTCATGGCGATGGCGGAGACTTTGAAGTCTCCACGTAACGCGGAGGAGGCCCCACCGGGACTTCAAGTTGATTGATGTTGCATAGGAGTGCATAATCATCCGTATGACAGTTCGGGTGGCGGTTGCGGGTGCGAGCGGCTACGCGGGCGGGGAACTCCTGCGCCTGTTGCTGTCGCACCCCGAGGTCGAGATCGGCGCGCTCACGGCGGGCGGCAACGCGGGCAGCGAGCTGGGTGCGCACCACCCGAACCTGCTGCCGCTGGCCGACCGCGTGCTGGCCGACACCACGACCGCGCAGCTCAGCGGCCACGACGTCGTCTTCCTGGCGCTGCCGCACGGCCACTCGGCCGCCATCGCCGCCGAGCTCGGCGACGACACCGTGGTCATCGACTGCGGCGCCGACCACCGGCTCAACGACCCGACCGACTGGGCCCGCTGGTACGGCGGCGAGCACCCCGGCACCTGGCCCTACGGCGTCCCGGAGCTGCCCGGGCTGCGGCAGCGGCTCACCGGCGCCCGCCGGGTGGCGGTGCCCGGCTGCTTCCCGACCGTCTCGTCGCTGACCATCGCGCCCGCGCTGGCGGCGGGCCTGGTCGACCCCGAGGTCGTCGTGGTCGCGGTCACCGGCACCTCCGGCGCCGGGCGGGCGCTCAAGCCGCACCTGCTCTCCGCCGAGGTCATGGGCTCGGCCAGCGTCTACGGCGTGGGCGGCGCGCACCGCCACACCCCCGAGCTGATCCAGAACCTCAGCGCCGCGGGCGGCGAGCCGGTGCGGGTGTCCTTCACGCCGGTGCTGGCCCCGATGGCGCGTGGCATCCTGGCCACGTGCAGCGCCGCGCTGCGCGCCGACACCGACGCCGAAGCGGTCCGCAAGGTCTACCTCGACGCCTACGGCGACGAGCCCTTCGTGCACGTGCTGCCCGAAGGCACCTGGCCGCAGACCTCCGCGACGCTGGGCGCCAACACGGTGCACCTGCAGGTCACCGTCGACCCCGACGCGGGCCGCCTGGTCGCCGTCGGCGCGGTCGACAACCTCACCAAGGGCACCGCGGGCGGAGCCGTGCAGTGCATGAACCTCGCGCTCGGCCTGCCGGAGAGCACGGGCCTGCCGCTGGTGGGGGTGGCGCCGTGACCGGATTCGACCTGCGGCTGCACCCCGAACGGCTCGCGGTCGGTCTGGTGCCCGCGCACGCCAACATCGCGCTCACCGGCGGCACCGCCGCGATCCACGGCACGCTGACGACCGAGGCGGGCCGCACGGTGGTCTTCCCGTACAGCCTCGCCGAGGACGCCGGACCCGACATCCGCGTGGAAGGCCCGTTCGTGGCGCTGGAGGTCGCCGGCCCGCTGGACTTCTCGCTGACCGGCGTCCTGGTCGGCCTGCTGACCCCGCTGGCCGACGCCGGCATCAGCGTGTTCACGCTGTCGACCTTCGACACCGACTGGATCCTCGTCCCGGCCGACGACGCCGAGGCCGCGGCCAAGGCGCTCACCGCCGCCGGGCACTCGGTCCGCACCGAGCCCGGCGGCACCCGCGCGGGCGGATCGCAGGAGCCGCACCACCCGACCTCAGACAGCGCCCAACACACCGAGGAGCAGCGATGAGCGTGACCGGTCCAGCCGGTTTCCGTGCGGCCGGGGTGGCCGCGGGCATCAAGTCCGGCGGCGCCCTGGACCTGGCGCTGGTGGTCAACGACGGCCCGGCGAGCGCCGCGGCCGGGGTGTTCACCACCAACAGGGTCAAGGCGGCACCGGTGCTGTGGTCGCAGCAGGTCCTCCAGGAGCGGCGGCTGCGCGCGGTCGTGCTGAACTCCGGCGGCGCCAACGCCTGCACCGGTCCGGAAGGCTTCCAGGACACCCACGCCACCGCCGAGAAGGTCGCCGACGTGCTCGGCGTCGGCGCGATCGACGTCGCGGTGTGCTCCACCGGCCTGATCGGCGAGCGGCTGCCGATGGACGCCGTGCTCTCCGGCGTCGAGACCGCCGCCAAGGCGCTCGACGGCACCGGGCAGGCCGCCTCCGACGCCGCCGGCGCCGTGCTCACCACCGACAGCCGGGCCAAGCAGGCGCTGGCCACCGGGGACGGCTGGTCGGTCGGCGGCTTCGCCAAGGGCGCCGGGATGCTCGCGCCGAACATGGCCACCATGCTCAGCGTGCTGACCACCGACGCGGTGATCGGCGGCGACGACCTGGAACGGGCGCTGCGCGAGGCCAGCCGCGTCACCTTCGGCAGGCTCGACGTCGACGGGGGCACCTCGACAAACGACACCGTCCTGGTGCTGGCCTCGGGCGCCTCCGGCGTCGAGGTCTCCGCCGAGGACTTCACCCCGGTGCTGACCGAGGTCTGCACCGACCTCGTGCGCCAGCTGCAGGCCGACGCCGAAGGCGCGACCAAGGCCGTCGACATCACCGTGCGCGGCGCGCTCAGCGAGGACGACGCCGTCCACATCGGACGCACCATCGCCGAGGACAACCTGGTCAAGACCGCGCTGTTCGGTTCGGACCCGAACTGGGGCCGGATCGCGATGGCGCTCGGCCGCTCCGGGGTGGACATCGAGGCCGACAAGGTCGAGATCGCCGCCAACGGCGTCACCCTGTTCGCCGGCGGTACACGGGCCCGCGACCGCAGCGAGGCCGACCTGTCCGGCCGCGACATCGAGATCGTGGTGGACCTGCACCTGGGCGGGCACCAGGCCACGATCCTGACCACCGACCTGTCGCACGGCTACGTCGAAGAGAACAGCGCGTACTCGTCATGACCGAGAACCCCGTGAGCGACCGGCTGTCGACCGCCGCGGAGAAGGCCAGCGTGCTCATAGAGGCCCTCCCGTGGCTGCGGCGCTTCCACGGCGCCACCGTCGTGGTCAAGTACGGCGGCAACGCCATGATCGACGACGAGCTCAAGGCCGCCTTCGCCCAGGACATGGTGTTCCTGCGGCTGGCGGGCCTGCACCCGGTCGTCGTGCACGGCGGCGGACCGCAGATCACCTCGATGCTCGAACGCCTCGGCATGCAGGGCGAGTTCCGCGGCGGGCTGCGGGTCACCACGCCGGAGACGATGGACGTGGTCCGGATGGTGCTGTTCGGCCAGGTCGGCCGCGAGCTCGTCGGCCTGATCAACCAGCACGGCCCGCACGCGGTCGGCATGTCCGGGGAGGACGCCGGGCTGTTCACCGCCAGGCGCCGCACCGCCACCGTCGACGGCGAGGCCGTCGACGTCGGCCTGGTCGGCGACGTGGTGTCGGTCAACCCCGACGCCGTGCTCGACCTGATCCGCGCAGGCCGCATCCCGGTGGTCTCCACCATCGCCCCGGACCCCGACGGCGTCGTGCACAACGTCAACGCCGACACCGCCGCCGGAGCGCTGGCGGAGGCCCTCGGAGCGGAGAAGCTCGTGGTGCTCACCGACGTCGAAGGTCTCTACACCGACTGGCCCGACAGGTCGTCGCTGGTGACCAGGCTCGACGCCGACGAGCTCGAGGCGCTGCTGCCGGGGCTGGCCTCCGGGATGGTGCCGAAGATGGAGGCATGCCTGCGGGCGGTGCGCGGCGGGGTGCCGCGCGCCCACGTCATCGACGGCAGGCTCGCGCACTCGGTCCTGCTCGAAGTGTTCACCAGCGCGGGCGTGGGCACGATGGTGCTGCCCGCCGGAACGGGGGAGAAGTGATGACTGGCAACACCGACGGCGGGCAGCGCTGGCAGTCGTCCATGATGGACAACTACGGCACCCCGAAGCTGACCCTGGTCAGCGGATCGGGCTGCGAGGTCACCGACGCCGACGGGCGCACCTACCTGGACCTGGTCAGCGGCATCGCGGTCAACGCGCTCGGCCACTGCCACCCGGCGGTCGTCCAGGCGATCGGCGACCAGGCCGCCCGGCTCGGCCACGTCTCCAACTTCTACGCCCACGACGGCGGCCTGAAGCTCGCCGAGGAACTGCTCGACCTCGCCGGGCTCACCGGCCAGGGCCGCGTCCTGTTCTGCAACTCCGGCGCGGAGGCCAACGAGACCGCGTTCAAGATCTCCCGGCTCACCGGCAGGACCAAGGTGGTCGCCACCGACGGCGGTTTCCACGGCCGCACCATGGGCGCGCTCGCGCTGACCGGCCAGCCCGCCAAGCGGGCCCCCTTCGAACCGATGCCCGCCGGCGTCGAGCACGTGCCCTACGGCGACGTCGCGGCGCTGGAGTCCGCCGTGGACGACACCACCGCGGCGGTGTTCCTCGAACCCATCCAGGGCGAGAACGGCGTCATCGTCCCGCCGGAGGGCTACCTGCAGGCCGCGCGGGAGATCACCAGCCGCAACGGCGCCCTGCTGGTCGTCGACGAGGTGCAGACCGGCATCGGCCGCACCGGATCGTGGTTCGCCTTCCAGCGCGCGGGCATCGTCCCGGACGTGATCACGTTGGCCAAGGGCCTCGGCGGCGGCCTGCCGATCGGCGCCTGCATCGGCATCGGCCCGGTGGGCGACCTGCTGCGCCCCGGCATGCACGGCACCACCTTCGGCGGCAGCCCGATCGCCTGCGCCGCCGCGCTGGCGGTGCTGCGCACCATCGCCTCCGAAGGGCTGCTCGAACACGTCGACCGGATGGGCAAGGACCTCACCGCCGGAATCCAGGCGCTGGGCCACCCGCTGGTCGGCGAGGTCCGAGGCGCGGGCCTGCTGATCGGCATCGGCCTGACCCGCCCGGTGGCCGCCGACGTCGCGGCCCGCGCGCTCGAGGCCGGCTACCTGGTCAACTCGGTCCAGCCCGACGCGCTCCGGCTCTGCCCGCCGCTGGTGATCCAGCCCCAGCAGGTCCAGCGGCTGCTGGCCGACCTGCCCGCTCTGCTCGAGGTGACCAAGTGACTCTGAGGCATTTCCTCCGCGACGACGATCTCAGCCCGGCCGAACAGGCCGAGGTGCTCGACCTGGCGGCCGAGCTGAAGGCCGACCCGCTCGGCTGCGACGCGCTGGCCGGTCCGAAGTCGGTGGCGGTGATCTTCGAGAAGAACTCCACCCGCACCCGGCTGTCCTTCGAGGTCGGCATCCGCCAGCTCGGCGGCCAGCCGATCGTGGTCGACGGGCGGATGATGCAGCTCGGCCGCGAGGAGACCATCGAGGACACCTCCCGGGTGCTGTCCCGCTACGTCGACGCCGTGGTGTGGCGGACCTTCGCCCAGGCCAGGATCGACTCCATGGCCTCGGCCTCGACGGTGCCGGTGGTCAACGCGCTCACCGACGAGTTCCACCCCTGCCAGGTGCTGGCCGACCTGCAGACCGTCCGGGAACGCCACGGCGACCTCGCCGGGCTCACCCTCACCTACCTCGGCGACGGCGCCAACAACATGGCGAACTCGCTGCTGGTCGGCGGTGCGACCGCGGGCATGCACGTGCGCGTCAGCGCCCCCGAGGGTTTCGCGCCCGCCGACTGGGTGCTCGACGCGGCCAAGAAGCGCGCCGCCGAGACCGGCGGTTCGGTGGCGGTGTTCACCGAGCCGAAGCCGTCGGTCGAGGGCGCCGACGTGCTGGTGACCGACTCGTGGACCTCGATGGGCCAGGAGAACGACGGCAAGGACCGGGTCAGCCCGTTCCGGCCGTTCCAGGTCAACACCGACCTGCTGGCCGCGACCGGCAAGCCCGCCGCCAGCGTCCTGCACTGCCTGCCCGCCCACCGCGGCTGGGAGATCACCGACGAGGTCATCGACGGCCCGGCCAGCGCGGTGTTCGACGAGGCGGAGAACCGCCTGCACGCCCAGAAGGCGCTGCTGACCTGGCTGGTGCGACGACTGTGACCACCCGGGTGGCGCGGCAGGCCCGCATCGTGGAGCTGGTGTCGTCCATGGGCGTGCGCAGCCAGACGGAGCTGGCCAAGCTGTTGGCCGGTGACGGGATCGAGGTGACGCAGGCGACGTTGTCGCGGGATCTCGACGAGTTGGGTGCGGTGAAGCTGCGCGGCCCGGACGGTGGTGCCGCGGTGTATGTCATTCCGGAGGACGGCAGTCCGGTGCGTGGTGTGCAGGGCGGGACGTCGCGGTTGAGCCGGTTGCTGGCTGAGCTGCTGGTCAGCGCCGACGGCTCGGGCAACCTCACCGTCCTGCGGACCCCGCCGGGTGCGGCACAGTTCCTGGCCAGTGCGATCGACCGTTCGGCGCTGCTGGAGGTCGTCGGCTCGATCGCGGGTGATGACACGGTGATGGTCATCGCCAGGGAGCCGTTGACCGGGCTTGATCTGGCCGAACGCTTCACCACCATGGCAGCCGGAGAACGCGAGGCGAGCGGCCCGTAGGCCGTGCAGATCCAAACCGAAACCCACGTACGACGACTGAGGAACCCACCGTGACGCAGCAAGACGGCGGCCAGGCCGGCCAGGCAGGGCCCACCAAGCTCTGGGGCGGCCGCTTCGCCTCCGGCCCGGCCGAGGCGATGGCCGCGCTGAGCCTGTCGACGCACTTCGACTGGCGCCTGGCGCCCTACGACATCGCCGGTTCGCGCGCCCACGCCAGGGTGCTGCACAAGGCGGGACTGCTCACCGCCGACGAGCTCGAACGCATGCTGGCCGGACTGGACGTGCTGGCCGCCGACGTCGAGTCCGGCGCCTTCCAGCCGGTGATCGACGACGAGGACGTGCACACCGCCCTCGAACGCGGCCTGCTGGAGCGCGTCGGCCCCGAGCTCGGCGGCAAGCTGCGGGCAGGCCGGTCGCGCAACGACCAGGTCGCCACGCTCTTCCGGATGTGGCTGCGCGACGCGGTGCGACGCGTCACCTCCGGCGTGCTCGACGTCGTCGACGCCCTCACCGCCCAGGCCGCGGCCCACCCCGACGCGGTGCTGCCGGGCCGCACGCACCTCCAGCACGCGCAGCCGGTGCTGCTCGCACACCACCTGCTCGCGCACTGCCAGTCGCTGCTGCGCGACGTCAGCCGCCTGCGCGACTGGGACGCCCGCACCGCGTTCTCGCCCTACGGCTCCGGTGCACTGGCGGGCTCCTCGCTCGGGCTCGACCCGCAGGCCGTCGCGGCCGAGCTCGGCTTCGACGGCGGCGCGGTCGACAACTCCATCGACGGCACGGCCTCGCGCGACTTCGCAGCCGAGGCGGCGTTCTGCCTGGCGATGCTCGGGGTGAACCTGTCCAGGGTCGCCGAGGAAGTGATCATCTGGAACACCGCCGAGTTCGGCTACGTCACGCTCGACGACGCCTGGGCGACCGGCAGCTCGATCATGCCGCAGAAGAAGAACCCCGACGTCGCCGAGCTCGCCCGCGGCAAGTCCGGACGGCTGGTCGGCAACCTCACCGGCCTGCTGGCCACCCTCAAGGCGCAGCCGCTTGCCTACAACCGCGACCTGCAGGAGGACAAGGAGCCCGTCTTCGACTCCGTCGAGCAGCTCGACCTCCTGCTCCCGGCGATGGCGGGCATGCTCGGCACGCTGACCTTCCACACCGAGCGGCTCGCCGAGCTGGCACCGGCGGGCTTCACCCTCGCCACCGACATCGCCGAGTGGCTGGTGCGCCAGGGCGTGCCGTTCCGCGTCGCGCACGAGGCGTCGGGGGAGTGCGTGCGCAAGGCCGAGTCGCGGGGCGTCGGGCTCGACGAGCTCACCGACGCCGAACTGGCCGCCGCGCACCCGGCGCTGACGCCTCAGGTGCGAGAGGTACTCACCGTCGGCGGCTCGATCGCCTCCCGCGACGCGCACGGCGGCACCGCCCCGGCCAGGGTCGCCGAGCAGCGGGAACGCGTCGTGGCCACCGTCGCCGGCCATCGGCAGTGGCTGGCCGGCTGATCAGGACGGGTAACCTCTACGCACGTGAGCCAGGTGGAACGCGACGAACTCGCGCACGACCCGCTGTGGGTGGCGCGGCGGCTGCTGGGCTGCGAACTGCGCTCGGCCAGCCCCGAGGGTGAGGTCCGCGTCCGCCTGGTCGAGGTCGAGTCCTACCGCGGCGGTGACGATCCGGCGTCGCACTGCTACCGCGGCCGGACCGAGCGCAACGCCGTGATGTTCGGCCCCGCCGGGCACCTCTACGTCTACTTCGTCTACGGCATGCACTTCTGCATCAACGTGGTGTGCCTGACCGACGGGGTGCCCGGCGCGGTGCTGCTCCGCGCGGGTGAGATCACCGCCGGACACGATCTCGCCCGCCGCCGCAGGCCCGCGGTGCGCAAGGACACCCAGCTCGCCAGCGGCCCGGCCCGGCTGGCCAGCGTCCTCGGCATCACCCGGGACCACAACGGCATCGACCTCACCGCCCCCGACTCGCCGATCCGCCTGCACAACGGTCACCCGGTCGACGAGGACGACGTGCGCACCGGCCCGCGCGTGGGCGTGGCCTCCGCGATGGACCTGCCGTGGCGCTCCTGGGTGGACGGCTCGCCCGCGGTCAGCTCCTACCGGCGCGGCGGCCGCCGACGGCCCCGCGAGCGGGCGTAACGCGCACCGCGAGGCGGGGACCGGGCGTTATCGCGCTTGCGCGCATGCAGCAGAATTGCACGCGTGAGCGAGCACATCCTTGACGACCTGTCCTGGCGCGGCCTGATCGCGCAGTCCACCGACCTCGACACCCTCCGGTCCGAGCTCGACGCCGGCCCGCTCACGCTCTATGCCGGCTTCGACCCCACCGGGCCGAGCCTGCACGCCGGGCACCTGATCCCGATCCTGACCCTGCGCCGCTTCCAGCAGGCCGGCCACCGGCCGGTCGTGCTCGCCGGCGGCGCGACCGGGCTGATC
Source organism: Saccharopolyspora erythraea (assembly GCF_018141105.1). NCBI lineage: Bacteria > Bacillati > Actinomycetota > Actinomycetes > Pseudonocardiales > Pseudonocardiaceae > Saccharopolyspora > Saccharopolyspora erythraea. Next base: position 6,569,726 of record NZ_CP054839.1, on the reverse strand, counting down.
GGTGACCCGCGCGATGTCGGCGAGCGCAACCTCCACGACGCCGACACCGTCGTGGAGTGGACTGAGCGCATCAGGCGCCAGCTGTCGGCGTTCGTGGACTTCGACGACACCCCGACCGGCGCGATCATGGCCAACAACGCCGACTGGACCGCCGATCTGTCGGTGACGGCCTTCCTGCGCGACATCGGCAAGCACTTCTCGATCAACACCATGCTGGCCAGGGAGACCGTGCGCAGGCGCCTGGAGACCGACGGCATCTCCTACACCGAGTTCAGCTACATGCTGTTGCAGGCCAACGACTACGTCGAGCTGCACCGCAGGCACGGCACCAGCCTCCAGCTCGGCGGGTCGGACCAGTGGGGCAACATCATCGCCGGTGTCGACCTGGTCCGGAAGCAGAACGGCGCCGCCGTGCACGCCCTGACGCTGCCGCTGGTCACCGACGCGGAAGGGCGCAAGTTCGGCAAGTCCACCGGCGGCGGCAACGTCTGGCTCGACCCGTCGATGACCTCGCCGTACGCCTGGTACCAGTACTTCGTCAACGCCGCAGACGCCGACGTCGCCAAGTACCTCCGACTGTTCACCTTCCTGTCCCGGGAGGAGATCGAGGAGCTGGAGCGCACCACGGCCGAGAAGCCCCAGCTGCGCGCCGGCCAGCGCAGGCTCGCCGAGGAGCTGACCACCCTGGTGCACGGCGAGCAGCAGACGCGCCAGGTCGTCATGGCCAGCCAGGCCCTGTTCGGCCGCGGCGAGCTGCGGGACCTCGACGAGCCGACGCTCGACGCCGCGATGGCGGAGGTGCCCACCGGCGAGGTCAACCTCTCCGACGGCCCGACGATCGTGGAACTGCTCGTGGAGACCGGCCTCGTGGCGGGACGCGGCGCGGCCCGCCGCACCATCAACGAGGGCGGCGCCTACGTCAACAACAGCAAAATCGCAGATGAGACGTGGTCCCCGTCGAAGGAGGACCTGCTGCACGGCCGCTGGCTGGTAGTGCGCCGTGGCAAGCGTCACACTGCGGGCGCAAAGGTGTTGCACTAACCTGGAGGCAGCGCCGGAAACGGTCATTGACCTGCGGCTTTAGCCGGGTCGGATCGCTTCGGGCGCTGCTTCGAGCCGATTTGACTCCGTGTTCATCGGCGCGTAAATTACTTCATGTCAGCGCGGAACGGGCCGGACAGAAACGGGCCGGGCACTGACGGGGGTTGCGAACCAAGCTCCTGCCTTCGGGTGGTAGAGTGGGCGGCCTCGAAACACAAAGTGAGCTTTTGTTAGCTTGACTGGTGTTCACAACTCCATGCAGTGGCTCGAGGGTTTTGGTCGGGTTCGAGCGGGGTGCGCGGAAGTGACCCCCCTGAAAACGCCGGAATTGAGTGCTGCTAGTGTGGTGAACACAAGCGAGAGGAAATGCTCCCCGGAGCTTCGCGGCCTGAAATTGGGTCGGGGTGATGGTGTGGGTGTGTTCTTTGAGAACTCAACAGCGTGCCGATGATTTAGGTTAGTGTAGTTTTTATGCCCCTGAATCTCGTGGATGACCAGGGTTTTTGTGGTTGTTTGTCGGGGTTTGGTGGTTTCTTTGAGTATGGCGCTCCGACCCTGTGGGGTTGTTTGAGTGTCTGCTGGGATTGTTTTCGACAGTCATTGTTGGAGAGTTTGATCCTGGCTCAGGACGAACGCTGGCGGCGTGCTTAACACATGCAAGTCGAACGCTGAAGCATCTTCGGGTGTGGATGAGTGGCGAACGGGTGAGTAACACGTGGGTAATCTGCCCTGCACTCTGGGATAAGCCCGGGAAACTGGGTCTAATACCGGATAGGACACATGGCTGCATGGTCTGTGTGTGGAAAGTTCCGGCGGTGCAGGATGAGCCCGCGGCCTATCAGCTTGTTGGTGGGGTGATGGCCTACCAAGGCGACGACGGGTAGCCGGCCTGAGAGGGTGACCGGCCACACTGGGACTGAGACACGGCCCAGACTCCTACGGGAGGCAGCAGTGGGGAATCTTGCGCAATGGGCGAAAGCCTGACGCAGCAACGCCGCGTGGGGGATGACGGCCTTCGGGTTGTAAACCTCTTTCGACATCGACGAAGCCTTCGGGTGACGGTAGGTGTAGAAGAAGCACCGGCTAACTACGTGCCAGCAGCCGCGGTAATACGTAGGGTGCGAGCGTTGTCCGGATTTATTGGGCGTAAAGAGCTCGTAGGCGGTTTGTCGCGTCGTTCGTGAAAACTGGAGGCTTAACCTTCAGCTTGCGGTCGATACGGGCAGACTTGAGTTCGGTAGGGGAGACTGGAATTCCTGGTGTAGCGGTGAAATGCGCAGATATCAGGAGGAACACCGGTGGCGAAGGCGGGTCTCTGGGCCGATACTGACGCTGAGGAGCGAAAGCGTGGGGAGCGAACAGGATTAGATACCCTGGTAGTCCACGCCGTAAACGTTGGGCGCTAGGTGTGGGGACTGTTTCCACGGTTCCTGTGCCGTAGCTAACGCATTAAGCGCCCCGCCTGGGGAGTACGGCCGCAAGGCTAAAACTCAAAGGAATTGACGGGGGCCCGCACAAGCGGCGGAGCATGTGGATTAATTCGATGCAACGCGAAGAACCTTACCTGGGTTTGACATGCACTAGATTGCCTCAGAGATGGGGTTTCCCTTGTGGTTGGTGTACAGGTGGTGCATGGCTGTCGTCAGCTCGTGTCGTGAGATGTTGGGTTAAGTCCCGCAACGAGCGCAACCCTTATCCTGTGTTGCCAGCACGTAATGGTGGGGACTCGCGGGAGACTGCCGGGGTCAACTCGGAGGAAGGTGGGGATGACGTCAAGTCATCATGCCCCTTATGTCCAGGGCTTCACACATGCTACAATGGCCGGTACAGAGGGTTGCGATACTGTGAGGTGGAGCGAATCCCTTAAAGCTGGTCTCAGTTCGGATCGGGGTCTGCAACTCGACCCCGTGAAGTCGGAGTCGCTAGTAATCGCAGATCAGCATTGCTGCGGTGAATACGTTCCCGGGCCTTGTACACACCGCCCGTCACGTCATGAAAGTCGGTAACACCCGAAGCCCATGGCCCAACCCTTTGTGGGGGGGAGTGGTCGAAGGTGGGACTGGCGATTGGGACGAAGTCGTAACAAGGTAGCCGTACCGGAAGGTGCGGCTGGATCACCTCCTTTCTAAGGAGCAGCATTCACTTCCATCGAACTGAGTTCGGTGGGGTGTCCGCAGCGTAGTGCCCGTGTGTGGTGCTGTTGTGGGTGCTCGGAGGATTAGTGGAAACGCTGACCGTTCACCAATGTTGTGTGTGTTGGTGTGGAGGTTGTTGGCACGTTGTTGGGTCCTGAGGGAACACGCTTGTGTGTTGTCTTCTGGTTGTTGTTTGAGAACTGTATAGTGGATGCGAGCATCTTTGTGGCCAAGTTTGAAAGGGCACATGGTGGATGCCTTGGCACCAGGAGCCGATGAAGGACGTGGGAGGCTGCGATATGCCTCGGGGAGTTGTCAACCGAGCTGTGATCCGAGGATGTCCGAATGGGGAAACCCAGCCCGAGTGATGTCGGGTTACCAGCATCTGAATGTATAGGGTGTTGGGGGGAACGCGGGGAAGTGAAACATCTTAGTACCCGTAGGAAGAGAAAACACTGGTGATTCCGTGAGTAGTGGCGAGCGAAAGCGGAGGAGGCTAAACCGTGCATGTGGGATACCTGGCAGGGGTTGCGTGTGCGGTGTTGTGGGGCGCTGCTGGAGGAGGCTGCTGACTCTTCAGCGTGTGTGTGTTGGTTAGTTGAACAGGTTGGGATGCCTGGCCGGAGTGGGTGAGAGTCCCGTAGGCGAAAATCGATGCACTGCGTGTGGTGGTGTTCCCGAGTAGCAGCGTTTCCGTGGAGGGCGCTGTGAATCTGGCGGGACCACTCGCTAAGCCTAAATACTTCCTGGTGACCGATAGCGGATAGTACCGTGAGGGAATGGTGAAAAGTACCCCGGGAGGGGAGTGAAAGAGTTCCTGAAACCGTGTGCCTACAATCCGTCAGAGCCTTTGGGTGATGGCGTGCCTTTTGAAGAATGAGCCTGCGAGTTGCTGCTGCGTGGCGAGGTTAACCCGTGTGTGGGGTAGCCGGAGCGAAAGCGAGTCTGAAGAGGGCGTTGAGTCGCGTGGTGCAGACCCGAAGCGGGGTGATCTACCCATGGCCAGGGTGAAGCGCGGGTAAGACCGTGTGGAGGCCCGAACCCACCAGGGTTGAAAACCTGGGGGATGAGTTGTGGGTAGGGGTGAAAGGCCAATCAAACTCCGTGATAGCTGGTTCTCCCCGAAATGCATTTAGGTGCAGCGTTGCGTGTTTCCCGGGTGGGGTAGAGCACTGGTTGGCTGATGGGCCCTATCAGGTTACTGACGTCAGCCAAACTCCGAATACGCCTTGGGTGAAGCGTGGCAGTGAGACGGCGGGGGAGAAGCTTCGTCGTCGAGAGGGAAACAGCCCAGAACACCGGCTAAGGCCCCTAAGTGTGTGCTTAGTGGGAAAGGATGTGGGATCGCTGAGACAACCAGGAGGTTGGCTTAGAAGCAGCCATCCTTGAAAGAGTGCGTAATAGCTCACTGGTCAAGTGGTCCTGCGCCGACAATGTAGCGGGGCTGAAGTACACCGCCGAAGCCGTGTCAATGCGACTGATGTTGTGTTGGGTAGGGGAGCGTCCTGCATGCAGTGAAGTGCCGCCGTAAGGTTGGTGTGGAGTGTGTGGGAGTGAGAATGCAGGCATGAGTAGCGAGTGCAGAGTGAGAATCTCTGCCGCCGGATGACTAAGGGTTCCTGGGGCAGGTTCGTCCGCCCAGGGTGAGTCGGGGCCTAAGGCGAGGCCGACAGGCGTAGTCGATGGATAACGGGTTGATATTCCCGTACCCGTGCATATGCGTCCATGGTGAAACGGTTGAGACTAACCATCCGCTGGCTGTGTGAGTTTTCGGACGAGCATGGTTGGTGCATGGGACCTGATTCCGCGGTAGTCAAGTGATGGGGTGACGCAGGAGGGTAGCTCTGCCAGTGAGTGGTAGTACTGGTGTAAGCCTGTAGCCCGGTGTGTAGGTAAATCCGCATGCCATAGGGGTGAGGGGTGATGCGTAGCCGTGGTGGTGAAGTGAGTGATCCCATGCTGCCGAGAAAAGCCTCTAGCGAGTGTGTGCATGGCCCGTACCCGAAACCGACACAGGTGGTCAGGTAGAGTATACCGAGGCGGTCGGGTGAACTGTGGTTAAGGAATTCGGCAAAATGCCCCCGTAACTTCGGGAGAAGGGGGGCCATTGCTGGTGAACGTCCGTGCGGCGGGAGCTGGTGGTGGCCGCAGAGGCCAGGGAGAAGCGACTGTTTATTAAAAACACAGGTCCGTGCGAAGTCGTAAGACGATGTATACGGACTGACGCCTGCCCGGTGCTGGAACGTTAAGAGGACCCGTTAGCCCCTTTGGGGGTGAAGCGGAGAATTTAAGCGCCAGTAAACGGCGGTGGTAACTATAACCATCCTAAGGTAGCGAAATTCCTTGTCGGGTAAGTTCCGACCTGCACGAATGGCGTAACGACTTCTCCGCTGTCTCGACCACAGGCCCGGTGAAATTGCAGTACGAGTAAAGATGCTCGTTTCGCGCGGCAGGACGGAAAGACCCCGGGACCTTTACTATAGCTTGGTATTGGTGTTTGGTTCGGCTTGTGTAGGATAGGTGGGAGACTGGGAAGCGCTCACGCTAGTGGGTGTGGAGTCGTTGTTGAAATACCACTCTGGTCGTTCTGGGCATCTTAACCTCGGGCCCTGATCGGGTTCAGGGACAGTGCCTGGTGGGTAGTTTAACTGGGGCGGTTGCCTCCTAAAGGGTAACGGAGGCGCCCAAAGGTTCCCTCAGCCTGGTTGGCAATCAGGTGTTGAGTGTAAGTGTATAAGGGAGCTTGACTGTGAGACTGACGGGTCGAGCAGGTGCGAAAGCAGGGACTAGTGATCCGGCACTGGCTGGTGGAAGCGGTGTCGCTCAACGGATAAAAGGTACCCCGGGGATAACAGGCTGATCTTGCCCAAGAGTCCATATCGACGGCATGGTTTGGCACCTCGATGTCGGCTCGTCGCATCCTGGGGCTGGAGTTGGTCCCAAGGGTTGGGCTGTTCGCCCATTAAAGCGGCACGCGAGCTGGGTTTAGAACGTCGTGAGACAGTTCGGTCCCTATCCGCCGCGCGCGTAGGAGACTTGCGGAAGGCTGTCCCTAGTACGAGAGGACCGGGACGGACGGACCTCTGGTGTGCCAGTTGTCCCGCCAGGGGCATGGCTGGTTGGCTATGTTCGGAAGGGATAACCGCTGAAAGCATCTAAGCGGGAAGCCTGTTCCTAGATGAGGTCTCCCTCCCCTTTGTGGGTTAAGGCCCCCAAGAGATGATTGGGTTGATAGGCTCGACATGGAAGTCCAGTAATGGATGGAGTGGACGGGTACTAATAGGCCGAGGACTTGTTCACAAAGGTTGCTGCGCATCCACTATACGGTGTCTGAAACAACAATCAGGCACATAATTGAATGGTCTGTGATGGACCCTTGAGGTTTCCCGCCTGCACGTGGGTGTGTGGTGGGGTGGGGTTTGTCGGTGGCGATAGCGGTGGGGAAACGCCCGGTCCCTTTCCGAACCCGGAAGCTAAGCCTGCCAGCGCCGATGGTACTGCACTCGACAGGGTGTGGGAGAGTAGGACACCGCCGACAATTCGCGAGGAAGTAGGGGCCGGTCGGCCCGTCCCAGCGGGGACGCAACTGGCCGGCCCCTATTTTCGTGCGCATATTCGATCAAAAGCACTGCAAGTCATCCGTACCGGCACGTGATCTGACGTGGCCGGGACCCGCCGCGACCCGCTTCCGCGTGGGTTTACGCTGGTGGGAGTCAGTTTCACAGCGTTCAGGAGGTCCGGTGTCCGGTTCCGACGACAGGCACGGCGGGTTCCGCCGTGGGGCCGGTTCCGGCCGAGGCGGCCAAGGTGGCCGCGAAGGCTACGGCAATCGCAGCTCCGGCGGCGGGCGCGGCGGTGGCGCCCCGCGCCGAGACCGAGAAGGCGGCGGACCCCAGCGCTGGTCCGGTGACCGCGACAACCGCGGTGGACGGGACCGGTTCGAGAACCGCGGCGGACAGGACCGCCGGTCGGGCGGATACCGCGACGACCGGGGCGGCCAGCGCGGCGGCTCCGGATACGGACGCGACCGCTTCGGCGAAAACCGCAAGCCCTACGGCCGCTCGAACGACAGGACCCCACGCGACGACCGCGGCCCCGGCGACCGTGACGGTGGCTTCCGAGGCGGACGTTTCTCCGACGACCGCCGCCGCCCTGGCGGCGACCGTGGTGACGACCGCCGCGGTGGCCCGCGCGGAGACCGCTCCGGCGGCCGGCAGGACAACCGTCGCGATTTCGGTGACCGCCGAGACTTCGGCGGGCGTCCGCGCCGCGACGACTGGAAGCGCGACGCCCGACCCGCACGCCGCTTCGATCGCGATGACAGGCGAGGTGGCGACGACCGCAAGGACCGCGCCCGTTTCGACGACCGTGGTGGCAAGGCCCGTTTCGACGACCGTGGTGGCAAATCCCGCTTCGACGATCGTCGCGACAAGCCCCGTTTTGACGACCGTGGAGGGCGCCCCCGGTTCGATGACCGAGGGGACAAGCCTCGCTTCGACAAGCGCGGAGACAAGCCCCGCTTCGATGACAGGGGCGACCGCCCGCGTTCCGACGACCGTCGTGACCGTCGTCAGTTCGACGACCGCCGCGACAAGCCGCGTTTCGACGACCGTCGTGAGGGCCCCCGCCGGGATCGCGGCAGGGACTTCAGCGGCCCGCGCGACAGCAGGCGTGACGACGACCGCCGTGACGACAGGCGTAATGACGGTCCCAGGCAGGGCGGCCGCCGCTATGACGAGCGTCGTGACGACTTCCGCAGCGGCAACCGCAACGACGAGCGCCGTCAGGGCGACCGCCCCCGCGGCGACCGGGGCGACCGCCGACGCGACGACCGTCCCCGTGACGACCGTGCCCGTGACGACCGTCGCCGTGACGATCGCCGCCGCGATGACCGGGGCCAGACCGACCGGCCCCGCCACGACCGCCCTCGCGATGACCGGCCCCGCCAAGGCGACCGGTTCGACCGCGGCAGGGGTGGACGCCCCGGCGACGATCGGCGCCGTCCGGACGATCGGCGAGGCCGCCACGACGACCGCACTCCACGCGGTCGCGACGACCGTCCGCGCCGAGACGAAGCCCCCCGTGAGCAGAAGGCTCCCGAGCAGCCCGAGGAAGCCGCGGTTCAGGAGAACCAGGAACCCGAGCTTCCCGAGGGCGCGACCCCGTCGGAACTGCATGGTGACGTCAGGCGTGACCTGCGTTCCCTGCCCAAGGGGCTCGCGGACAAGGTCGCTGCGCATCTCGTCGCCGCTGGCCAGTTGATCGACAGCGAGCCCGAGCAGGCCCTCGCGCACGCCCGCTACGCGCGGCACCGCGCCTCGCGGATCGCGTCCGTCCGGGAGGCCAACGGGCTCACCGCCTACCAGATGGGCGAGTGGAGCGAGGCGCTGTCGGAGCTGCGTGCCGCGCGCCGGATGGCCGGCGGCCCCGGCCACGTCGCGATCCTGGCCGACTGCGAGCGCGCACTCGGCCGCCCCGAGCGCGCCATCGAACTCACCCGGAGCCCAGAGGCGGCCCAGTTGGAAGGTGCGGACGCCGTCGAGCTCCGCATCGTCGCCGCGGGAGCCCGCCGCGACCTCGGCGAGATCGAGGCTTCAGTGGTGAGCCTCCAGATCCCGGAGCTGGACCCGCAGCGCCAGGAGCCCTGGAGCGCTCGGCTGTTCTACGCCTACGCCGACAACCTGCTCGCGGCCGAGCGGACCCAGGAAGCATTCACCTGGTTCGTCCACGCCGCACACGCCGACGACGAGGGCGAGACCGACGCCCCCGAGCGCCTCGACGAGCTGGTCGTGCTGCTCGGCGGCCCGGAGATGATCGAGGACCTGGTCAGCGAAGCCGAGGCCCAGGAGTCCGGAGTCGACGGACTCGAGGTCGACGAGTCCGAAGCCGAGGACTCCGGCATTGAGCAGGCCGAGCTGGAGACGTCCGTGACAGCCGTAACCGAGCGGGAATCGGCCGAGGTGGACCAGCTCACCGGTCCGCAGGACACCGCCCGCCACGACGGCGGTGTCGAGCAAGGCACGCAGGCTGCGGAGTCCAGCGCCGTCGACCAGGACGACGAAGCCGTGGTGGGCGATGCCGATGCCGACAAGGGCGTCGACGCAGACGAGGGCAACGCCCCTCCCGCCGCGGAAGCGCCAATCGAGACCAGCGACGTAGAAGCGGACGACAGCGCCGCTGGCGAGGACAAGATCAACGAGGCGGACGAGGTCGCTGCGGACGGCGACACGACTGTGGACGAGCGAGAAACAGCAGCGGCAGGAGTAGCAGCTGAGCCGGTAGTGGGGCCTGAGCAGTCCGAGCAGCTGAGCGAGGTTGCCGCGACCGCCGAGGGGGACGTCCCGCCGACCGAGAGCGAGAAGCGGGACCGGACGCCGGGAGACGTCGAAGCGCCGTGAGTGAGACGTTGCTCGACGGACACGACGTGGTCCTTCTCGACCTCGACGGCACGGTGTACCGAGGGGGCGAACTCGTCCCCTCGGCCGCCGGGTCCGTTCAGTACGTGCGGGGGCGCGGGGTCAAGGTCCGGTTCGTCACCAACAACGCAGCCAAGAGCCCGCAGGCGGTCGCGGACCACCTGGTCCAACTGGGGCTCCCGACCGAGCCGGTCGAGGTGAGCACCAGTTCGCAAGCGGGCGCGGCAGTCCTCGCAGACAGCCTGCCTACCGGCGCGAAGGTCCTGGTGGTCGGTACAGCCGCCCTCGAGTCCGAAGTGGACAAGGTCGGGCTGGTTCCCGTTCGCGAGGTCGCCGAGGAGCCGGTCGCCGTGGTGCAGGGACATTCCCCCGACACCGCGTGGAAGAACCTCGCCGAGGCGTGCCTGGCCATCCGCGCGGGCGCGCTGTGGGTGGCGTGCAACGAGGACGTCACACTGCCGACCGAGCGGGGTGAGCTGCCCGGCAACGGGGCGATGGTCGCCGCGCTCAAGGCCGCCACCGGCCAGTCGCCGACGGTGGCGGGCAAGCCGGAAAGGCCGTTGCTGGACAACGCCGTCGCATCCGCAGGGGGCACCCGGGCGCTGATGGTCGGTGACCGGCTCGACACCGACATCGCGGGTGCCGTCCGGGCCGGGATGACCTCGCTCATGGTGCTCACCGGCGTGCACACGCCCGCCGACCTGCTCGCTGCCGGGCCGGACAAGCGACCCGACCACGTCGCCGCCGATCTCAGCGCGCTGCACCGGCCGGGCGCGGAGTCGGCCATCGCCGAACAGCCGGAGTGGAAGGTCCGGGTGGACGACACCGGCCTCGAACTCGCATCCAACTCCGGCAAGGACGATCCGCTCGGTGCCCTGCGCACCATGTGCGCGGTGCGCTGGCGGCAGGGTTCTGGCGCGGTCGTCGTCCGAGGCGCCGATCCGCACGCGGACTCCGCTCTCAGGACACTCGGGTTGCGCTGACGAAGTACACGGCCAGGCTGCGGTGTCCCGGCGTGGACATTCCGCTAGCGTGGACATGTCGACGCAGGGACGCGTGCGGCATGATCGATGGGAGCGGGAGCAAATGGCCTCTCCAGGACGGTTCGACGGCGCTTCGGCACCGAATCCGGCGATGTTCGCGGCGCAGGTCCAGGGTGACGACGGCCAGGCCGCGGTGCAGGCGATCGAAGCCGCCCTGTCCAGGCTCGACGAGGTCGGTGACCTTCCGGTGCCCGAGCACGTCGAGCGCTTCGAAGCAGTGCACACCGCGCTCACCGACGCCCTGAGCAAGGCCGACAACCCGCATTCCGGAACCAACGGCAACGGGAGCTGAGCAGTGCCACGCAAGGCGCGGTTGGACGCCGAACTCGTTCGACGCGGACTCGCCCGGTCCAGGGAGCACGCTTCCGAACTGGTCGCGGCGGGCAGGGTGAGCGTGCGCGGAATGGTCGCGCGCAAGCCCGCCACGGCGGTCGAGCTCGACGCCCCCGTGCTGGTCGCCGAGGACGTCGACGATCCGGGCTGGGCCTCCCGTGGTGCGCACAAGCTCCTCGGCGCCCTGGAGGCGTTCGAGCCGGAAGGTCTGCGCGTAGATGGTCGCCGGTGCCTCGACGCGGGCGCCTCCACGGGCGGCTTCACCGACGTGCTCCTGCGGCGCGGCGCCAAGGAGGTCGTGGCGGTCGACGTCGGATATGGCCAGCTCGTCTGGAAGCTGCAAACCGACGAACGGGTCAAGATCCACGACCGCACCAACGTGCGCTCCCTGACCCCGGAGGAGATCTGCGGCCAGGTCGAACTGGTCGTCGCCGACCTGTCGTTCATCTCGCTGAAGCTCGTCCTGCCCGCGCTGATCGCGTGCGCGGCGGAGGGAGCCGACATCGTCCCGATGATCAAACCGCAGTTCGAGGTGGGCAAGCAGCGTCTCGGCTCGGGCGGGGTCGTGCGTGATCCCGATCTCCGCGCCGACGCGGTGCTCGAGGTGGTGCGCTTCGCCGAGAACAGCGGCCTCGGCCTCGGCGGGGTCGTGGCAAGTCCGCTGCCGGGCCCGTCCGGCAACGTCGAGTACTTCGCATGGCTGCGTGTCGGCGAAGGAGCAGACGCGGTGGACGCTGACGAACTCGTCGCCGAGGCGGTGCGCAGGGGGCCGCAGACCGCGGCCAAAGGCGTCGACAACGACGTGACCAAGGCGAGCAAGCAGTGGTGAGGGAGTGACCCTTGACCCGAGAGTTGCTGTTGGTGGTGCACACCGGCAAGCAGTACAACCTGCGGACCGCTGAGAAGGTCGCAGGCCAGCTCCTCGGTGCGGGCATACGGGTGCGCGTGCTCGCCGAGGAGGCCGCGGACCTCGACCCGGCCTGCTACACCCAGGTGGTGAAGACCGGCCCGCTGTCCGCCAAGGGCACTGAGCTCGTCCTGGTCCTCGGCGGCGACGGCACGCTGCTGCGCGCCGCCGAGCTGGCGCGGATGGCGCGGGTCCCGGTGTTCGGGGTGAACCTCGGCAGGGTCGGGTTCCTGGCCGGGGCCGACTCCGACGCGCTCGACGAGGCGGTGAACGCCGTGGTCGAGGGCCGCTACCACGTCGAGGAGCGGATGACCGTGGAGATCACCGCCTCCCTCAACGGTGAGATCCTCGCCACCACCTGGGCGCTCAACGAGGCCAGCGTCGAGAAGAGCAGCCGCGAGCGCATCCTCGACGTGGTCATCGAGGTCGACGGCCACCCGGTTTCGGCGTTCGGTTGCGACGGTGTGCTGTGCTCGACCCCCACCGGCTCCACCGCGTACGCGTTCTCGGCAGGCGGACCCGTGGTCTGGCCGGAGGTGCAGGCCCTGCTGGTCGTGCCCAGCAACGCGCACGCGCTCTTCTCCCGCCCGCTCGTCGTCTCGAGGGATTCGCTGGTCGCCCTGGAGATCGCGCAGAACGGCCACGACGCGGTCCTGTGCTGCGACGGACAACGTCACTTCGACCTTCCTGCCGGGGCCCGTGTGGAGGTCGTCGCCGGCAACACCCCTGTCCGCCTGGTTCGCCTGCACGACACGGCGTTCACCGACCGGCTGGTGGGCAAGTTCGAGCTCCCGGTGCAGGGCTGGCGCGGGCCGGTGACGGACTGACGACCCCTCGAATGCGCTCTGACTACTGAGAACGGCGAGACCGGCGGTGCGCGAGGCCCTGGCCGACTGATCGCTCCGCTCGCCCGAAACGCGTTGATCGGGCTGGCGGCGCCCCGTCCGAATGACGGTGCGGCTAGGGTGCTTGGTGTGTTGGCGGAGATGCGCATCCAGGGCCTGGGCGTCATCGACGACGCTACGCTCGAACTTCACCCGGGTCTGACGGTTGTCACCGGCGAGACCGGTGCGGGCAAGACGATGGTGGTCACCGGGCTCCACCTGCTCGGCGGTGGCCGGGCGGACGCGTCGCGGGTTCGTTCCGGATCTCCGCGCGCGGTGGTCGAGGGCCGGTTCGAGACGACGCCGGAGTCGCCGGCCGCGAAGGTCGCTCGTGACGCCGGAGCGGATCCGGACGAGGACGGCAGCCTGATCGCGGTCCGCAACGTCAACGCGGACGGCCGCTCCCGAGCGCATCTCGGTGGCCGCTCGGTGCCCAACGCCGTGCTCTCCGAACTCGCCGAGCAGGTTCTCGCGGTGCACGGGCAGAACGACCAGCTCCGGCTGTTGCGCGGGGGAGAGCAACGCGCGGTCCTCGACCGCTTCGCGGGCGACCCCGTACTCCGTCCGCTGGCCGACTACCAGCGCACCCGCGCCGAATGGGCCGAAGCGGTCCGGGAGATCACCGAGCGCACCGAGCGCTCGCGGGAGCTGGCCCGGGAGGCCGACCTGCTCCGCCACGGGCTGTCCGAGATCGACGCCGTCGCCCCGGAGCCCGGTGAGGACACCGCGCTGGTCGACGAGGCCCGTCGGCTCGCCGACGTCGACCAGCTCCGGGAGATCGCCACGGGCGCGCAGCACGCGCTGAGCGGCGCCGTCGACGGAGACCCGGATGCACCCGGCGCGATGGGACTGATCGGAGATGCCCGACGCCGTCTCGGTGGCGCTGAGGACCCCGTGCTCAGGGAGATGGAGCCGAGGGTGGCCGAGGCGGCTGCCGTGCTGGCCGACGTCGGAACCGAGCTCGGCGGTTACCTGGACCGGCTCGACGCCGACCCGGCGCGGCTGGAGCAGGTGCTCGCACGGCAGGCGGAGCTCAAGCAGCTGACGAAGAAGTACGCGGCCGACATCGACGGCGTGCTGGAATGGGCCGAAGACGCCCGGCAGCGACTGTCCGGGATGGACACCTCCGACGAGGCGCTGGCCGCGCTCGCGGCGCGCCGCGACGAGCTGGCCGTCGAGGTCGCCGAGCACGCGCAGCTCGTGTCGGCGGCACGTGCCGAGGCGGCGGTGCGGCTGGCCGGCGCGGTGACCGGTGAGCTGGTCGGCCTCGCCATGTCGCAGGCCCGGCTGGAGGTCGTCGTGCGTCCGAGGGAGACCGACGACTCCGACGCGTCGGCGCTGACCGTGGACGGCCGGACGGTGCATGCCGGTCCGGACGGGGTGGACGAGGTGGAGCTGCAGTTGGTGGCGCACTCGGGCGCCCCCGCGTTGCCCATCCACAAGGGTGCCTCCGGTGGTGAGCTCTCGCGCGTGATGCTCGGCCTGGAAGTCGTGCTCGCCGACGCCGACACGGTGCCGACGCTGGTGTTCGACGAGGTCGACGCGGGTGTCGGCGGGCGCGCGGCGGTGGAGATCGGCCGCCGTCTCGCTCGCCTGGCGCGGACCCACCAGGTCATCGTGGTGACCCACCTCCCGCAGGTGGCCGCGTACGCCGACCGCCACCTGGTGGTGGACAAGGGCGCGAGCGACGGCGGGCTGACGCGCAGCGACGTGCGCACCGTCGCCGACGAGGAGCGGGTCGCCGAACTGGCCCGGATGCTCGCCGGCCTCGACTCCACCGAGACCGGCCGTGCGCACGCCGAGGAGCTGCTCGCCACCGCGAGCTCGCACAAGTCGCGCGACGGCTGGACGGAGAACGGCGAGAGGTCCGGACGACGTACGAAGAAGACCACGGCGCGCAGCCGAAGTTGACCAGGCGCAGAGCCGTTCGATCGCGTTGACAATGGGACAGACGGCGTAGTTTTCCCGGCGTGGCGCGACGACCGCACGTGATCGGTTTGTCACTATCTGCGCATGAGGTTCAGCAGACTGCGTTCCCGGGACAAGGAGCGTCTGCCCGGCGTCGTCGGGATCGCCAGGGTCGAGCGCAGGCCGGGTGATCTGCTGCGGCGCGTCAGCGCCGGCGACATCGCCATCCTGGACCAGCCGGATCTCGACCGGCGAACCGCCGAGGCGTTGGTCGCCGCGGAGGTCGTCGGAGTCGTGAACGCCTCGCCCTCGATCTCCGGTCGGTTTCCCAACCTCGGCCCGGAAGTCCTGCTCTCCGCCGGTGTCACGCTCGTCGACGGAGCGGGGAGCGCGATCATGCACCGCCTGCGCGACGGCTCGCGCATCCGGCTGCACGAGGGCGGGGTCTTCGTCGGTGACCGGGAGGTCGGCCGCGGAAACGAACAGGACGCCGACTCGGTCGCCGACCACATGATCGAGGCCAAGGCGGGGATGGCCGCGCAGCTCGAGGCGTTCTCTGCCAACACCATCGAGTTCCTCCGCAAGGAGCGGATGCTGATCCTGGACGGCATCGGCGTTCCGGATCTGACCGTTGCGATGGAGCAGCGCCACGTGCTGGTGCTCGCTCCCGGGCACGGCCACGCCGAGGAGTTCAAGCGGATCAGGCGTTACGTCCGGGAGTACCGGCCCGTGCTGATCGGTGTCGAGCGCGCCGCTGACACGTTGCGCGCGCTGGGCTACCGCCCCGAAGTCATCGTCGGCGACCCCGCCGACATCGGCACCGAAACCCTGAAGTGCGGTGCGGAGGTCGTGATCCCTGCGCATATCGACGGTCACGCTCCCGGGCTCGAACGGATACAGGACCTGGGCATCGGGGCGGTGACCTTCCCCGCGGCGGGAAACCCGGAGGACCTCGCACTGCTGCTGGCCGAGTCGCACCGCGCGAGCCTGGTGGTCACCGTCGGGTTCCAGGCGACGCTGCACGAGTTCCTCGACCGCGGGCGCTCCGGCTCCAACCCCTCCACGTTCCTGACCCGGCTGCGACTCGGAGGCAAGGTCGTGGACGGCACCGCGCTGACCACCCTGCAACGCAGCAGGACGCCGGTCAGCGCGGTGCTGCTCCTGGCGGTGGCAGCGCTGGCGGCGACGTTCA
The DNA here is from genome assembly GCF_018141105.1 of Saccharopolyspora erythraea. NCBI lineage: Bacteria > Bacillati > Actinomycetota > Actinomycetes > Pseudonocardiales > Pseudonocardiaceae > Saccharopolyspora > Saccharopolyspora erythraea. The sequence continues at coordinate 6,553,867 of NZ_CP054839.1, read as the reverse complement.
TCGCCCTTGTGGCTTCCGGGCTCGGCTCTTCGTACTTCGACGTTTTCGCCGACACCGGCGACGCCGTCTTCGCATACTTCAAGGGGCTTTTCACGTGATCTCGCTGCGATACCACATCGTGTCGGTCGCCGCCGTGTTCCTCGCGCTCGCACTGGGGGTCGTGCTCGGCTCCACCTCGGTCAGCGAACGCCTGCTCTCCAGCGTGGTGACCGACCGGGACTCGCTGAACGGCCAAGCCGCACAGCTGCGCGCCGAGCGGGACGCGCTCAGAGCGCAGATCGAGGGAGCCGACCGGTTCGGACGGGCGATCGGTCCCGCGGCGGTGCGGGGCCAATTGAACGGGCGAACGGTCGTGCTGATCAGCGACCACCGGGTGGACCCGGCGGATCGGGACGCTCTCAAGGAGCTGCTTTCGGCCGCCGGAGCGACCGTGACCGGCGAACTGCAGCTCACCGACGGTGTCACGGATCCGTACCGAGCGGACCAGCTCCGCCAGGTGGTGACCGAACTGCTGCCCACCGGCGTGCAGGTTCCCGCCTCGGCGGACCCGGGAACGCTCGCAGGCGGACTGCTGGGGCCCGTCAGCCTGCTCGACCCGAGGAGCGGCCAACCCCACGCCTCCGGGGAAGAGCGGACGGCCGCGCTCGCCGGGCTCACGGCAGGTGGCTTCGCCCACGTCGTTCAGGACGTGAAGCCGGCGCAGGCGGCGGTGGTGCTGACCCGTGCGCGCGTGGAGGACGAGTCCGCCGGAGCACGCTCGGCGATCCTGGCGAGACTGGCCACCCAGCTCGACCGATCCGGTTCCGGAGCCGTCCTCGCCGGAACCGCGGGTTCGGCCGACGGCAGCGGACCGGTCGGCATCGTGCGGGCCGACAACTCCATCGCGTCGTTGGTGTCCACCGTGGACAACACCGAAACTGCCGCAGGCCGCGTCGCCGTGATCATGGCGCTGCGGGAGCAGTTCGACCGCCAGTCCGGTCACTACGGCAGCGCGGGCAACGCCCAGGGGCCGTTGCCCGGTTCGCGAGGCTGACCCGGGACGCGCCCGGTAGCCGGATCCTCTGCCCGCCCACCGCGGTCGACGGTGGGCGGGCAGAGGCGTGCCGGGCGGTGTGTTCGGGGCGTGCCCGCCCGGCCATGGGATCCGGCGCTCACGGGGGAGGGGGCCTGCGCCGGATCGTGGTCCGAGGTCCATGCAACAGATGATCCACGGGAATTATTCGATCTGGTCAGATTCTTCAAACAATCATTCGAACAGGTGGTATTCCTGGACTGCTGATCTGTGGCTCGGGAAGGTGGAGTCATGACATCGACCTCCGCCTCCACCCCCGCCTCCGCCCCCACCACTGCCACCTCTGCCGCCGCTGTCCACGTCCCTGACGAGGTGGCCATCTCCTCGCCGGGGGTCGCGCCCACGCCAGGGGCGAGACCGGTGAGCCCGACACTGCGTCGCCGCGTCCTCGCGTCCGAAATCAAGCGACTCCGCTTGTCGGCCGGTCTCACCCACGTCGACGTCGCCAACCGCCTCGGTTGGCAACAGGGCAAGGTCAGCAAGATCGAGAGCGCCAAACAGGGCGTGGGAATCGACGCCGTGATCGCTCTGGCCGAAGTGTGCGATGCGACCCCGCAGCAGCGGGACCGGCTGGTGGGGCTCGCACGTGAGGCCCGTGCACGAGGTTGGTGGGAGGGCTACGCCGACGTGCTGCCTCCCGAACGCAAGGTGTACGTGGGTCTCGAGGCGGAAGCGGACGTGATCCGCGGTTTCGCAGCCGAACTGATCCCGGACCTGTTCCAGACCCGCGACTACGCGGAGTCGGCGATGGGACGCGGTGCCTCGGCTCAGGGCTCGACACTTGAACGAAGACTCGAGCTGCTCCTGCAGCGCCAGCAGCACGTGCTCGAGGACCGCGAGACCGAGTTCGACTTCGTGCTCTCGGAGTCGGCGCTGCACCGCGCTTCAGGGGTGGCGCAGCAGCTCAGGAGGCTCTCGGAGATAGTCGCTCGCCCGGAGGTGCGGCTCCGGGTCCTCCCGTTCTCGGCCGGGGCGGTGCCGGTCGAGGCACCGTTCTCGATCCTCGAGTTCAGGCAGAACGTGCATCCCGACATCGTGTTCGTGACCGGGCGCGTCGACTGCGTCTACTTCGAGGAGGCTCCGGAGGTGGCGGCGTACCGCGAGGCGCTGACCGAACTGGAGTCGCTGTCGATGACGCGCGAGGATTCGGCGGCGTTCGTCGAGGAGGTGGTGGGCCGGGGCGCGAGCTGACGCACGGGCGTGCGGGTGTCGACCGTCACCAGGCGCGAGTACGAGGGGCCGGCCAGGCCGTGCACGCGCGGTACCCGGGGCAATGGACCCGGATGGCGGTTGACCTGCCGCATCCAGCGGGCCCGGCAGCGCCGGGGCTTGGTGCGACCCGACGCGGCCGTGCGATAGGCTGGAATTCCGTGGGAGCGACGGATCCAGCCGTCCTGCCAGCGCAGAACATCAGCCCGGCGACGGCTTGACCACGGGGAGCTTTCTTGGTGCCGCAAGCACGCACGATCAAGCACGTGTTCGTCACAGGGGGCGTGGCCTCCTCTTTGGGTAAGGGGCTCACGGCGTCAAGCCTGGGCGAGCTGCTGACTTCCCGCGGGCTGCGGGTGACCATGCAGAAGCTCGACCCCTACCTCAACGTGGACCCCGGAACGATGAACCCGTTCCAGCACGGTGAGGTCTTCGTGACCGAGGACGGCGCGGAAACCGACCTCGACATCGGCCACTACGAGCGGTTCCTGGACCGCGACCTGACCCGCAACGCCAACGTCACGACCGGCCAGGTCTACTCCGCGGTCATCGCGAAGGAACGCCGCGGCGAGTACCTCGGCGACACGGTGCAGGTGATCCCGCACATCACCGACCAGATCAAGGCGCGGATCCGGGTGATGGCCGAGCCGGACGAGGACGGCCGCACGCCGGACGTGGTCATCACCGAGGTCGGCGGCACGGTCGGCGACATCGAGTCGCTGCCGTTCCTGGAGGCGTGCAGGCAGGTCCGCCACGACGTCGGCCGGGACAACTGCTTCTTCCTGCACGTCTCGCTCGTGCCCTACCTCGCGCCTTCCGGTGAGCTGAAGACCAAGCCGACCCAGCACTCGGTGGCGGCGCTGCGCAACATCGGTATCCAGCCCGACGCGCTGGTGTGCCGGGCCGACCGGGAGCTGCCCGAGGACCTCAAGCGCAAGATCGCGCTCATGTGCGACGTCGACTCCGACGGTGTCGTCGCCTGCCCGGACGCGCCGTCGATCTACGACATCCCGCGCGTGCTGCACAGCGAGGGCCTCGACGCGTACCTCGTGCGCCGCTTGGGCCTGCCGTTCCGCGACGTGGACTGGTCGGTGTGGGGCGACCTGCTCGACCGCGTGCACAAGCCGTCCGAGCGGGTGCGCATCGCCCTGGTGGGCAAGTACGTGGACCTGCCGGACGCCTACCTCTCGGTGACCGAGGCGCTGCGCGCGGGCGGGTTCGCCCACCGCGCCAAGGTCGAGATCGCGTGGGTGCCCTCCGACACGTGTGAGACCGAGTCCGGCGCGGCGCACGCCTTGTCGGGCATGGACGGCGTGCTGATCCCCGGCGGCTTCGGCGTCCGGGGCATCGAGGGCAAGCTCGGTGCGATCCGCTACGCCCGCACCAACGGGATCCCCACGCTGGGCCTGTGCCTCGGCCTGCAGTGCATGGTGATCGAGACCGCGCGTGCGCTGGCCGGGTTGGAGCGGGCGAACTCGACCGAGTTCGAGGAGCCGTGCCAGCACCCGGTGATCAGCACCATGGCCGACCAGCACGACGTGATCTCCGGTGACCGGGACATGGGTGGCACCATGCGGCTCGGTTCGTACCCGGCGAAGCTGGTGCCCGGCTCCGTGGTCGCCGAGGCATACGGCGAGGCCGAGGTGGCCGAGCGGCACCGCCACCGCTACGAGGTGAACAACTCCTACCGGGACCGCCTGAGCAAGGCCGGGCTGGTGTTCTCGGGTACGTCGCCGGACGGCCGGCTCGTCGAGTTCGTCGAGCTGCCCCGCGAGCAGCACCCGTTCTTCGTCGGTACGCAGGCGCACCCGGAGCTCAAGAGCAGGCCGACCCGCCCGCACCCGCTGTTCGCGGCGTTCGTCAACGCCGCGCTGGAGTACCGGGCCGCGGAGCGGCTGCCGGTGGACATCTCCGACAGCGTTCAGGAGTCCACCGCGAGCGTGTAGCTGCGGCGAACGCGTTGGGCGGCTCGGGATCGCAGGTGGTCCCGAGCCGCCCGTTTTCTCGGCCTGGTCTGGGGCGGACGTGGCCGGTGACGTCTGGGTGCGCGGCGCGGGCTGAGGTGGCTGGTGTGGTGTCGGCGAGGAGGCTGATGCGATGTCGGCTGGGGTGTGACCTCGGACCGGGCTGAGTTGGGCTGGGGTGAGTTGGCGTGCGGTGGGTGGGCATGCGGTGGCCACCGGGCCATTCCGGGCATGTCGTGTCGACGGGGGAGCGTGCTCAGAAGCCGCGCGGCTTGAGGGGTGCTGAAAGTTGGCACTAGCGCCTGAGTAGGGATCTTTCCAGTGCCTGGTGCGTACGGGACTGGTGAATTGCCGATCTGCGGTGCACGCAACTTGCTTGCGCGCGGTATGCCGATTTTGTTGGCGGACGGAGGTATGGCGTCGGAGCTGTGCCGGAGATGCCGGGAATGACGTGGCCGTTTTCATCGGACTCCGGTCAACTGTGAATCGATCTTGACCAGGGTGTGATGGGCTCGTTTGCAGAGCGAAATCAGCAGTGAGGTGGCTATCGCGTCGAGCGGGAAGCGCTGATTGCAGTGGGTGGAGGGCTGGCAGGAGCCTCATGCGTGCCCGCTGCTCGGGCACCGCAAGCGGCCCTGTGGGGAGGCAGCGGTGCCGGGGAGAGGCGGCGGCCCGGGCGAGATGGCGGTGCCGGGACGAGATGGCGGCACGGGGAGAGACGGCGGCCATGGGGAGTGATGGCGAACTGGACAGGGCGAACGCCGCTTCGGTCCCGGGAGCCGGAGGGCGGACGCCGCTTCGGTCCCGTCTGCTGCCGGAGTTCGGTCCGGTGTGGTCTCGCGGTCGGCCTTTTCGATGATCAGGCTCTAGGGTGGGCCGGGTGAGCACGAGCGACGCTGCAGACGCAGGTGGTATCAAGCGCACCAACGGCGAGCACGAGTTCGCCACGCTGGACAGCTCCGATGTGTACGTGGGGAAGATCCTCGCCCTGCGCAAGGACGAGGTCTCCATGCCGGGCGGCGGGCGGGCGCGCCGCGAGGTCGTCGAGCACCTGGGCGCGGTGGCGGTGGTCGCGGTCGACGCCTACGACCAGGTCGTGCTGATCCACCAGTACCGCTATCCGCTGGGCCGCCGCCTGTGGGAGCTGCCCGCCGGACTGCTCGACGTCAAGGGTGAGGACCCGCAGCGCACGGCGCAGCGGGAGCTGGTGGAAGAGGTCGGCCTCGCCGCCGACGACTGGTCGGTCCTGGCGGACATCGCCTCCTCGCCCGGTTTCACCGACCAGTCCGAGCGGGTGTTCCTGGCCCGCGGCCTGTCCGAAGTGGAACGCCCGGCCGCGGTCGGGGACGAGGAAGCCGACCTGGTGATTCGCCGCTTCCCGCTGGAGGAGGCGATACGGATGGTCTTCGCAGGCGAGATCGTCAACGCGCCCGCCGTCTCGGGTCTGCTCGCGGCTCAGGCTGTGCTGGACGGACGTGCGGAGGCCAGACCTGCAGACGCACCGTGGCAGGATCGCCCCCGGCGCCTGGCCGCACGTGACGAGCGGTGAAGTCCTTCGACGACCTGCCGTCGGAGCTCTCCAGCGTGTTCAGCGGCTACCTGAACCACCTCGCGGTGGAGCGGGGCACCGCCCGCAGCACCCTGGACTCCTACGCCCGCGATCTGCGCCGCTACGCCGACCACCTGCTCGAGTCAGGCGTTCGCGCGCTCGGTGAGGTCCGCTCGACGCACCTGTCCGCCTTCCTCGCCGAGCTGCGTGAAGGCGGCCCCGAGCGGCCCGCGCTGGCGCAGTCGTCGGCCGCGCGAGCGCTGATCGCGGCACGCGGCCTGCACCGCTTCGCCCACGCCGAAGGAGTCGTCGACGCCGACGTGGCCAGGGAGATCTCGCCGCCGAGCCCGCCGAAGCGACTGCCGAAGGCGCTGCCGGTCGCCGACGTGCTGCGCCTGCTGGACAACACCGGTGGTGAGGACGTCCGTGGTCTTCGAGACCGGGCTCTGCTGGAACTGCTGTACTCCTCCGGGGCCCGGATCTCCGAGGCGGTAGGGCTCGACGTCGACGACGTCGACGAAGCCGAACGCACGGTCCTGCTCGACGGCAAGGGCGGCCGCCAGCGCCTCGTGCCGGTGGGCCGCCCCGCTCTGGCGGCGCTCGGGGCCTACCTGGTGCGGGCCAGACCGGTGCTCGCGGGCCGCGGACGGGGCAGCTCCGCGGTTTTCCTCAACTCCCGCGGGACCCGCCTGTCCCGCCAGAGCGCGTGGAACGCGTTGAAATCCGCGGCCGAGCGAGCGGGTATCGGCAGCGGTGTTTCGCCTCACGTCCTGCGGCATTCGTTCGCCACCCATCTGCTCGAAGGCGGCGCCGACGTGCGCGTCGTGCAGGAACTGCTGGGCCACGCCTCGGTCACGACGACCCAGGTCTACACCCTGATCACGGTCAACACGCTGCGCGAGATCCACGCGACCGCGCACCCCCGCGCCCGGCATTGATCACCGCGTGATCGCCCGCGGGTTTTCGATGTGATTCCGCGACATGCGGGACGGCGCGTGACAGGGTAGAAGAAGATCTCAGGAACGCTGAACGCATTTCCGACATGTCGGCGAGGCACGTTGCCGCTGGTCGTTAATGCCGCTTAGGCTGCGATTGATCGCCGCCGGTACAGAAGGAGTCAGATCGCCATGTCGACACCGCAACCCTCCGCCGACGGGCGGTCCCGGGGCGCTGTCGACCTGAGCATCGCCCCGCACAAGCCCGACACCACCGACGACGAGATCGACATCTCGCCGGAAGCCTCCCGGGGCGTCGGCCCGACCGGCCGGCCACTCCGGCACATTCCCGAGCCGCCGATGCTGGACCGGCACGGTCCCGCCTCGGTGCTGGCGATGTGCAACCAGAAGGGTGGGGTCGGAAAGACCACGTCGACGATCAACCTGGGAGCCTCCCTGGCGGAGTTCGGACGCCGGGTGCTGCTGGTGGACTTCGACCCGCAGGGCGCGCTTTCGGTCGGCCTCGGCGTGCACCCCCACCAGCTCGACCAGACGATCTACAACGTGATCATGGAGCGGTCGGTCGACGTCCACGACGTGGTGATGCGCACCACGGTCGAGGGCATGGACCTGCTGCCGAGCAACATCGACCTGTCGGCCGCCGAGGTGCAGCTGGTCGCCGAGGTGGGCCGGGAGCAGACGCTGGGCAGGGTGCTGGGCCCGGCGCTGGCCGACTACGACTACGTGCTGGTGGACTGCCAGCCCTCGCTCGGCCTGCTCACGGTGAACGCGCTGGCCGCCGCCGACGGGGTGATCATCCCGCTGGAGTGCGAGTTCTTCAGCCTCCGCGGGGTCGCGCTGCTGATCGACACCATCGAGAAGGTCCGGGAACGGCTGAACCCCAAGTTGGAGATCAGCGGCATCCTTGCGACGATGTTCGACCCACGCACCCTGCACTCCCGCGAGGTCATGGCCAGGGTGGTAGAAGCATTCGGGGACATCGTGTTCGACAGCGTCATCAACCGCACCGTCCGCTTCCCGGAGACCACGGTCGCCGGCGAGCCGATCACGCGCTGGGCACCGCGCTCGGCCGGCGCGCGGGCCTACCGGGCGCTCGCCCGCGAGGTGATCGCCCGCGAGGTGATGGCTCGATGACCACGGGACGAACTGCTCCACGGTCGTGCCGCCGAGTGACGGGAGCGACAGCGTGACCCGCCGCGCCGCGCTGCCCGGTGCTGCCGAACTGTTCCGGACGACGGTTCGGCCCGCGGAACCGCCGGTCACCGATACCGGACGGGTGGGCTCCGGTCGCAGCAAGCACGACTCGAAGATCACCGTGTACGTCTCTGCCGAGGAGCTGGTCGGACTGGAGCAGGCCCGGCTCGCGCTGCGCGCCGAGCACGGCGTCGCCGTAGACCGCGGCCGGATCGTGCGCGAGGCCATAGCCGTGCTGCTGGCTGATCTGGACGAACGCGGCTCCGACTCGATCCTGGTACGAAGGCTGCGTCGGGAGCACTCCGCGTGACCGCTTCCGCTGTCCCGGACGAGGCATCCGACCCGGCCGAGCAGCAAGGTGGCGGCAGCAGCCGGTTCACCGTGCGGCTCGAGAACTTCGAGGGTCCCTTCGACCTGCTGCTCCAGCTGATCTCGCAGCACCAGCTCGATGTCACCGAGGTCGCGCTGCACAAGGTGACCGACGAGTTCATCGCCTACACCAAGGCGCTGGGCGAGCACTGGGACCTCGACGAGACCACCGAGTTCCTGGTGGTCGCCGCGACGCTGCTCGACTTGAAGGCGGCGCGGTTGCTTCCCGCTGCCGATGTCGAGGACGAGGAGGACCTGGCGCTGCTGGAAGCCAGGGACCTGCTGTTCGCGCGGCTGCTGCAGTACCGCGCGTACAAGCAGGTGGCCGCCCTGTTCGGCGAGCTCGAAGCAGGGGCGCTGCGGCGGTATCCGCGCTCGGTGGCGCTGGATCCCAGGTTCGAAGGGCTGCTCCCCGAGGTCATGATCGGGGTCGGGCCGGAGCGGTTCGCCGAGGTCGCCGCCGCGGTGTTCCGGCCGAAACCACCGCCGACCGTCTCGCTGGACCACATCCACCAGCACCAGGTCTCGGTCCGGGAACACGCCGCGCTGCTGCGGGTCCGCCTGGCCGAGAAGGGCTCGCTGACCTTTGCCGAGCTGGTGTCCGACTGCGGCCACACCGTCGAGATCGTCGCCCGCTTCCTGGCCCTGCTGGAGCTGTTCCGGGAGACCGTCATCCTGTTCGAGCAGGAGAGCCCGCTCGGCGATCTGTCGGTGCGGTGGGTCGGCGGCAGCGTGGCCAAGGCGCAGGCCGACGCGGAGGCGGCGCGGGCCAGCCAGGAGGAAGAGGAGTACGGGTGAGCGAGCGAGGCGGAGCCGAGCACGAGGGCGCGGCGCCCGAGGCCGGGCCCGCAGGGCCGGCCGGGCCCTTCCCGGCGGAGCCGGGGCCCGCGGCGACGGAGTCGCCCTCGGACGCGGCCGTCCCGGCGGAGCCGGACGGCGGCGAGGCGGAGCCGTCGGCCGCCGACGGGTCGGCGGAGCACGGCGGAGCGGCCGCGCCGCCGGAGGCGGCGGCCGACGCAGCCGGGACGCCGACGGCGCAGCCGGGCGGAGCGGCGGAGCGCGGCGACGGCGGAGCCGCGTCCGCGGAGGCAGCGCCTGCCGAAGGCGGCGCGGTTTCCGACGCGGTCGAGGACTTGCTGGCCGCGACGCACGCACCTGCCGAGGCGTCCTCAAAGGCTTCCGTGGCGGTCGAGGACGGTTCTGCCGAGTCGGGCCCGGAACCCGGGGCGGCGTCCGCGGTGGTCGCCGAAGTGCTCGCTGCGGAGACGCCTGACGCCGAAACAGGGGACGACACCGCTGCGGATGATGGTGGTGCCGCGGACGCAGGGGCCGAGGACGGAACGGACGCGGTCGAGACGAACGCCGCGCCGGACCTCAGTTCCGACGACGAGCTCGACGCCGCCCTGGAGGCGCTCCTGCTCGTGGTCGACGTCCCCGCCGGGGAGGAACTGCTGGCGAGCACGCTCGACCAGCCCGTCGCCCGCATCCGGGACGCCCTGCGGCGGCTGTCGGACGGCTACGCCGACGCCAGGCGCGGCATCGACCTGCGCCGGGTCGGCGACGGCTGGCGCTTCTACACCCGCGAGACCTACGCGCCCTACGTCGAGCGCTACCTGCTGGACGGGCAGCGGGCCAAGCTGACCAGGGCGGCGCTGGAGACCCTCGCCGTGATCGCCTACCGTCAACCGGTCACGCGGTCCCGGGTCGCGGCGGTACGCGGTGTGAACGTCGACGGCGTCATCCGTACCCTTGTGGGGCGCGGCCTTATCGAAGAGGCCGGAAACGACCCGGAGACCGGCGGCATCCTCTACTGCACGACCGAGCTGTTCCTGGAACGGCTCGGCCTGTCCTCGCTGAAGGATCTGCCGCCGCTGGCCCCCCTGTTGCCCGAAGTGGATGCGATCGACGATGTCTGAACACCGTTCCCCGACCAACTCGCCCAGCGCTGAAGGCGTCCGGCTGCAGAAGGTGCTCTCCCAGGCCGGGGTGGCCTCGCGGCGCGCGGCGGAGCAGATGATCGTCGAGGGGCGTGTCGAGGTCAACGGCGAGATCGTCCTGGAGCTGGGCACCCGGGTCGACCCGGACACCGCGGTCATCCACGTCGACGGCAACCGGATCATGGTCAACGCGGACCTGACGCACCTGCTGCTCAACAAGCCCAAGGGCATCCTCTGCACGATGTCCGACGACCAGGGCAGGCCGTGCATCGGCGACTACCTGCGCGAGCGGCAGGGAAGGCTCTACCACGTCGGCAGGCTGGACGTCGACAGCGAGGGCCTGCTGCTGATCACCAACGACGGTGAGCTGGCGCACCGGCTGATGCACCCGTCGTACCGGATCCTCAAGACCTACCTCGCCGAGGTCCCCGGCCCGATCGCGAAGGGCCTGGGTCGCGAGCTGCGCAACGGCATCGAGCTGGAGGACGGTCCGGTCAAGGTCGACTCGTTCAGGGTGATCGACGTCAACGAGGGCCGCGCTCTCGTCGAGGTCGTGCTGCACGAGGGCCGCAAGCACGTGGTGCGGCGGCTGCTGAAGCAGGTCGGCCACCCGGTGGAGCGGCTGGTCCGCACCGCCGTGGGCGACGTGCGGCTGACCACCGAGCGCCAGGGCGCGATCAGGCCGCTCGACCGCAAGGAGATCAGCTCGCTGTACCGCGCTGTCGGGCTCTGAGCGCGGAAGTACCTAACGACTCGTACTGTGGCGGTCCGTGCCGCCTGGCGTCTGTAACGCTAGTGGTTTCAGTGTGAGTCGAAATCAATGCCTGTCGGTGAACCGTGGCCATCAAGCGTCCAGAGACCAGCAGGGATGCGCAGGGCCAGACAGCGGGTTCGGGTAGGCGCGACGTGTCAGAGCGCTGGTACGGGCAAGCGGCGGCGTAATGGCGCTGGCCGGAGAGTTGGCGGGGTAGCGAAGCGCCGGTAAGAGCTGGGCGCGGGGCGAAGCTGAGCGCCAGGTCAGTGCTGGACGCGGCGTCAGTGCTGGACGTCGGAGTCTGCGCGCTGGACGTCGGGGTCTGCGCTGGACGTCGGGTCAGTGCTGGGGGCCGGGTCCATGCTGGGCGTCGGGTCAGTGCTGGGCGCGGGGTCAGGACCGGGCGCCGGGCGGCGGACCTGGACGTCGGAGCCGGAGTTGGGCGCAGGAGGTGAGACCTGGGCGGCGGGGCGCTGCATGAGGCGGCGGGCGACCGGCTCGACGAACCGCGCGGCCATCGGTCCGATCACCGCCATGAGCAGGACGTAGGTCGTGGCCAGCGCCGCGAGGTCGTCGGTGACCGCGCCGCTGGCGACGGCCAGCCCGGCGATGACGATCGAGAACTCGCCGCGCGCCACCAGGGCGGCGCCGGCCCGGGCCCGGCCGAGCTTGCCGACGCCCTGCATCCCGGCCGCGACCCAGCCGGTGGCGACCTTGGTCACGCTGGTCGCCACCGCCAGCAGCATCGCGGGCAGCAGCACCGGCGGAATGGCCGTCGGGTCGGTGTTGAGGCCGAACACCACGAAGAACATCGCCGCGAACAGGTCGCGCAGGGGCTCCAGGATGCGCGTGGCGTTGGTGGCGGTCGAGCCGGAGATCGCGATGCCGAGCAGGAAAGCGCCGACCGCGGCCGAGACCTGCAGTTCGGAGGCGATCCCGGCGACCAGCAGCGCGGCACCGAGCAGCCGGAGCAGGAACACCTCCGGGTTGGGGCTGTCGACCAGCGCGGAGACGTAGCGCCCGAAGCGCAGCGCGATGATCAGCACCACCGTGATCACGACCAGGGAGATGCCGACGGCGGTGAGTCCGCCGAAGAAGGTCACCCCGGCCAGCACGGCGGTCAGGATCGGCAGGTACACCGCCATCGCCAGGTCCTCGAAGACCAGGATCGACAGGATCACCGGTGTCTCCCGGTTGCCCAGCCTGCCGAGGTCGCCGAGCACCTTGGCCACGATGCCCGAGGACGAGATGTAGGTGACGCCGGCCATCGTCAACGCCCCGACCGTCCCCCAGCCCAGCATCAGCGCGACGATGACGCCGGGTGCGGCGTTGAGAACCAGGTCGACGAGTCCGGCCAGCCACGAGCGGCGCAGGCCGGTGACGAGCTCGCCCGCCGAGTACTCCAGCCCGAGCAGCAGCAACAGCAGCACCACGCCGATCTCGGAGGCGAGGTGGGTGAACGGTTCGATGCCGTGCAGCGGGATGAGGCCACCGGTGCCGAAGGCGAGACCGCCGAGGAGGTAGAGCGGGATCGGCGAGATGCCGATCTTCCACGCGAGCCTGCCCAGCACTCCCAGTCCGAAGAACACCGCTCCCAGCTCGATGAGCGACAAAGCTGTGTCGTGCAACGGTGTTTCCCCTCACCTGGTCAATGCGTGTGCAGTTGTCGTGGTGCCAGGCCGGACCCGCGCACGTCGGCATGAGCCCGGGTGCCCGGGCTCATCCGATCCCTGATCGGCCGTGCCGGCGCGAGATCAGCCCTTGTCGAGGATCTCGGTGGCCGCCCGCAGGCCGGCCGCGGTGCCCACTGCGACGACCAGGTCACCGCCGGCGAACTCGAAGTCCGGCCGGGGTGAGGGGTGCACGGTGCCGCCGCGGACCACGGCGACGATCGAAGTGCTGGTGCGGGTGCGCATCTCGGTGTCACCGAGGGCGCGGCCGTCGTATGGCGAGCCGGGGGCCACCGGCAGCTGCCGGGTGGTGATCCCCGCCACCTCGCGCTGCTGCTCGGTGAGCTGGGCGACGAGGTGGGGCGCGCCGAGCAGGTTGGCCAGCGCGCTGGTCTCCTCGACGGTGAGGTCGACCGACGTCGCCACCTTGTCCGGGTCGCCGTGGTTGCAGACGATCAGTTCGAACCGGCCGTCCCGGTAGGAGATAACGCCGATGCGGTGACCGGAGCGGGTCGTGAAGTCCTGCTGCGTCCCCAGCCCCGGCAACGGGGTCACTGTCACGTCCACACCGCCGACCCTAGTACAGGCGTTCGGGGCGGCGGCACCGCCGATCCGGACGCGATTGGGGTGCCCGCGTGCCGAACAGGCAGAATGGATTGTCGGTCGCGGTGGGTATCCACCGCCGATGTCGGTACGAAGGAGGACAGGCGACGTGGCACACGCCAGGTTGCGCGGTGTGGTGGCCCTCGACGGCCCGTCGGGCACCGGCAAGTCGACGGTGGCCCGCAAGCTGGCGGCTGAGCTGGGTGCGACGTACCTGGACACCGGTGCGATGTACCGGGCGGTGACGCTCGGCGTGCTGCGGGCCGGGGTGGCCCAGGACGATCCCGCCGGGGTCGAGCGGATCGCCGCCGCCGCGAAGCTGGAGATGGGCACCGACCCGCTGGCGCCCGCGGTCTTCCTGGACGGTGCCGATGTGGCCGCGGAGATCCGCGGGCCGGAAGTGACCGGTGCGGTTTCGGCGGTTTCGGCGGTGGATGCGGTGCGCGAGTTGCTGGTGGAGCAGCAGCGCGGGCTGATCCGCGAGGCGCTGTCGGCGCCGGGAGGCATCGTGGTCGAGGGCCGCGACATCGGCACGGTCGTGGCACCGGATGCCGGGCTGAAGGTGTTCCTGACCGCTTCGTCGCACGCCCGCGCGCAGCGGCGCACGGCGCAGGACACCGCGGAGGGCCGTGTGAGCGACCTGGAGCGGACCCACGCCGACGTGCAGCGCCGGGACGCGCTGGACTCCGGGCGCCGGACCTCGCCGTTGCGGCGTGCCCACGACGCGCTCGAACTGGACACCACTGAGCTGGACGTGGCGGCCGTGCTGGGGCGGCTGCTCGAACTGGTCGAGAGCCGGGGCCTGCTCGCGGGAATGGAACGGACGTCGCGGTGAACTCGATGGGAAGCGGCCCGGCGCCGCAGGGCGGTCGGGCACCGGAGCGGGAGCGTGGCGACACGCTGCCCGACGGTGCTTCGCCGTTCCTGCACCGGTTGGGGCAGTGGATCTCGATCCTGCTCGTGCGCCGCGCGTACCGGGTGCGCATCCACCACGCCGACCGGATTCCGCGCACCGGGCCGGTGGTGCTGGTGGCCAACCACAGTTCGCTGGCCGACGGTCCGCTGCTGTTCGGAATGATCCCGCGCACCGCGGTGTTCCTGATCAAGCACGAGATGTTTCGCGGGCTGCTCGGCTGGTTCCTGCGCAGGATCGGGCAGCTGCCCGTGCGCCGGGGCGAGCCGGACCGCACGCCGCTGCTGGCGGCGGTGCGCGTGTTGCGCGCGGGCGGGCTGGTCGGGGTGTTCCCCGAGGGAACACGTGGCGGTGAGATGGCCACCGCGCAGAACGGGGCGGCATGGCTGGCCCGTTCCTCGGGTGCGGTGCTGGTGCCGGTTGCGTGCCGGGGGACCCGTCGTCCCGAGGGCCGCGGCCGTAGGCTCCTGCCGAGGGTCGACGTGCTGTTCGGGGATCCGGTCGTGCTGCCGGACGCGAAGGGGCGCGCGGGCTTGACCGCGGCGACCGAGCGGGTGCGCACCGAACTGGTCGAGCTGATCGCCGAGTTGGATCGGCTGGTCCCGGCCAAGGACAAGGCTTAGTACTACCGAGAGGAACGAAGCGTGACCGACGAGTCGCTGGAGGGCGGTTCCGGTCTGGACGGCACGTGGTCCGACGAGGCCGAGTGGGCCCAGTTCGACGACGCCGACCTTTCCGATGACGAGAACGCCCCCGTCCCGCAGCCGGTTCTGGCCGTGGTCGGCCGCCCCAACGTGGGCAAGTCGACGCTGGTGAACCGGCTGCTCGGCCGCCGGGAGGCGGTCGTGCAGGACACCCCGGGGGTGACCCGCGACAGGGTGGCCTACGACGCGCTGTGGAACGGCAGGCGCTTCACCGTCGTCGACACCGGCGGCTGGGAGCCCGACGCCAAGGGCCTGCAGGCCGCGGTCGCCGCGCAGGCGGAGATGGCGATGTCCACCGCGGACGCGATCCTGCTGGTCGTGGACGCGCAGGTGGGCGCGACCGCCACCGAGGAGGCCGTGGCGCGGGTGCTGCGCCGCTCGAAGCGGCCGGTGCTGGTGGCGGCGAACAAGGTCGACGACGAGCGGGCGATGGCCGAGGCACACGCGCTGTGGTCGCTGGGTCTGGGCGAGCCGATGCCGGTGAGCGGTCTGCACGGTCGCGGTTCGGGTGACCTGCTCGACAAGATCCTGGCGGTCTTCCCGGACGTGCCGCACGAGGAGTTCGGCAAGACCGGTGGTCCGCGCCGGGTCGCGCTGGTGGGCAAGCCCAACGTGGGCAAGTCGAGCCTGCTCAACCGGTTGACCGGTGAGCTGCGCGCGGTGGTCGACGACGTCGCGGGTACGACCGTCGACCCGGTCGACTCGCTGGTGGAGCTCGACGGTGAGGTGTGGCGGTTCGTCGACACCGCGGGCCTGCGCAAGCGGGTGAAGACCGCCAGCGGTACGGAGTACTACGCCTCGCTGCGCACCAAGGCCGCGATCGAGGCGGCCGAGGTCGCGATCGTGCTGGTCGACGCCTCGCAGCCGCTGACCGAGCAGGACCTGCGGGTGTTCACGATGGTCGTGGAGGCCGGGCGCGCGCTGGTCATCGCCTACAACAAGTGGGACCTGGTCGACGAGGACCGCAGACACCAGCTGGAGAAGGAGATCGACCGCGAGCTGGTGCGGGTCCGGTGGGCCGAGCGGGTGAACGTCTCGGCGCTGACGGGGCGTGCGGTGGGCAAGCTCGCGCCGACGCTGCGTACCGCGCTGAACTCCTGGGACACCCGGATCCCGACCGGGCAGCTCAATTCGTGGCTGTCGGACCTGGTCGCGGCGCACCCGCCGCCGGTGCGCGGCGGCAAGCAGCCGAAGATCCTCTTCGCGACGCAGGCCCATTCGCGTCCGCCGACGGTGGTGCTGTTCACCACCGGGTTCCTCGAGGCGGGCTACCGGCGGTTCCTGGAGCGCAAGTTGCGCGACACCTTCGGGTTCGTGGGCAGTCCGGTGCGGATCTCGGTGCGGGTGCGGGAGCGCAAGGGCCCCAAGAGCGGCCGTCGCTGACCTGCCGTGGCGCCCGCGCCGGGTGGTGCGGGCCCCAGTAGGCTGCTCAAAACCCTCGGAAACAGGGGAGGTGACCGAGGTGCGCGGGGAGACTGCGGGGGCCGCGCAACGTCCGATCCGCCTCGTGCTGGCCGACGACGAGGTCATGTTGCGGCGTGGCCTGCGCGTTCTTCTGGAGCAGGGTGGCCGCATCCGGGTGGTGGCGGAGGCGGGCAACGGCGAGGAACTGCTCGCCGCGGTGCGCGGGCATCGCCCCGACGTGGTGCTGATCGACGTGCAGATGCCGAGCAAGGACGGTTTGAGCGCGCTGCGGGACCTGCGTGCGATGGCAGCTCCGCCGATCGCCGCGGTGCTGACCACTTTCGACCTGGACGACTACGTCGCCGAGGCGTTGCGGTTGGGGGCGAACGGATTCCTGCTCAAGGACGCCGATCCGGCGGTGCTGGTCCGCGCGGTGATCGACCTGGCTGCCGGTGGCGCGGTGCTCGATCCGCGGATCACGGCGCGGCTGCTGCCGCGGTTCCGCAACCTGGGGGACAGCGCCGATGAGGTCCGGCTGGTCCGGACGCTGTCGGCGCGGGAGCGGCAGGTGCTGTTCCTGCTGGCCGACGGACGGTCCAATGCCGACATCGGCGACCGCCTCGGGCTGACCGAGGCGACGGTGAAGAGCTACGTGTCCACTGTGCTCGGCAAGCTGGGTGCGGAGAACCGCGTGCAGGCGGCGTTGATCGCGCAGCGGGTGTCCGGTTGCGGAGACGGCGAGTCGTGGTGAACCGGGCCGGTTCCTGGTGGCGCTTGGCCGTGTCGGAGGTCCTCGCCGTAGGGCTTCCGGCGGTTGCGGTGCTGTTCTCCCACGCCAGTTCGTGGTTCTCGCTGGTGTCGGCGCTGTCGGCGTGCGCGGTGCTGCCGTTGCGGCACCGGTGGCCGAGGCTGGTCGTGGTGCTGTGCGTGCCTGCGTTCGTCGGTGGCCTGGGTTGGGCTCCGGGTGTGGTCGCGCTGTATGCGTTCGGCCGGGCCCGTCCGCACTACCGCTGGCAGGTCGCCGCGCTGCTGGTGGTGCTGGTGGCGGCGGTGGTACCGGTGCTGGTCCAGCAGTCGCTGGGGCCGGCGGCGATCCTGCTGACGGTGAGCTTCGTGCTGTTCGGCGCCGGTGCCCCGGTGGCGTTGGGGGCGTTGGTGACGACCCGTCACCAGCTCACCGACAGCCTGCGGCAGCTGCGTGAGGCGACCGAGGCCGAGCTGGCGGCCAAGGCCGAGACGGCGCGCGCCGAGGAGCGGGCCCGGATCGCTCGGGAGATTCACGACGCGGTCGGTCACCAGGTGACGTTGATCGCGGTGGAGTCGGCGGCGCTCGCGGCCACCAGCGAGGAGCCCGCGACGCAGGAGTCGGCGGGGCGGTTGCGTGCGCTGGCGAAGCAGGCGTTGGACGAGATGCGCACGACACTCGGTCTTGCCGGTGACCGCAACCCCGCGAGCGCGTGCGTGCGCGCGATCCCGGATCTGGTCACCCGCGCCGGAGCCAGCGGTCTCGACGTGCGGTTGGACGTCGAGGTCGACGAGCGCGAGGTGTTCACCCCGGGGGTGGAGCGTGCGGCGTTCCGGGTGGTCCAGGAGGCGCTGACGAACGCCTCGAAGCACGCTCCGGGGGCGCGGGTCGGGGTCCGGGTCGACGTCACCGGGGGCTCTCTGCGGGTTTCGGTGGTCAACTCGGTGGCGGACGGGAAGCCGGTCGACATCGGTTCCGGCGGGTCCGGGTTGGAGGGCCTGTCCGAGCGGGTGCAGATGGCCGGTGGCCGGCTGGACGCCGGACCGGCCGCGGACGGTGGTTTCGAACTGGTGGCGCTGCTGCCGCGCGGACCGCGCTGAGGCGTTCCGGGTATCGATCGGGCTACGTCGATCATCACCCGCAAGCGTGGTGTCGGTGCGTGTTCAACGAGGTCCGAGCGATCTTGGCAAATTCTTAACCTGGGGGAACGGTGCGGGGCATCGGTGATCTGCCGGGTGACGTTACGAGTCGCGGAGGTATCAGAAAAACGAGTCGGCTGCGGTTGAGGGGGCGTGTGTGGCGCGTTGAGAATCGATGGCACGGAAATGGTTCTGGGGAGTTGTCCGAAGGTCATTTCCAAGCATTTGATTCCGAACCGATCAGTTTATGGCGGCTGATCGGCCACCCGTTATGGAAAGGCGTGAGTATGCGTACTGTCTGTCGTGCCCTGATCGCGGGAAGCCTGAGCGTGCCGCTGCTGCTGGGAGCCTCGAGCGCGGCCATGGCGGCCGGTGGCCCTGGCTGGTGGCATGACCACTGGGCCATTCAGGGGCAGTTCAACGCCACGCACCAGAGCAACAAGGTGCACAACAACGTCAGGCCGATCCAGGTCAACGTCGGCAGTGACGACAACATCCAGGACACCCACGTTCACAACAACCTGCTGAACGCCAACGACACCCTGCAGGCGCAGAGCGCCCGCTGATCGGTCACTGGTACGTGGGAGTACGCGGGGTGGTCACCGCTTCGGGCGGTGGCCACCCCGTTTCCGCGTCCGGTGATCGGCGGATCCGGCGCCGCCTAGACTGTCGACGCGCCCGGCACGACCTGTTGATCGAGAACGAGATGCGGAGTGTGCGAGCATGCGACAGCTTCGGTTGCCCGGTGGCGGCGACCTCCCGGTTCTGGGGCAGGGCACCTGGGGGATGGGCGAGCGGCGCTCGGACCGGACGACGGAGGTCGAGGCCCTGCGCAGGGGGCTGGACCTGGGTGTGGGGCTGATCGACACCGCCGAGATGTACGGCAACGGCGGTGCCGAGGAGGTGGTCGGCGAGGCGATCGCCGGTCGCCGCGACGAGGTCTTCCTGGTGAGCAAGGTATTTCCGCACAATGCGAGCAGACGGGGTGCGGTCGAGGCGTGCGAGCGCAGCCTGCGGCGGCTGAACACCGACCGCATCGACCTGTACCTGCTGCACTGGCGTGGTGGCACACCGCTGGCCGAGACGCTGGAGGCGTTCGAGCAGCTGCGCGCCGACGGCAGGATCCGCTACTTCGGGGTCAGCAACTTCGACCCGGACGACATGCGCGAGCTGTGGGAGCACGAGCTCGGCAGGCAGTCGGTGACCGACCAGGTCCTGTACAACCTGACCCGCCGGGGTGTCGAGTACGACCTGCTGCCGTGGTGCGGTGAGCACGCGCTGCCGGTGATGGCCTACTCGCCGATCGAGCAGGGGCGCCTGCTCGGCGACGCGGTGCTCAAGCAGGTCGCGCAGCGGCACTCGGCTACGCCGGCGCAGGTCGCGATCGCCTGGGTGCTGGCGACCGAGGGGGTGTGCGCGATCCCGAAGGCCGCCACCGCCGAGCACGTCGAGCAGAACCACGCCGCGCTGGAGATCCGGCTGTCCGATGAGGACCTGGCCGATCTCGACGCGCGGTTCCCCGCGCCGGGGCGAGCGGTGCCGCTGGAAATCCTGTGACGTCGCGACCGCCGCGAGGCGCACACCTCGCGGCGGTCGCAGGTCAGCGGTTCGCCAGGCTGCGGCGCAGGAAGTCGACCTGCAGCAGCAGGAGGTTCTCGGTCGTGCTCTCGTCGGTGGGCATGTGGCTGACACCGGGGAGCGGGAGCACGGTGTGCGGCCGGGCCGCGGCGGTGAGCGCGGCCGAGAACCGCAGTGAGTGCGCCAGCACCACGTTGTCGTCGACCGTGCCGTGCACCAGCAGCAGCGGGCGTTCGAGTGCGGCGGCGTCGCGCATGAGCGAGTTGGCCTCGTAGACCTCCGGGGCGTCGTTCGGGTCGCCGAGGTAGCGCTCGGTGTAGTGGGTGTCGTAGAGCCGCCAGTCGCAGACCGCGGCGCCTGCGATCGCGGCGTGGAACACGTCCGGCCTGCGCAACACGGCCAGAGCGGCCAGGTAGCCGCCGAACGACCAGCCCCGGATGGCGACGCGGTCCAGGTCCAGCTCGGGGCGTTGCCGCGCCGCGGCGTGCAGGGCGTCGACCTGGTCGTCCAGCGGCGGGCCTGCCAGGTCGCCCGCGATGGCCCGATCCCAGTCCGGGCCGCGGCCGGTCATGCCGCGCCCGTCGGTCACCAGCACGGCGAAGCCCTGGTCGGCGAACCACTGCGAGGTCAGGTAGCCCTGCTGGCGGGCGAGCACGCGCTGCGCCTGGGGGCCGCCGTAGGGGTCGACCAGCACCGGCAGCTTGCCGTGTTCCTCGCGGTAGTCGCTGGGCAGCAGCAGGGCGCCGCGCAGCTTTCGTTCGCCGAGCCGCAGGAGCTCGACGTTGAGCGCCATGTCCGGGGGCTGCGCGCGGGAGTCGACCTCGGCGATCTCGTGGGTGCCGCGCAGCACGCGGAACCTGGTGCGGGGTTCGTCGAGGGAGCCGCTGGCCACGACCACGACCTCGCCGGAGCGGGTGGCGCTGTGCACGCCGGAGGTCCGGGTGATGCGTTCGACGCCGTCCTCGGTCGCGCGGTAGACGTGGACCTCCGCCGGATCGTCCTCCGACGCCGACAGCAGCACGTCGTCGCCCACGTCGATCACCGCGCGGACCTGCAGCTCCGGCGGTGTCCACGGCCGGTCGCCGACGACCAGCCGGTACGCGCCGTCCCGTGCGCTGATCCGGACCAGCCGGCCGCTGGGGTGCCACGCGGGCCAGCCGGGCTTGATCTCGATCCAGTGCGGGTCGGTGTCGCGGTGCACCTCGCCGGTCGCGCCGGTGGCCGGGTCGACCGCCAGGACCAGCTGGGTGCGCTGGTCGCGGGACTGCACGGCGATGAGCGGCCTGCCGTGGGCCGACCAGTGCGCGGCGACCAGGTACGGCAGGGACTCGCGGTCCCAGCCGACGTCGACGCGCGTGCCGTCGAGGCCGAGCACCGCCAGCGTCACGTCGGCGTTGGCGGAACCGGCGGCCGGGTAGCGCATCGGTGTCGGCGGGCGGGCCGGGTCGGCGGGATCGCCGAGGTACCAGTGCGCGACCGCGGACTCGTCCACGCGCGCGCTCAGCACCGCCGAGCCGTCCGGCGACCACCAGTAGCCGCGGTAGCGGTGCATCTCCTCGGCCGCGATGAACTCGGCCGCTCCCCACACGACGTCGTCACCGTCGGGCTCGGCCAGTGCGCGGTCGCCGGTGCCGTCGGCGGAGACGACGCGCAGCGCGCCGCGGGAGAGGTAGGAGACCGTGCGGCCGTCCGGGTCGAGCCTGGGATCGGCCACGGGCTGTTGCGCGGGCAGCTCGCGCACGGTCCCCGCGGCGACGTCGACGATGAACAGGCTCCCGGAGAGGGCGAACACGGCGCGGCTCGCGCTGCTGTCGGTGGCGTAGCCGGTGATGCCGGCACCGCGCTCCCGGGCCCGTTCCCGCCGCGCCTGTTCGTCGGGCGTCACGTGCTCGTCGGCCTGCAGTGCGGCCGGATCGGCGAGGATTCGCTCTTCACCCGTTGCGGTGACCAGTGCGTGCAGTGCGTTGTGACGGTCGGTGCCGCTGGCGGAGCGGAGGAACAGCACGGTCGCGCCGTCACCGGACACGGTGAAATTCCTGGGGGTGCCGAGGGTGAAGCCCTGAGTCCGGGCGCTGCGGCGGGGAAACGACTGCTCTGACGGCATAGCGGCCAGCCTGCCAAATCCGGCGTCCCCCCGCTGCGGCAGGGCGTTGGGCATCCCGGGTGCCGGATGTTGACAAGGCACCCGTCACCGGTAAGAGTCAACCCAGGGTGAACGCGGCATCACTGTGAGTGTGATCGGGAGGCGACCGGTGGCACGCTGGCGAGGGGCGGTGTCGGTGGTGCCGCTCCTGCTCGTGGCGACGATGACCACCGCGACGGCGGAAACGCGCGATTCCATGGCGACCAACGCGACCTACTACAACGACGCGTCGCTGCCCGGCGCGGACCCGTTCGTGCTGCACGACCAGGACAGCGGTTCCTACTTCGCTTACTCCACCGAGGGCGCCGACCCGGGCTACCACTTCGCCATATACCGCTCCCCGGACCTGGCGACGTGGGAGCGTTTGCCGGGCGGGGCGCTGGACGGCGGCGACGGCACCCAGTGGGGCCGGGACTGGTTCTGGGCGCCGGAGGTCTACCACAACGAGGACACCGGCAAGTACTTCCTGTTCTACTCCGCCAGGATGCGCGACGGCGTG
Source organism: Saccharopolyspora erythraea (assembly GCF_018141105.1). Lineage (NCBI taxonomy): Bacteria > Bacillati > Actinomycetota > Actinomycetes > Pseudonocardiales > Pseudonocardiaceae > Saccharopolyspora > Saccharopolyspora erythraea. The sequence continues at coordinate 6,531,465 of NZ_CP054839.1, read as the reverse complement.
GCCGAGCACTTCAAGTACGCCGACTTCGAGGAGCCCAGCAAGGTCGGCGTCGCGGTCGCCGACTCGCCCGCCGGCCCGTTCCGCAACATCGCGGACCGCCCGATCGACTACTTCCCGTACGACCCGGACTACCACGACGTCAACCTCATCATGGACCACACCCAGAAGAAGCCGCCCGCGACGCTCGAGGAGGGCATGACTGCGCCGCTGGGCACCTACCTGCCGTTCATCGACCCGAACGTCTTCTTCGACGGCGACCGCATCTACCTGTACTTCTCCCGCAACGCCTACCGGAACTGGGTGTGGGACCACGATCTCGGCAAGTACGTCGAGGAGAGCAACATCTACGCGGTCGAGCTGACCGCGGACTGGTGGCGCGACCCGGCGGGCGCGACCATGCCCGAGATCCACCCGAGCTACCGCGACGCCAACAGCGCGCCCGACGATCCGCCCTTGGTGCGAAAGGACGGCTTCACCCCGGTGCTCAACTACGGCGGCGACCCGCAGCCGTGGGAGAACGCGCACGTCAACGACTACGCCGAGTCCGGAGGGGACAAGAAGGACCGCCGGTGGGCCGAGGGCTCGACGACCATCAAGCGCCACACCGAGGACGGATCGCCGGTCTACTTCATGACCTACTCCGCCAACAACTACGCCAACGAGTACTACGGAGTCGGGTACGCGGTGGCCGAACACCCGCTCGGGCCGTGGAAGAAGAGCGACGCGAACCCGGTGCTGGAGCAGGACGAGCAGGAGGGCATGTATTCCACCGGACACGGCAGCGTCATCGCGTCCCCCGACGGCTCGCAGCTCTACTACGTCCACCACGGCAGGCCCACCACCGACACAGACCGGAGGCTCTACACCGAACGGATGAACCTCGACGCCGGCTCGGCGTCGCTGAGCATCGACCAGTCGACCACCGACGAGCCGATTCCCGCCGGTGTGGCGCCGTACTCGCTGACCAGCGATGTCGGCCTGGTCGACCTCGGACCCGGGAGCGCGCGGGTGGGCTGGCGGGTGACGACCGCGCCGGGCGCGTCGATGGGGCTGGGCAACGGGCTCAACCGCGTCACGGCGACCGTCGAACCGTCCACAGCCGCAACGGTCGAGAAGTCCGACCAGCACGCGGTGCTGCGGCCAGGGCCGGAGCTACCGGAGATCGCCGCTCTGACGTTGCGCTACCAGCGCCGCACCGCGGCGGGCAGTTACTTCGACATCGACAACCTGGATGGAGACCGCAGGACTCCGGTCGCGGTGACCGTTCCCGTGACGTCGTGCACGCGCACGCTGAGCGGGGCGCAGGAGTCGATCGACGTTTCGGAAGGCGTGCTGTGCCTGCGCGACGCCGCGGTGTCCGGGACGGTGCGCGTGCGCGGAGGTGCGGCGCTGGTCGCGCTCGACTCCACTGTGGACGGCGGCGTGGACGTGCGTGGTGCGCGCGGGGTGTGGCTTTCCGGCGTCGAGATCGCCGGGCGGCTGCGGATCGACGGTGTATCCGGACGGGTTCGGGTGCAGGACGGCCAGGTGTCGGGGCCGGTGCGCCTGCAGGGCAACCGGAGCGCGAGCCCCATCGTGGTGGCGGGCAACGTCTTCGAGGATTCCCTGACGTGCCGAGGGAACTCACCTGCGCCCAGCGACGAGGGCAGGCCGAACGAGGTGCGCGGCGCGGCCCAGGGGCAGTGCGCGCGCCTGTGACGCTTCGGTCCGTTGCGCTCCGCGCGTGGCGAATCGCGGACTTCAGTCCGCTGATCAGCGGAAACAGGGATTCTGGCCGGTGAACGGATGCGCTGCCAGAGCGGCGGCGGATTCTCCTGCCCGGGTGACGCGTCGGTGTGTCGGGCGGGGGGTGCTTTCGGTGGCGCTCCTAGTGTCGATGCGACCGAAAAGCCCGTTCCCAGCGCGGATCGGGCTTACGCCGAGCCTGGATGAGAGCCGGACCATGTACCTCTCCGTTGTGATCCCGTGCTTCAACGAGGAACGCGCGCTGCCGCGGCTGCACGACGCGCTCGCCGCGGTCCTGGCTGCGGTGGACCGGGAATGCGAGGTCATCCTGGTCGACGACGGCAGCACCGACGGGACGCTGATCGAGGCGCGGCGGCTGGCCTTCGCCGACAGCCGCATCCGGTACCTGTCGCTGAGCCGCAACTTCGGCAAGGAGGCCGCGGTGCTCGCCGGGCTTCGCGACGCCCGCGGGGAGCGCGTCGCGATCATGGACGCCGATCTCCAGCACCCGCCCGAACTGCTCAGCAGGATGCTGGCACTGATGGACTCCGGCTGCGACCAGGTCGTGGCCCGCCGGAGCAGGGAGGGCGATCCGCTGCTGCGCTCGCTGCTCTCCCGGATGTACTACCGGGCGCTCAACGCGCTCACCGACGTCGGTGTTCAGGACGGTGCGGGCGATTTCCGCGTGTTGTCGCGCCGGGCGGTCGACGCGGTGCTCTCGCTCGACGAGCGCAACCGGTTCTCCAAGGGGCTGTTCGGGTGGATCGGGTTCGACACGGCCACCGTGCCGTTCCGCGGCGTCCCACGCGCGATCGGCCGGTCGAAGTGGTCGTTGGGCAAGCTGGTCAACTACGGCATCGACGGGCTGGTGTCGTTCAACAGCAAGCCGTTGCGGCTGTCGGTCTACCTCGGCCTGCTCGTCGCGGTGCTGGCCGGTTGCTACATGGCATTCGTTGTCGTGCACACGCTGGTCAACGGGGTGCGGGTGCCGGGCTACACGACGCTTCTGGTCGCGGTCGCGGGCCTGGGCGGTCTGCACCTGCTGTTCCTCGGCGTGCTCGGCGAGTACATCGGGCGGATCTACGTCGAGACCAAGCGCCGTCCGCACTTCCTGGTGAAGGAGTCGGGTGGCGGGGTGGCGCCGGCGCGTGCGCAACGACTCGAGTCGTTGTCCCGGGCGGGCTGACGGCCGCGCTGTTCTGTCGATTTCTACTTCTCTGGGGGAACGGTGTGGGGAGATGCTGCGCGATCGAGGCTCCTGGGTTCGGGCTTCGTGCGCTTCGCCGCGGTGGGCGTGGCGAACACGGTGGTGCATTGCGCAACCTACCTCGCGACCTGGGTGCTGCTGCCCTACGTCGTGGCGCACGTTGTCGCGACGGTGACGGCGATGCTGTGCTCGTACGTGCTGAACTGCCGGTTCACCTTCGGTGTCGTGCCTCGTGCACGTACGCTGCTGCTGTATCCGCTGTCGAACGTGCCCACGATCGCGCTCAGCGCTGGTGCCGTCGCGGTGCTGGTCGGCGTTTTCGGTGCCGGACCGGTGGTCGCGCCGGTTGTAGGTGGTCTGCTGGTGCTGCCGGTCACCTTCCTGCTGAGCAAGCGCGCGCTCACGGCTGCTCCCGCGCCCCCGGTGGCTCCCTGGCGTGATCGCTTTCGCGCGAGGAAGCCGGAAATCCGGGCGGTGATCGCGGTGGCGGTGCTGGTGGCTGTACTCGTCCAGATACCCGCTCTGGTCAACCCGTCCTTCTACTTCTGGGACGACAGCGCGGCGCAGTTCCTGCCCATGTGGCACCGGCTGGGTGAACGACTGCTCGCCGGCGAGTGGCCGCTGCTGCTGGACGCCGATGCCTGGATGGGCGGGAACCTCGCGGCGGAGGCGCTGTTCGGCGTCTGGAACCCGCTGCACCTGATCGACTTCCTCCTGGTCGTCGCGATCGGTGACCTCGCCGTGGCTGCGACCGTGATCAAGACGCAGTTCCTGGTCGTGCTCGGGGTCGGCGTCCATGTCCTGTGCCGTGGCTACGGTGCCTCGCGCGCTGCCGCCTCCGTGCTCGCCACGGCACTGCCGGTATCCGGGTTCGTCCTGTACTTCCAGGCGTCGAGCTGGGCGGCCGGGCTCATGGGGTTCGCGTGGGTCCCCTGGGTGTGGTGGTCGTTGCACCGGATGGCCGACGGCCGGGCCGCACCGTGGGTGGTGTGGGTGTTCTGCTTCCTGTGCGTCTCGGCAGGAGATCCCTACGGCGTTCTCGCGATGTGTGCGGTTTTCGGTGCTGTGCTGGTCGAAACCGCGTTGGCCGGCAAGCCGGTCGCGCGGCTGGCAGGGGTGGGTGCGGCTGCCGCGCTCACGCTGCCGCTGGTCTTCCTGCCGCTGGTGATGACCGGCCCGGTGACCTGGCGTTCCGGTCTGGAGCTGTTCAACGTCGGCCAGTTCGTGCCGGATGTCGGCGACCTGCTCAACGCCAGCATGCCCAGCTTCGCCCCGCAGATCCTGTCGTTCGGTTCCTTCCGGATGACCGTGCCCGCCACCTACCTTGCGTGGTTCGTGGTGCCGTTGCTGCCGTGGCTGGACTGGCGAGCGGCATTGGCGGGAAGGCGGCGGTGCGGCGCCGCGCTCGTGCTCGCGGTCGTCTACGCGCTGCTGTGCCTCGGACCGTCCAACGCGTGGCTGTTCCGGTGGCCGTTGCGGCACGTCGCGGTGCTGTGGCTGGCGGTGGCGGTGCTGTTCGGCGTGGCGCTGTCGCACGGACTGCGCACCGACCGGATGCGTGTTCGCGTCACGTGCACGGCGGCAGCGTTGGCGGGGTCGGCGTATCTGTCGTTCGCGGCTTGGCCGTCGCAGTCGCTCAACCACCTGGCGTCCCTGGTGGTGATCTGCGGTCTGCTCGTGGTGGTACTGGCTTCGCGGACGAGCGCCTCGCGTGCGGTGGTGATCCACCTCGGCACCGCCTGCGCACTGGTCATGCAGATGTGGTGGTTCCCAGCCAACCGCGACGTGGCCACCTACAACTTCCCCACGGACGTCGACCGGGTACGCGCGGAGTTCGCCGATCTGCGTGGTGGCACGCTCTTCCAGGTCGCCGACCGGAATGCGATCAGCGGTGAGGACGTCGAATCCGGGCGCGCGTGGCGTCGGCTGCTGTTCGGACACATGCACGCCGTCGCCGGAGTGCCGAGCCTGGTCTCCTACACCGGCATCGGTTACGCGCCGCTGCACCGCCGGTTGTGCTTGAGCTACTACGGTTCCGCGTGTGCGGCGGCCTACCGGCGGCTGTGGGAAGCCGACGAGACCGGTGCGGTGCTGGCCGACCAGCTCAGGCTCGACCGGGTGGTCGTGCAGCGCAAGCTGATCGACGATCCGAAACCTCCGCTGGGATGGCAGGTTTCCGAGCGGGCTCCAGACGTGGTCGTCGTGCGGAGGCGAGATGCGTTGCCGTGGCGGGAAGGCAGGCTGAGCGTCGCTCACGGTGTGACAGTGAGCGGGAACGCCGAGGATGGCCAGCGCACGGAGACGGTCAGGTTCCGCGCCGCTCGCAGTACGGGTGCAGAGCTGGTTTTCGCGCGCCTGGCCTGGCCGGGCTACTCAGCCACTGTGGACGGTTTGCCTGCGACGGTGCTCTCGACATCTGCGGGACTGCTGAAAGTCGTGCTACCGCCGGGAGTTGAGGCGGGGACGGTGCGAGTCACCTGGCAGCCGCCGTGGTTCGGACTCCAGGCCGTGCTCGCCACGCTGGGTGCAGCGGTGGCGTTCGCGCTGTCCGTGCGGAGGCGAAGGGCGGCGCCATGTTGATCGCGCGGGTGGCGCTCGTCCTTTGCCTGCTGGTGGTAGCGATGTTCGGCCTGCCGGCTGGAGCCGGTGCCGGGGCACCGGTGCGAAGCCACCTGCAGGTCGTCGCGCACCCCGACGACGACATCCTGTTCATGAACCCCGACCTGCGCGCGGCGATCCGCTCCGGCGCGTCGGTCACCACCATCTACCTCACAGCGGGGGAGAGCGATGTGGTCCCTGCCGAGCCCTACGCCGCACGGCGGCAGGCGGGCACGCGGGTGGCGTTCGCGTCGATGGCCGGCGTGCCCGACGAGTGGAACCGCACCCCGCTCGCGCTGTCGCCGCAGCAGTCGGTCGAGGTGTACTCCCTGACAGCGCTGCCGTCGGTGCGACTGGTGTGGGTCAACCTGCCGGACGACAACGACCCACACGCGCAGGGTGGCAAGCACGCACTGAGCAGACTGTGGCGCGACGAGCGCGCCGTTGTACGCACGCTGGTGCCAACGGGATCACCGGTGGGGGAGTCGACCTACGACCGCGGTGCGGTCATCACAGTGCTCGCGCAGCTGTACGCGCGGTTCACGCCAACCGTGCTCCGTACTCAGGATCCGGAGCCGGACGCCAGGTACCAGTCGCAGTGGCCGGGCCACAACCATCCGGACCACACCGCCACGGCGCACTTCGCCAGAGCAGCGCTGCGGCGCCACGACCCGGGCGGTACCGCGGTGCACGTCCTGCACTACCGCGACTACAACATCGCTGACGCACCGGCGAACCTCCCGGCGCGGGTCGTGGCCGAGAAGCGCCGGGACTTCGCCGCCTACGCGGCGCACGACCCGATGGTCAGCATGGACGATCCCTACGCGACGTGGTTGCGCAGCATGCGTCCGCGCTGGGGCCGGTCGGGTTCGTGGACTGCGACCGACCGTGCGGGCCACCCGGTGTGGGCGCACGTGAGCGGCGGTCGGTTGTTCGTCGGCGAGCGAGAGCTGAGCACTCGAGGATTCGTCCCGGCAGCCGGCTCGCCCGCACTCGCCACCGACGGTGCAGGCCGGCACGTGCTGGTCGTGCAGGCGGAGACTTCCGGGCGGGTTTTCCTGAAGCGGGAGGACGATTCCGGGCTCTGGCCGCCGGGCTGGGTCGACCTCGGAGTGCCACCGGTCCTGCGAGAAGTGACCCACGTCGGTCCGCCCGCTGTGCTCGTGGCGCCGGACGGCTCGGTCGTCGTCGCTGTGAAGAACGGCCGGGGTGGGGTGAGCGTCCGTAGCGACCGGTCGGCCACGTGGACCGGCATCGGCGGCGCTGAAGTGGCCGACGAGGTCTCGATGGCCGTGGACAGCTCCGGGGTCCTGCACGTCTTCGCGCTGGAAGGCACGCGGTTGCTGCACTGGCGCGGCACTCCAGGAGGCCGGTTCGAGACCGTGGCGACATCGCACGACCAGCGCCCGGCGGGACGGGTGGCCGTCGCAGGCGGATATGCAGCCTTCCGCGAGGCCGGCACGGGACGCGTGGTCGTGCTCGCCGAGCACGCGGGCTGGAATGCCGTGGCTTCGGTGGAGGCAGCCGCGGTGTCCGAACCCTCGTTGGCCACCATCGGAGACCGCTTGCTCGTCGCGGTGCGAGGTTCGTCCGGCGGCACGGCGGTATTCACCATCGAGAGTGGACGGGTGCACAGCGATGTACTCGCCGGGCACAGCATCGACGGCCCAGCGTTCACGCCGGACGGCAGGTACCTGGTGACCGTGACGGATGAGCCGTGGATGGCGATCCGCCCGCGCCCCTGGGGGAAGAGGCGCGGGCGGAAGGCTCGGGGTTCAGCGGGCCGTGGCACCGACCTCCTGCAGGCTCTTGCCCTCCCTGATCGCCGCTTCGGCGTCCTTGGGAATCTTGAGCTGCGTGGTCAGCAGCGCGGCGACCACGTAGAGCCCGGCGAAGATCAACGTCACCCCGGCGGCCCCGGCCACCGGGAAGAACAGGCTCGCGATGGCCGGTCCGACGAACGTCGCGCCACCGGCGCCGAGGTTGAGCAGCGCCATCGCGCCACCCTTGTTCGTCGGTGCCATCGACGGGATGAGCGCCGAGATCGGGACGAAGCCCGCCAGCGTCGCGCCGTAGAACATGCCGACCAGGACCGCCGCCCAGTAGTAGTCGGGGCCCAGCCACACCGGGATGAAGTACAGCAATGCCACGCTGATCGCACACCCGACGCCGCCGAATGTCGCGATCGTCCGGCGCCAGCCGATCTTGTCGCCGACCACGCCGAAGATCAGGTTGAACACGATGTTGGTGCCGTAGATGATCGCCAGCAGTTGCAGCCACTTGCTCTCGCCGAAGCCCAGACCGTCGGAGAAGATGCGCGGCAGGAACACCAGCATGCCGAACTCGGGTGCGGTGTTGATGATCCGCACGATGCATCCGACGAACACCCGCGGGTGCGTCCAGATCACCGAGACGCTGCTGCTGAGGCTCTCGCCCAACGTGACTTCCTGCGGGATCAACCGGCCGTAGCCGGTGCGCTCCTTGACCCCGAAGAGCGCGAACACGCCGCCGAGACCGATCAGCACCAGCGCCGACCACAGGGTGCCGAGCTGACCGATATAGGGAGTGGTCATGCTCGCCCACAGCGAACCCAGCGTCGGCAGGCCGCCGGTGAAGGCGAAGTAGAACCAGCCGACGGCCGCGCCCAGGCGCGCGCTGGGAGCGGTGGAGGTGATCCACACCAGGAAACCGAAGGCGAACAGCGGATAGCCGAAGCCGCGGATGCCGTAGAACACGAGCATGAGCACGTAGTTCTGCGTGCCGAGCGCGAACACCAGGTACAGGACGTCGAAGACGACCCAGATCACGAAGCCGACGATCATCACCCGGCGCGGGCCCCACACGTCGGAGAGCGCACCGGAGAACCACGACGCGATCATCACCGCGACGCCGTAGACGGTGATCACGTAGCCCGCGTGCACGTCGCTGCCCGCGCCGTGGTCTGCCATGTACGGCGAGATGAAGCCGGACTCGACCCCGTCGCCGATCATGAACAGGAGCACGCCGATGTAGCCGTAGACCAGTGCTTTCGGCAGGCCCCATCTGTCGAGCAGGGACCCGGATCCCGCAGGAGTGGCTGTGGTCACGCCAAACCTCCACGTTGAGGTGCTGATGCGAGTCACGCGCGCCCGCCACCAGGCCGCCGCCGGACCGGGGTAGAGGTGGCCACCGGTAACCGGGGAGCCGTCGTCAGGGGACGCCGATCTCGCTAACGTCGCGCACCATACTCATACGGCGAGCTAGATTTATCAATAGAAGTGTTAAACCTTCTCGCTTCGAGTGTGGAACTGGGACACCGCGCGCCCAGCCCGTCGGCACGGAGCGGCAGCCACGGACGCTGGCCCCGGATGGCCGCCTTACCTGGGGTGTAGGGGCGGAGCGCCCAGCGGCGCGCCGCGCCGCACCAGCGGCCGGAGCTGCAGTGCTATGGGCGTAGATCTGGTGCTGCATGCAGAACTTGGCCTCCGCAGGAGTGAAACCGGGCTCGTCAGGCCATTCCTCCGTGGCTGCGAGCAGCCCGATCGCTCGGCGCACTCCAGACGTGAGGTTCCATCCCGTCCGCTGGCTTGCTAGCTCTGCTCCCGGCTCCCGGCTCCCGGCTCCCGGCTCCCGGCTCTCGGCTCTCGGCTCTCGGCTCTCGGCTCTCGGCTCTCGGCTCTCGGCTCTCGGCTCTCGGCTCCCGGCTCCCGGCGGAATCCTGCCTCCGGGTGCGCGTTGCGGGGCGGGAACTTGCTCGGCTGCCGGGGCTGGGCTGGCTGGGCCACCAAGCCTTGCGTCTTCAGGTCAGGGCAGCTTGGCGCACGTCGGTGTGCTCGCGCATGGCTTCCACGAGCTCCGGGTCGAACTCGCCGGCGAGCAGGACGTGGTCGAAGGCGCTGACGGGGGCGAAGCGGTGCAGGGCCGCGCGGCCGACCTTGCTGGCGTCCATCATCAGCACCCGGGTGCTGGCGCTCTCCAGCATCGCGCGCTTGACCAGCACGATCTCCTGCTCCTGGTGGTAGGTCATCTGGGCGTTCATCGCCGAGGTCGACAGGAACACGATGTCCACCGAGAAGCTGCTGACCATCTCCTGGCAGGGCAGCCCGAGGTAGGAGTCGTGGGTGCGGGAGTACTCGCCGCCCAGGCCGATCAGCCTGATGTCGGGCACCTCGCGCAGCGCCTCCTGCACCTGGCGGTAGTTGCTGACCACGGTCAGCGGGCCGACGTCGGGCAACAGCCGGGCCAGGGCCAGCGCGGTGGTCGAGTCGTCGATCATGACCGACATCCCCGGCGCCACCATGCGCAGCCCCTCGGCCGCGAGCGCGTCCTTCTCCCGGGTGTGGGTGTGCAGCCGGAAGTCCGAGCTGCTCTCGAACACCGTCGACGGCTGGGCGGAGACCCCGCCGTGGAACTTGCGCAGCAGGCCGCGGGTGACCAGGTCGTCGAGGTCGCGGTGCACCGTCATCAGGCTGACCCCGGTCAGGCTCGACAGCTCCGCGGCGCTGGCGAAGCCGTTGGAGACCACGTGGTCGACGATCTTCTGCTGCCGCAGGAGCCGGGGCGACTGCTTCTTCGGTGCGGACGACATGGGGCCATCTTGCCTGCTGCGGCGCCGCGTGGTGATCCTCGGGCAGTCAACCCGGCGAACTATCACATGGGTAGTGACACTTAACGCTTCCGATGTTAATTTGGCTGCACCAGTGGATTGCGGGAGGTTGAGGCATGACGCAGCCCGAGGCGGGCGCGCGCAGCGCGGTCGTGTTCGACATGGACGGCGTTCTCGTCGAGAGCGAACATCTGTGGGAGCGGATGTGGACCGCGTTCGCGGCGGACCGGGGCAAGACCTGGACCGCCGAGCAGACCCGGCAGGTGCAGGGCATGAGCGCTCCGGAGTGGTCGGCCTTCCTGGCCGACTTCAGCGAGGCCGAGGAGACGGCGGCCCAGACCGAGAAGGCCGTGGTCGATGGCATGATCGCCGCGCTGGACGGTGGCGAGATCGAACTGCTGCCCGGATCGCTGCGGATGGTCACCGAGACCGCAGCCCGGGCGCCGATCGCGCTGGCATCCTCCGCGCCGCGCAGGCTGATCGACGCCGTCCTCGACCGCCACGGGCTGACCGAGCACTTCAGCGCCACGGTCTCCAGCGCTGAAGTGCCTCGCGGCAAGCCCAGCCCGGACGTCTACCTCGCCGCCGCGGACAAGCTCGGGCACCCGGCAGAGCAGTGCCTCGCGGTCGAGGACTCCAGCAACGGGTTGCGGGCGGCGGCCGCCGCTGGGATGACGGTGGTGGCCATCCCCAACTCCGACTACCCGCCCGCCGAGGACGCGCTGGCCGCGGCCGGCTACGTCGCCGCCGACCTCGACGACGTGCGCGAGCGGCTGCTCGCCTCGCTGTCCACGCCGGTCCGCGGCTGAAGTCGTCCGCACCGCAAGACGCTCGCGTCCACCAGACAAAGGAGTCCCCATGACCAGCGTTCTCGCCGCGGGCGACCACTTCGTCGCTCCCGAGGTGTTCGTCGAGGCCCTGCGCAACCGCGCGGGCGACCACGACCTGGAGTTCAGCACGCTGAAGCTGCCGTGGCCGGTGGAGCCGTTCGGGCCCGTCGGCAACGTCCAGGAAGCCAGCGGCACCGAGCAGCAGCTGCTGGAGTCGCTGGCAGGTGTGCAGATCGCCACCACCCAGATGGCCCCGTTCACCGCCGACGTGCTGGCCAAGAGCCCCGACCTGCGCTTCGTCGGCGTCTGCCGGGGCGGCCCGGTCAACGTGGACCTGCAGGCAGCCACCGAGGCAGGCGTGGTCGTCAGCTACGCGCCCGGGCGCAACGCCGCCGCGGCGGCGGAGTTCGCGGTCGGTCTCGTCCTGGCCGCGCTGCGCCGCATCCCCGCCTCCGACGCCGAACTCAAGTCGGGCAACTGGCGCGGGGACTACTACGCCTACGAGAACGCGGGCATCGAGCTCGAAGGCTCCACGGTCGGCCTGGTCGGCTACGGCGCGATCGGGCGGATCGTGGCCCGGGTGCTGGCGGCGTTCGGCGCGCACGTCCTGGTCGCCGACCCGTTCGTCAAGCCCGAGGACGCCACCGCTGACGGTGTCGAGCTGGTGGAGCTGGAGGACCTGCTGCGGCGCAGCTCGGTCGTCAGCCTCCACGCTCGGCTCACCCCCGAGACCCAGCACCTGCTCAACGCCGACAACCTCGCGCTGCTGCCGGAGGGCGCGGTGCTGGTCAACTCCGCCCGTGGTGGTCTGCTCGACTACGCGCCGCTGCCCGGGCTGCTCAAGTCCGGCAGGCTCGGCGCGCTGGCGGTCGACGTCTACGACATCGAGCCGCCGCCGCGCGACTGGCCGTTGTTCGACGCGCCCAACGTGATCACCACTCCGCACCTGGCAGGCGCCACCCGGCAGACGGCGCACCGCGCCGCGGACATCGTTGCCGGCGAGGTCGCCCGGTTCCTGGCAGGTGAGCGGCCCCGCTTCGTGGCCAATCCGGAGGTGCTGGACCGCATCGAAGGCCTGCGGCCATGATTCTCGGAGTCGATGTCGGCACATCGGTGACGAAGGCGTCGCTGCTGGGCCGCGACGGCACGGCCACGGTCACCCACGGTGTGCGAAGCACGCTGCGCAGGCTTCCCGGGGGGCGGGTCGAGCAGGATCTCGACGAGGTCCTGGAGACAGTGCTCAGCGTCGTGCGCTCGGTGGCGGCCGAGGCCGACGAGCCGATCGAGGCCCTGGCCATCACCGGGCAGGGCGACGGGCTGTGGTTGCGGGACCGCGAGGGCCACCAGGTCGGCCCGGCCATCTCCTGGCTGGACGCGCGCGCGTCCGGCGTGCTGGACCGCTGGCACGAGACCGGCGTGCTGCGGCGCGTGCACGAACTGACCGGGGCGGGCATGTTCCCGGGCTCGGCAGGTCCGCTGCTGGCGCACCTGGCCGAGCACGACCCCGAGCGGCTGGAGCGCGCCGAGGTCGCCGGCTACTGCGTGGACGCGATCATCCAGCGGCTCACCGGCGAGATCACCGTCGATGCCTCCGACGCGTCGCTGCCGTTCCTCGACGTGCCCACCCGCACGTACTCGGCGGAGGCGCTGGCGGCCTGCGGGCTGGAGTCGCACCGCAGGCTGCTGGCCGAGCCCGCTCCGCCGGGCAAGCTGTTCGCGCTCGACGGCAGCATGGCCCGGCAGCTCGGACTGCCCTCCGGGCTGCCGGTGTCCGCTGGTCCGTTCGACCTGCCGGCCTGCGCGCTCGGTGCCGGGATCGACGAGGTCGGTGACGGCACCCTGGTGATCGGCACGACGCTGGGCTGCCAGGTACTGCGCGATGAGGTCGGTCTCGTCCCCGGTGCCGAGATCGCAGGCATGTGGCTGGCCACGCCCCGCGCCGACAGGTTCCTGCGAGTGATGCCGGCGATGGTCGGTACCGCCAACCTGGACTGGGTGCTGGCCATGGTCGGTGCCGACGTCGGTGAACTGGAGACGTTGCTGGGCAACAGCGAACCCGGTGCCGGTGGAGTGTCGGCGCTGTCGTTCCTGTCCAGCTCCGGCGAGCGCGCGCCGTTCGTCGAGCCGCGGGCACGGGGTCAGTTCACCGGGCTCTCGCTGGAAACCCGGCCCGCCGACCTGGTGCGGGCGATGTGCGAGGCGGTCGCCTACGCCGCCCGGCACAACCTCGAAGCCGCCGGGCTGACCGGCAGGGTCTCAGCCTGCGGCGGTGGCGCGCAGTCGGCGGCGTGGAGCCAGATCTTCGCCGACGTGCTCGGCAGGCCGCTGCACGTGCCGTACGAGCAGTGCGTCGGGGGCCGCGGTGCGGCCATGACCGCGTGGGACTCGCTGGGCGAACCCGTGGACCGTGTCCAGTGGGCCGCGGACCGGCACGTCGTGGAGCCGCACCCCCGCGCGGTCGAGTTCTACGAGCGCGGTTACCGCGACTACCTGGCCGCCATCGACCGGGCGCGACCGGGCTGGCAGGCGGCCGCGAAGGGCCGGCAGGCAACCCCGAAGGAGGCTGGCGAATGACTCGCCTGTACGACGATCCCGCGTCGTTCACCGAAGACATGGTGGCCGGTTTCGTGGCCGCCCACCCCGGCTACGTCCGGTCGGTGCCCGGTGGCGTGGTGCGCTCGCGACGCGGCCGCCAGGGCAAGGTCGCCGTCGTCACCGGTGGCGGCTCGGGGCACTACCCGGCGTTCTGCGGCGTGGTCGGCCCCGGTTTCGCCGACGGTGCGGTCATCGGCAACATCTTCACCTCCCCGTCGTCGGAGGACGCCTACTCGGTGGCCCGCGCCGCTGACAGCGGTGGCGGCGTCGTGTTCTCCTTCGGCAACTACGCCGGGGACAACATGCATTTCGGCCTGGCCGTGGAACGGTTGGAGCGGGCCGGGATCCGGGCGCACAACGTCGTCGTCACCGACGACGTCGCCAGCGCCCCCGCGGAGGAGCGCTCGAAGCGGCGCGGCGTGGTCGGCGACTTCGTGGTCTTCAAGGTCGCGTCCGCGGCGGCCGAGGAGGGCTACGAGTTCGACGAGGTCGTGCGCGTCGCCGAGCACGCCAACGACCGCACCCGCAGCCTCGGCGTGGCCTTCGACGGCTGCACCCTGCCGGGCCAGGACGAGGCGCTGTTCCACGTTCCGGACGGCAAGATGGGACTCGGGCTGGGTATCCACGGCGAACCGGGTGTGTCCGAGCGGGACATGCCGTCGGCCTCGGAGCTGGCGAAGATCCTCGTCGACGGCGTGCTCACGGAAGCGCCGCAAGGCGCGACGCCGCGGGTCACCGCGATACTCAACGGGCTCGGCGCGACCAAGTACGAGGAGCTGTTCGTCGTCTGGGGCGCCGTGTCGCGGCTGCTCGCCGAGGCCGGCGTCGAGGTCGTCGAACCCGAGGTCGGTGAACTGGTGACCAGCCTGGACATGGCCGGCTGCTCGCTGACGCTGACTTGGCTGGACCCGGAGCTGGAACGGCTCTGGAGCGCACCGGCCGACACGCCCGCCTACCGCAAGGGCAACGCGGTCACGGTGTCGGAGCCCGAGAGCACCGAGGTCGTCGAGGCCGCGCCGATCGACGAGCCGGTCGTGGTCGTCGCCCCTGCGGAGGGCCAGGCGACCGCCGCGACCGTGGTCCGCGCGCTGCACTCGGTGGCCGACGCGCTGCGCGGAGCCGAGGACGAGTTCGGGCGGCTCGACGCGATCGCGGGCGACGGGGATCACGGCCGCGGCATGACCAAGGGCAGCGCAGCCGCGGTGGAGGCCGCGGACGCGGTCCTCGCCCATGGCGTCGGCCCGGCAGCGGTGCTGGTGGCCGCCGGCGATGCGTGGGCGGCCAAGGCCGGCGGCACCTCCGGCGCGCTGTGGGGCGCGGCGCTGCGGTCCTTCGGCGACCTGCTGCCGGACCATCGTCCGGCGACCGCCGAGGACCTGGCGGCCGGAGCCGCCGCCGCGCTCAGCGCGGTGCAGCGCCTCGGCCGCGCCGAGGCGGGGGACAAGACGCTGGTCGATGCGCTGATCCCGTTCGTCGACACGCTCAAGAGCGCGGTTGCCGACGGCTCGCGCGGTCGCGACGCGTGGCAGCAGGCGGCACAGGAAGCCACCCGGGCCGCCGAACGGACCGCGGAGCTCACTCCGCGCACGGGCCGGGCCAGGCCGCTTGCCGAGCGCAGCGTCGGAACCCCCGATCCCGGCGCCACCTCGCTGGCACTGGCCCTGAACGAGATCGCCGGTGTGCTCACCGGTGAAGGCGTGCACTGACGTGACAGGTGCGGCGGGGGTTCGGAACCGCCGCACCGACACGGGACCGGACGGCTCCGGGGCGCTGCCGCGTCGAGGAGCGCGGCCGGCCGGTGGCGCCGGCCGGTGGCGACGGCTCGGCTGAGCGGGTTCGTCGCGTCGAGCCGAGCGGACCGGGCCTCCACGCATGGCGTGCGGCTGGGCTGCTCCCCGCCGACCGCCGGCGGAACCAGGACACAGGACAAGACGTGACACGAGGACTGCGAGCATGACTGATCAGACTTCCTGGAGGATCGTCGTCGGTTCCGACGACGCCGGACTGGCGTACAAGGACGCGCTGAAGAAGGACTTGGAGAACGACGAGCGGGTCGCCGACGTCGTCGACGTCGGGGTCGGTTCCGATGAGCACACCGCCTACCCGCACGTCGCCGTGAACGCCGCGCGGATGGTCGCCGAGGGCAAGGCCGATCGGGCGCTGCTGGTGTGCGGGACCGGGCTGGGAGTGGCCATCAGCGCGAACAAGGTTCCCGGCATCCGCGCCGTGACCGCGCACGACAGCTACTCGGTGCAACGCTCGGTGCTGAGCAACAACGCCCAGGTATTGTGCTTCGGTGAGCGGGTGATCGGTCTCGAACTCGCCCGGACGCTGGCCTCGCAGTGGTTGGACCACCGCTTCGACGAGACCTCGGCCTCGGCGGAGAAGGTCGCCGCGATCGGTTCGTACGAGTCCACATCGGACTCACCAGGAGTGGCGTGTTGAACGAGTTCGATGCCCGGCGCCGGGAGGTCATCGACATCGCCCGGAGGATGACCGCCGACGGCCTCGTCGTCGGCACCTCGGGCAACGTGTCGGTCCGGTGCGGTGATCTCGTCGCGGTGACGCCTTCGGGCGTCGACTACGACGACCTCGTCGTGGACGGCATCCCGCTGGTGGACCTCGACGGCACCGTGGTGTCGGGCTCGCTGAGCCCGACCTCGGAGCTGCCGATGCACCTCACCGCCTACCGGGAGCACGACGCCCAGGCCGTGGTGCACACCCATTCCCTGTACGCGACGGCGCTCTCCCTGCTGCGCGACGACGTGCCCGCGGTGCACTACCAGCTCGCCGACTTCGGCGGCAGCGTCGTGGTGGCGGACTACGCGACGTTCGGCAGCGACCGGTTGGCCGAGACGATGTCGGAGGCGCTGAAGGGGCGTGCCGGCTGCGTCTTGCGCAACCACGGCACGGTCACGATCGGCAGGAACCTGGCGCAGGCCTACAACCGGGCGCGGCAACTCGAGTGGCTGTGCCAGCTCTGGTTGACCGCGGCGCAGGTGGGCACGCCGAGGTTGCTGGACGACGCCGAGCTCGCGAGCGCCGCCAAGCGGTTCTCGACCTACGGGCAGTCCTCCCGCTGACGGTGGCGCGCCGCGAGGCGCGGCATGCCGGTGCCGGTCGGCGTGCCGGTTTTCGAAGGTGCCTGGCGGAAATCGGGGGTCCGCCCGGAATCCTCGTGACCCTTGGAATGCGTGTCTGTCCGCTGTCGAGTGGCGATCTGCGGAGTGTTTCGGGGACGTGTCCCGTTCCGGGAGCGCTGTCTCGGGCATGGCGAAACTCCAGTTCGGACGGTCGAAGCGAAATGCCTTGGCATGGAGGGGAAATTCGGTGGGTTGCGGAGTCGTGGAAGTGGTCATGAATCCACGATGCCGCGTCGAACGCCTGTTTGTCATCGCTTGATCAGGTGAAGCGCGGGGCCAGTGGACCGGCTTCCGCACAGCCGCGGCGAGCAGTGCCGCGAACGTGTGAAACGACGCACGTTACAGCCATGTCATCGCAGGCCAACCCGCCGAAATACGCGGTCTCCATGATGGGCCGCATGACTCCCACCGAGAACTCGCACGGAACCGACCCCGGCTCGGCCAGGCGTGGCAAGGGGGACTGGACGCGCGAACTGGTCGAGCTGGCAGCGCTTTTCCTCGCGGCGGGCACGGCGCACCTGTTCGTCGCCGGCATGCAAAGCCACTCCGGCGGTTCCTACGCCCTGATCGCCTTGAGTGGTCTGATCGTCCTCGTGGTCGTGGGGCGCCGGCTGTGGAGGCACCGACGGCGTCCCGTCGAGGCACCGGCGGCACCCGCAGACGGGGTCGACTTCGAGGACGTCCAAGACCGCTCGCGCAGGCTGTGGCGGTTGCGCGCATCGGTCACCGACAGCCCGGGGCGGCTGGCGCGACTGGCCGCCGGGCTGGCCGCGCTCGGCGGCAACATCCGCACGGTGCACGTGCACCCCGTGGCCGACGGCGCGGTCGACGAGGTCCTGCTGCACGTCCCGGCCAGGGTCACCGAGGCCGAGCTGATCGCAGCCGTCGCCGAGGCCGGCGGGCGGGACGCGACGGCGACGCGAGCCGACGTCCGGGAGCTCGATGACGTGCCCACGCGCACGCTGAACCTGGCCAAGGACCTGGTCAACGGCAGGTCCGAGCTGGTCAGAGTCCTTCGCGGCGTGCTCGGCGACATCGGCGTCCAGTGGCGGGAGGACGTCCTGGCACCCGGTGCGGAGGGATTGGACGGGGCGACGATCCGGCTGGCCGCACCCGGCGGCGGAACACTCGTGCTGGAGCGCTCCGGCAGTTCCTTCACGCCCGCCGAGTACGCGCGGGCGCGGGCGATGGCGGAGCTGGCGCAGGACTGCCGCGGGCGGATGCGGCGCGACACCCAGCAGGTCAGCGTCGACGGCGCCGAGCTGACGTTGCGGGTGGCCGACCAGGACGACCTGCCGATGGTGGCGGAGTTCCACGAACGGTGCTCCGCGGCCGCCCGGTACCGCCGCTACTTCAGCCCGGGGCCGTCCGGCGAGAAGGGGCTGCAGCGGCTGCTCACCCCGGCGCTGGGCCGGGCGGTGCTGGCGCTGGCGCCCACGGGCGAGGTCGTCGCGATGGGCAACCTGATGTACGACGGCGACATCGGGGAGATCGCGTTGCTGGTGCGCGACGACTGGCAGCGCAGGGGCGTCGGTTCGGTGCTGGCGGCCAGGCTCGTCGAGGAGGCGGGGCTACTGGGGATCGCTACGCTCAGCGCGCACACGCACGTGGACAACACTGCCATTGCCAGGACGCTGCGCAAGGCCGGGCTCAAGCTCGTCGGCGCGCCCGAGCCGGGCGAATGGTGCTGGATGAAGGCGACCGCCCCGGCCGTCGCCTAGTCGACGGCCTGCGGGCTGCGTCGCGGCGGCCTCCTGGCTCAGGGCGAGTCAGGAGGCTGCGGCCACCTGCTTCTTCTTGGGGGAGACGCGCATCGTGATGTCGGCGGAGACCACGAGGGTGCCGGAGGTGTCGAGGATCCGTACCGGCACGACCCAGTCGCGGGCGGTGTCGTCGGCGTCCGGCAGCGGGTCGAGCTCGGCAACGGCGCGCAGGTCGGTTGCCGCCTTGGCGACGTAGCTGACGCTCATGCCGGTCGGGATCCACCGGTGCGTGGTGGGGATGCTGGCTTCGGTCATGACGCCCGCCGCGATCTCGGCCATGTTGCAGGCCGCGATGGCGTGGAAGGTGCCGATGTGGTTGTGCACGCGCCTGCGGTTGGCGGCCCGGACCTCGCAGAAGCCGGGTCGCAGCTCGGTGATGTGCGGCCGGATCGTGCGGAAGTAGGGGGCCCGCAGGCACACGCCCCAGGAGAAGATCCGGGTACCCAGCGGCAGCTTGGTCGTCTTCTGCCACAGCGCCAGTGTCTTTCCAGTGGAGGCCATCGCCGGATTCCTCGTCTCGCGGGGCGGCGTCGGCCGCCCAGGTTGTTACCGATGGGTAACTTACGCTGGCGGTCGCGAGCGGGTCAACAGCGGGGTCCGCGGCGGTCGCTGCCGGGCGGTGGCAGTGGTGGATGGGCGCTGGCAGCGCGCGGGACGGGGTGCCACGATGTCGGGATGGATGAGGACGTCATCCCGATCCTCCGGGTTGAAGAGGTCGACGTGGCCCTGAAGTGGTACGAGCTGCTGGGGTTCACCGCCCAGTGGGAGCACCGGTTCGAGCCCGGGCTGCCGGCCTTCGTCGAGATCGCGCGCGGGGACGTGCGGATCTTCCTCTCCGAGCACGAGGGCGACGCGCAACCCGACACGCTGGTCTACCTGCGGGTACGCGACGTCGACGCGATCGCCGCCGAGTTCGGCATGACACCGGAGGACGCGCCGTGGGCGCGCGAGATCGAGCTGCGCGATCCCGACGGCAACCGGCTGAGGATCGGGACGCCGGTGATCTGAGCCCCGGCGGTTGCCGCTCGAGGGGCGCCGGTTCGGCACCCTGCCGACGGTGGTCCGGGACGCGGTTCGGTGCCCCACGGCCGGTGGTCCGGTGAGGCCGTTGGACGCCCCAAGGCCGGTGGTCCGGCAAGCGGCTCGGCGCGGCCGGTGGCAGAGGGGAATCGGCGCCGAGCGGCCAGCGGTCCGGCGCCGGGCGGCCACGAATCCAGTGGTTCCGAGCGGCCGCGACTGAGGCCAGCGGCGCCGGCAGGTCACTGCGCGCGGTCGGTCGCGGCGCGGATCAGGCTCGCCAGCACTGCGCGCACGTCGTCGCCGACCGGCATCGCGCCCAGCGCCGCCGTCGCGGCTTCCACCCGGCTGTCGATGAGCCGTTCGCACTCGGCGAGCGCGCCGGTTTCCACGACCAGGTCCTGCAACCGCGTCGTCTGGGCGTCGTTGAGGTCGGCGCCGGTGAACAGCCGGTCGATCTCCGCCGCCTGCGCGGCGGTGGCGCGCTCCCGCGCGGTCGCCAGCAGCACGGTCGCCTTGCGGGTGCGCAGGTCGTCGGCGACCGGCTTGCCGGTCACCGTGGGGTCACCGAAGGCGCCCAGCACGTCGTCGCGGAGCTGGAACGCCTCGCCGAGCGGCATCGCGTAGGCGGTGTAGGAGTCGAGCAGCGCCGGGGACGCCCCGGCGAGCACACCGCCCAGGTGCAGCGGGCGTTCGATGGTGTACTTGGCCGTCTTGTAGTGGATCACCGTGTAGGAGCGGCTGACCGAGTGCCGCGAGCCCGCCTGCTCGGCGACGTCGAGGTACTGGCCGAGGACCAGTTCGGTGAGGCTGTGCGCCACCAGCGGCCGCGCCTCGCGGATCCGGTCGGCGGGCAGGCCGCTGGTGGCGAGCATGTCGTGGAACCACGCCAGGCACAGGTCGCCGAGCAGCAGCGCGATGGAGGTGCCGAACAGCTCGGAAGATCCGCGACCACCGGACCGCCGGTGCGACTCGGCGTGCTGGCGGTGCAGCGACGGCGCGCCCCGGCGGGTGTCGCTGGCGTCGATGATGTCGTCGTGCACCAGCGCGAAGGAGTGCAGCAGCTCCAGCGCCGCGGCCGCGCCGATGACGCCCTCGTCGTCGGCGCCGCCGCCCGCGCCGCGCCAGCCCCAGTAGCAGAACGCGGGACGGATCCGCTTGCCCCCGGCCAGGAAACCGCGCAGGGACTGCGTCGCGGCCTGCCACTGACATCGGCTGTCCGGGTCGCTGATGAGGTCGTCGAACCGCTCCTCCTGCTCGTCGAGGAAGTTCCCGAGCGCGGCGTCGACGCGGTCGCGCAGGCCGTCGGCGTCGATCGGGTTCGCGGGCGGTGAGCAGGTGGCGGTCATGGTGCACTCCTCGGACTCGTTCGTACACCTGCCAACGTAGGTGCGCCGAGCGGTGCCGGGATCGGCCGAAGCGGCCCGCGCCGGTCCGCCGATAGGTCATCGGCGGACCGGGCGGTCTCGTACTTTCGGCCGAGGCTGAATGCTGCGAACGTCCCCGGAGCCGCTATCCGGCGGCGATCACGGCGGCGTCGGGGAGGTCCGCGGGGTCGGCGGCCGGCCACTCGGCCGGGTTGGCGCCCAGCTCGACGAGCTCGGCGACCTGCTGGCGGCACCAGGGCGAGATCTCCCTCGTGCCGGCCAGGACCTCGGCGCTGAAGCCGCTCCAGTCCGCCCACGTGGTCCCGGCGACCTCCTCGCGGTTCGGCGTCGGCTCGTCGTCGGTGAACGCGGCGAAGACCGGGCAGATCTCGTTCTCCACGACGCCGTTGCCCATCACGGCGCGGTAGCGGAACCGGGGCAGGACCAGGGTCAGCTCGCCCACGGTCAGGCCCAGCTCCTCGCCGAGCCGCCGGATGATGGCCTCGGGCATCGGTTCCCGTGGGGCGGGGTGGCCGCAGCAGGTGTTCGTCCAGACCCCTGGCCAGGTGCGCTTCTCGTGCGCGCGCTGGGTGAGCAGCAACTGGCCGCGCCCGTTGAAGACGTAGCACGAGAAGGCCAGGTGCAGCGGGGTGTCGAGGTGGTGCACGGTCGCCTTGTCCGTCACCCCTATCGCCTGGCCGGAATCGTTGAGCAGAACCACCTGTTCCAAGGAATTCGCCTTCCTGCCGTCGCCTGATCGGCCGGTGGGGACGAGCGGGGCCGAATCGGCGTTGGATGTCCGATGGGCCCCACTCTATTGGCAGGCAGCCGTCAAGTGGATCGACCGATGGGCTGGGCGGGCCAGCTACCGCTAGTGCGTTCGGCCATTTCCGAATATTACTCAGCAAAAATGAGAAGCAGTCATGGCTTGAGTACTACTTTGCCGTAGGTCCGGCGGTTTTCCAGGGCGGTGTGGGCGGCCGCGGCCTCGGCGAGCGGGAAGGGATCGCCGACCAGCGGGGTGAGCCCGCCACTTGCCAGCGCCGCCATCGACTCCTCTTCGAGTGCCCGCAGTCCGCCGGGAGTCTTCAGCAGGTTGGGCCCGAGCCCGACGGTCGCGCCGAGAGCGCGGTCGAAGAGGTCCTCGGAGGTGAACCTGTGTTCGGGACCGAAGGGGCGGCCGTACATGACGATCCGGCCGCCGCTGCCGAGGAGGTCGAACGCCTCCCTGCCGTACCGGCCGCCCGCGCCGTCGAGCACCAGCGTGACCTCCCGGCCGCCGAGTTGGTCGCGGACGGCCGTCGTCCAGTCCGGGGTGGTGTAGTCGACCGCGATGGCGGCCCCGAGGGCGCGGACCGTCTCGACCTTCGCCGTGCTGCCCGCGGCGCCGGCGACGGTCGCTCCGACGGTTCGACCTTGCTGTACCAGCAGGTTGCCGATGCCGCCCGCGGCGGAGGTCACCACCACGACGTCGTCGGCGCTCATGCGTGCGATGTGCAGGATCGCCATCGTGGTGCGCCCGGTGCCGATCATCGCGACGGCGGCCTCGAAGCCGACCTCGTCCGGCAGCACGTGCAGCGACTCGACCTCCCGGACTGCGAGCTCGGCGTAGCCGCCGCTGGCCATACCGAGATGGGTGACGACCCGGCGTCCCAGCCAGCCCGGGTCGACGCCGGCGCCGATCTCGTCGACCACGCCTGCCACCTCGCGGCCCGGGGTCATTGGCAGCTCGGGCCGCGGGAACGGTCCACCGTGGACGCCCTGGCGGATCATCGTGTCGACCAGGTGGACGCCCGCGGCCTCGACCGCGATCCGCACCTGGTCGGGGCCGGGATGCGGATCGGCGACCTCCTCGTAGCGGAGGTTCTCGGCGGGCCCGAAGGCGTGCTGACGGATGGCGTGCATGTCGGCTCCCGGTTTCTCGTGCGATCGGCACCGAACCTAGGAGCTGGAGTTAGGTGGAGGTCAACGATCGGCTGGCCATGGCGCTGATCACATCGGGCATCCCAGCGCCGTCCGCGCTCACGGGGCCCCGGCGCTCACCTGCTGGTCGCCGGTCTCCTCGAAGCGCGGGACGTCGGTGCGGTCGCGCGAGTCCGGGACGTCGCCGGGCAGCCGCAGCGTCCTGGGCAGGGGACCGGGCGACCACCGGCCCCAGTGGGTCTCGGTGCGCACGTCCATCGCGGTCTGGGCGGGCAGCGCCTCCGGCGTGTACGGGTCGACCGCGTAGAGCGAACCCCAGTCCCGCCGGATGTCGTTGCGCAGGTAGGTGGGCAGCTCTCGCACGCTGGCCGCGACGTTGAGCCAGCCGAAGTGGCCGCCCGCGTCGGGGGAGGACCAGCCCTGGCCGACGCCCCGCAGCTCGGCACCGGCGGAAACCCGGAACCGGGGCATCTCGGCGATCCCGTCGCGCACCCGCGCGGTGCGCAGGCACGGGTGCAGCAACGCGGCCGGCCACTCCACGAAGGTCGGCGCGTCGCCCACGACGTCGGTCATGCGGATCAGCTGCGGGGCGCGCGGCGCGCTGACCGCGACCCACCCGTCGGGTCCGATGGCCTGGTCTCGCGCGACCACGCGCATCTTGGTCGCGCCCTCCGAGGGCCCGTCGACGGTGACCCGGTGGTCGCGCCAGCGCGGAGCGGGCGACTGCGCGACGGGGTAGCGCTGCATCAGCTCGAAGCCGCCGGCGGTCTCGCGGCCGAACTCGATGTGCACCGAGTTCGCGCCGAGCTCGCGTCCTGCCAGTGCCAGCACGATCGGGACCTCGCCGCCCGCCGCCCGGTCCGGGACGTCGTACCACTGGGTGCGCAACTCGCCGGTGCCCGTCCCTGTCGGCTCGTAGCTGCCCCAAACCGGTGCCCGGTCGTCGCCGAAGGCCGCCGGTGGCCGCCAGTCCGGTTCGCCGGGGCCGGTGCCGTCGCCGGAGGGCAGGCCGTCGCGGCCGAAGCCGTGCATCGAGGCCCGCAGGTAGTGGTCGGGGGTTTCGCCGTCGAGGCCGTCGCCCGGCACCCGCGTTCCCGGTGCTGCGACGGCGGGCTGGTCGGCGGAGACCGTCAGCAGGCCGGAGCGCGGGTTGGTCTCGACGTAGACGTAGTCCGAGAGCCCGCAGCTGGATCCGGTCAGCTGCCGGATGTTGTCCATGCCGAGGCTGTAGCCGCCCGCCTGCTCCTGGATGACCTTGGCGAAGGTGGCGATCTCGCCGACCATCAGCAGCGCGCAGATCACCGACAGCGGCGCGGTGCCCAGCCGCAGGGCGCGGCTGCGCTTCTCCAGCACCACCTCCGGCCGGTGCTCGTCGATGCGCAGGTGCTCGGCGAACGCCACGATCAGCGCGATCCCGGCGGCCACGAGTAGCAACGTGCTCAGCCGGTAACCGCCGACCGACGGCGGCTTGTCGTACCACGGCACACCCCAGCCGGAAACGTAGAACCAGGCGTTCGGCCCGGTCGCGGCGAAGGCCAGGATCAGCATCAGACCGGCGAAGAACACCGCGCGGTTGCGGCGCGAGCGCAGCACGGTGGTGCTGGTGGCCAGCGCGGTCAGCGCCGCCAGCGCACCGCCCACGGCGGCGAAGACCCCGAAGTGGTGGGTGTGCTTGGTCGGGGTGAGCGCGAGCGCGACGAAGGACAGCGCCGTCACGGCCAGCAGCCTGCGGCTGGGCCCCAGCGCCGCGCCGCGGATGCGGCCGCGGCGCAGCAGGACCACCAGGCAGGTCGCCAGGCACAGCAGCACCAGCAGGACCGGGAACCGGCGGGTCAGCGAGCCGTCGACGGTCGGGCTGAACAGCAGGTCGTAGCGGGCGAACTCCTGGAACCACTTCAGGCTCGGCCCCAAGTCGGTGCGCACCTTCGTCGCGTCGGCCGCCGAGCCCAGCGTCTGGTCGCCGAACATCAGCGTCAGCACGACGAGCCCGCAGGCCAGGACCGGCGACAGCACGGCGGCCCACCCGAACCGGGCCGCCCGCCGCGCCAGCAGGTTCGTCAGCGGCTTGAAGGCGGCCACGAACGGCAGCACGGCCACCACGCCGTGCGGGTTGACGCCCACCGACAGGGCCGCGCACACCAGGCCCAGCGCGGCGGGCAGCAGGCGTCCGGTGGCCACCGCGCGTTCGACGAGGCAGAGCACCAGCAGCGAGAACAGCACGACGACCGGCTCCGGGCGCAGGCCGCCGTTGTAGGGCAGCCAGAAGGCCAAAAACACCGCCGCCGCCGCCCACCCGGCCGCGCTGCTCGTGCGGACCTGCCTGCCGAGCCGGGGCAGCACCTGCCTGCTGATCAGCAGCCAGCTCGCCACGCCCATCGCCAGCGCGGGCAGCCGCACCCACGGCGTCGAGGTCGAGACCTGTACCCACGGCGAGTAGACGTCGATGAACCAGCCCATCGGTGCCACGGCGACCACGAACCAGCGGTAGAAGTCGCTGACGTAGCCGAGCTCCTCGCGGGCCCGGGCCATGGTGAGGAAGTAGCCGTCGTCGGCGGTCATCGCGCCGATCAGCCACCACACCACCAGTGCGCCCGCCACCGCGGCGTCGCACGCCGTGGGCCGCCACCAGGCCGCGGCGGCCAGCCTGCGGGGCCGCCGCGCGGCTCGGGCGTCGATCCCGCGCAGGGCCAGCAGCGAGCCCAGGAAGGCCAGCACGGCCAGCGCGATGGCGGCGGTCTTGAGCGGGGTCGCGTAGCTCTGGTAGCGGTTGTCGACCTCGGCGAGGAAGGACACCTCTCCCACGTCGTCGGTGCGGGCGTCGAGATCGGAGTACACGCCGGTGAGCTGCGGGCGCACGTCGCCGTCGGCCTGGGCGAACGGCTTGCCGCCGACCTCGGCGGTGGTGGCGCGGCCGTCGGAGCGGACCGCGATCGAGCAGTCGCCGGCGAGCGGGGTGCTGCCGAGCTGGCGGCCGCGCGAGAGCAGGCTCAACTGTCCTTCGTGGACCTGCAACGTCATCCCGGTGAGGGCGCCGTAGTGCGACGACGGCGAGTTCGTCGAAAGCAGCGTGGCGGGACGTGCGAAGCGGGCGTCGAGCCCGACCGCGGTGCTGCACGGAAGGTCGAGGTCGAGCCGGATGGGGGAGTATCCGGTCAGCGGCGCCGAAACCGGCTCGGTGCCGTGGGCGGTCGGCCACTTCAGGGTCGTGATGTCGTGGTGCACCGGGAGGAACGGCACCGCCAGCGAGAGCGCGGCGGCGAGCAAGCCGGAGACCACCGCTAGGAGTTTCAGCCGGTCGGGCGCGAGGCGTCCGAGCCAGTGCCTCGAATCTCCCTGGCCGTGAGCGGTTCGTCCGCCGGGTGCAAGCTCGTCCCCATCACGCACGGTGGCGAGCATATGCGCGGGCTTCCCATCGGTGGTGGACCCTGCAATCGCCCCGACGGGCGACTTCGGCGAATGCGCCGGGGCCCGCGGACAGGCCCCGGCGCGCGCCGGTCACGCGACGAGGATGCCCGCGATGGTCGCGCTGAGCAGGTTGGCCAGCGTGCCCGCCGCGATCGCGCGCAGCCCGTACCGGGCGATCAGCGGCCTGCGGGCGGGGACCAGGCCGCCCAGCCCGCCCAGCAGGATGGCCAGCGAACCGAGGTTGGCGAAGCCGCACAGCGCGAAGGTGATGATGGTGGCGCTCTTCTCGCTGAACGCCCCGATCTGCGGCCCGAAGTCGGCGAAGGCCACGAACTCGTTGATGACCAGCTTCTGGCCGAGGAACCCGCCCGCGGCGACGGCCTCGTGCCACGGCACGCCGGTGATGTACATGACCGGCGCGAAGACGTAGCCGAGGATCTGCTCCAGCGTCAGGTCCGGCAGCCCGAACCAGCCGCCCACCAACCCGACGAACAGGTTGACCAGGGCCACCAGCGACACGAACGCGAACAGCATCGCGCCGACGTTGAGCGCGAGCTTGAGGCCGTCGCTCGCACCGCTCGCGGCGGCGTCGATGACGTTGCGCGGCTGGTAATCCTCGGTCTGCGACTCGTCCTGCTTCCCGGTGGCCTCGACCGCCTTCTCGGAGTCCTCACCCTCCGCCTTGCCGTCCTCGGCCGACTCAGGCGCCGTGGTGTCGCCGGACCCGGTGGCCGCGACAGCGGCGGCGCGGTCGCTGGAGGTCGGCTCGGTCTCCGGGATCATGATCTTGGCCATGAGCAGGGCGCCCGGTGCGGCCATGAAGCTCGCGGCGATCAGGTTCTGCAGGTCGGCGCCGAGCGCGGCGTAGCCGACCATGACGGTGCCCGCCACGGTGGCCAGCCCGCCGACCATCACCGCGAAGAACTCCGACTCCGACATCCGCGCCAGGTACGGGCGGATCACCAGCGGCGACTCGGTCTGGCCGAGGAAGATGTTGGCGGTGGCGTTGAGCGACTCCGCCTTGCTGGTGCCCAGCACCTTGCGCAGTCCGCCACCGATGATGCGCACCACCCACTGCAGGATGTTGAGGTGGTAGAGCACCGCGGTCAGCGACGCGACGAACACGATCAGCGGCAGCACCTGGAAGGCCACCACGGTCCCCGTCGCGGGCAGGATCGGCCCGAACAGGAAGTCGATGCCCTCCTTCGACGAGTCGATGACCCGCTGCACGCCGCCGGCGGTGGCCGCCAGCGCCTGCCTGCCCGTCTCCCAGCGCAGCACCGCGAAGGCGAAGACGATCTGGATGGCCAGTGCGCCGAGCACGGTGCGCGGCTTGATCGCCCGGCGGTTCGTCGACATCGCGAACGCGATCAGCAGCAGCACGAGCATGCCGCCGATGCCCCACAGGACCTCCACGCCCACCCCTTCCTTCCTCGTCGAGCTCACCGGTTGCGGTGCGGAGTCAGATCCGTGTCGACGCAATAGTTCGTTCGGGTGATGCTCGCATTCCGGCTGGTCATCGCTGCAACCGGGCGCCTTTCCCGGAAAAGCGCTGTGACCTGCATCTCTAGAAAACTGTGAAAGGCGAATTCCCGTCAAAAACGCCGGAGCTTGATCGCGCGCCGTTACGTTCCGTCCACCGGAAAGAGTGAACCGAGACGGAGATGGGCGGAGCATGCGGAATCGACCTCTCGCAATGACGGTGACCGCCGCGGCCGCGGTGGCGGGGCTGGCCCTGCCCGCGTCGTCGCAGGCGCTCAGCGCGTCGCCGCAGGCGGCCACCGGCGCGGCCGCGGTGCAGGAGCACCTCCAGGAGCTGCAGAAGATCGCCGAGGCCAACGGCGGCCACCGCGCCTCCGGCAGCCCGGGCTACCAGGGCTCGATCGACTACGTGAAGGCCAAGCTCGACGCGGCGGGCTTCGCCACCACCCTCCAGGAGTTCGACTCCATGGGGGGCAAGACCTACAACCTGCTCGCCGAGACCCCCGGCGGCGACGCGAACAACGTCGTGATGGTCGGCGCGCACCTCGACAGCGTCAGCGCGGGCCCCGGCATCAACGACAACGGCACCGGCAGCGCGGCGATCCTGCAGGCGGCGCTGGACTTCGCGGGCAGCGGCGCGCAGCCGAAGAACAAGCTGCGCTTCGCGTTCTGGGGCGCCGAGGAGGAGGGCCTGGTCGGCTCCTCGCACTACGTCCAAACGCTGCCCGAGCAGGACCGCGGCAAGGTCGCGATGTACCTGAACTTCGACATGGTGGGCTCGCCCAACGCCGGCTACTTCACCTACGACGGCGACGACTCCGACAACGAGGGCGCAGGCCCCGGCCCCGAGGGCTCGGCCCAGATCGAGAAGGTGCTCAACGACTCCTTCGGCGGGGCCGGCGTGGCCACCGAGGGCACCGACTTCGACGGGCGTTCCGACTACGGGCCGTTCATCGAGGTCGGCATCCCCGCGGGCGGCACGTTCACCGGCGCCGAGGGCACCAAGACCCAGGAGCAGGCGGACAAGTGGGGCGGCCAGGCGGGCCAGGCCTACGACCCCTGCTACCACTCGTCGTGCGACACCGTCGACAACGTCAGCCAGGAAGCGCTCGACCGCAACCTGCAGGTGATCTCGGCAGCGGTGAAGACCTTCGCGGAGCAGACCCCCACTCGCTGACCCCGGACCGCGGGCCCGCGCGCCACCCTGTCGGCGCGCGGGCCTCGCGCTTCCCGTAACGTGCCCCGCCGGTTGCCGTGCCGTGACGCGCCCGGATCTGTCGTGAATCGTTTTACGTCCGATAGGTTATTGTTTTGCCGCGAGATGGGCGGGCAAGAGGGCGGTGCGATGCGAGCAGGGAGCAACAACCATCCCAGCGGGATGGTGAGCATCAAGGACGTCGCCGAACGGGCCGGGGTCTCGGTCGCCACGGTCTCCAACTCCATCAACCGGCCCGACCGCGTGTCGGCGCCGACCAGAGACCGCGTGCTGTCGGTCATCGACGAGCTCGGCTACGTCCGCAGCGAGTCCGCCCGCCAGCTGCGCACGGGCCACAGCCGGATGGTGGCCCTGCTCGTGCTGGACATGGCCAACCCGTTCTTCGTCGACGTCGCCCGCGGCGTCGAGGACGCCACCCGCGCCCAGGACCTCGGCCTGATGATGTGCAACAGCGGCCAGGACGAGAGCGCCGAGGCGCTGTACCTGTCGCTGTTCGCCGAGCAGCGGGTGCGCGGCGTGCTGGTGACCCCCTCCGACGTCGCAGGGCGCAACCTCGACACCTTCCGCAGGCACGGCATCCCGCACGTGCTGGTCGACCGCACGCTCGACATCGAGGACGGCTGCTCGGTGTCGGTCGACGACGTCACCGGCGGCGCGCTGGCCGTCGGCCACCTGATCGAGACCGGGCACACCCGCATCGCCTACATCAGCGGCCCGTCGCGGCTGAACCAGTGCCGCGACCGGCACGCCGGTGCGCTCAGCGCGGTTCGCGAGGCGGGGCTGGACGAATCGGCGCTGTCGGTGCTGGAAGTTCCGTCGCTGGACGTGGTCTCCGGGCGTGACGCCGGCTCCCGGCTGCTGGGCCTTCGTCCCCGTCCGACCGCGGTGTTCTGCGCCAACGACCTGCTCGCGCTGGGCGTCCTGCAGGCGATGTTCGCCGCCGGGGTGCGGGTGCCCGAGCAGATGGCGCTGGTCGGCTACGACGACATCGAGTTCGCCGCGGCCGCGGCGGTGCCGCTGACCTCGGTGCGCCAGCCGGCGTTCCGCATCGGCCGCACCGCGGCCGAGCTGCTGCTCGACGAGACCTCCGGCGACTTGCACACCCACCAGCGCGTGGTGTTCGACCCCGAGCTCGTCGTCCGGCGCTCGACCCTGGCGCGCCAGGACTGACGACGCGCCACGTTCCCCCGCTCCGGGCCTTGTTCCGCGGCAACGCGGCTCGTAACGTCTTCTCGCACGTGCCTGTAACGTTTCATCCAGTCGTTCACGAACGGAGCGCGGGATGGTCGCTGCGGCGGACGGACCCGAGGACGGCAGACCTTCCCGGCGCCACTGGCGGTGGGCGGCGCTGGCGGCCATGGCCTCCTACATCGACGCGGGCTCGATCGTGGCCGCCGCGGCCGGACTGCCGCTGTGGGAGTCCTACCTCGGTCTGGGGTCCACGACGGTCGGGCTGCTGACGGCGTTCAGCAGCAACGCGATCTCGGCCGCGGTCGGCGCGCTGGTCGGCGGCAGGCTCGGCGACCTGTTCGGGCGCAAACGCATCTACGCGTGGGACCTGCTGGTCTTCGCCTTCGGCATCGCGTGGATCGTCTTCGCGGTCAACCTGCCGATGCTGTTCATCGGCTACGTGATCGTGGGGCTGGCGGTCGGGGCCGACCTGCCGACGTCGCTGGCGCTGGTCGCCGAGTTCTCCCCGGCGCGCTCGCGCGGCAGACTGCTGGGGCTGAGCCAGATCGCCTGGTGCGTCGGGCCGTTGGTGACGCTGCTGCTGGCGTTCGCACTCGCCCCGCTCGGACTGCTCGGCGTCCGCATCGTCTTCGCGCACCTGTTCGTGGTCGCGATCGTCACCTGGCTGCTGCGGCGCTCCATCGTGGAGTCCGCGCGGTGGCAGCGCGCGAGCGGTCCGAACCCGATGGCGGCGAGCAGGCTCCGGGACCTGGGCACACCGGTGAACCGCAGGGCGCTGCTGTTCACCGGGTCGGTGTACCTGCTGTGGAACATCGCGGCCGGGACCAACGGCGCCTTCCTGCCCTACATCCTGCAACGGCAGGGCGGTGCCGACCAGGCCACCAGCGTCGCCGTCCAGAGCCTGAGCTTCGTGCTGACCACGTTCGCGGTGCTGCTGCTGTTCATGCCGCTCAGCGACAGCCGGTACCGGCGTCCGGTGTTCGCCGTGGGCGCGGTGATGCAGGTGGCGGCGCTGGCGGCGTTCGTGGTGCTGCCGGTCGGCATCGGCGCGGCGCTGGTCAACGTGGTCCTGTTCGGCATCGGCGCGGCGTGCGCGGGGGAGTCGTTCTACAAGCTCTGGTCGCAGGAGATGTTCCCGACGGTGCTGCGCGGCACCGCCCAGGGCATCACCTTCGCGGTCTCGCGCGTCGTGCTCGGGGTGTGGAGCTTCCTGGTGCCGGTGATGCTCTCGTCGGCGTTCGGGCTGCGGGGCATGTCGGCGATCATGATGGGCATGCTGGTCCTGTTCGGCGTGATCGGCGTGGTGTTCATGCCCGACTCGGCGGGCAGGTCGCTGGGCGAGCTCGACACCGCGCACCGCGCCTCCGCCAGTCCACAGAGGACCTGAGAGCTGGAGGCCCCGTTCGGCCGAATTCGGATGGCATGAACGGGTGCACCGGAATGCGTTGGCGCTACGCCGTTTCCTGCTCGGAAACCAGCGTTACTGGCGGGTATACGCCAAGTTCTCCTGCCTGATCGGAAACTCTCGTTCAATCGATGCGGTTCGCCTGCTCTGTCCGAGACTCTTCGATTCCGGAGGCAGCTGCATGCACTACTTACGGCAGGCCGCGTGCGTCACCGCGGCGACCGCCATGACCCTCGCGACCACCGTCATCGCGGCGCCGGCGTTCGCGGCCGGCGCGGCCACCAACTACGTCGCACTCGGCGACTCCTACTCCTCCGGGGTGGGAAGCCGGGACTACTTCGAGGACAGCGGGGACTGCCTGCGCAGCCCCAAGTCCTACGCCCAGCTGTGGGCCGACGCCCACGGCGTGGACAGCTTCACCTTCAACGCCTGCTCCGGCGCGACCACCGACGACGTCAACTCCGGCCAGCTCGACGGGCTCAGCGCCGACACCACCCTGGTGACCATCTCGATCGGCGGCAACGACGTCGGGTTCTCCGGCGTCGTGCAGGACTGCCTGCTCGGCAACGACGAGGGCTGCGACAACGCGGTCAGCGCAGCCGAGGAGAAGGGCCGCAGCGAACTGCCCGGCAAGCTCGACACCACCTACGCCAACATCAAGCAGGCCGCGCCCAACGCCGAGGTCGTCGTGCTCGGCTACCCGCGGCTGAACCAGCCGACCGGCGGTTGCGGCGTTCCCGGCTTCTCCGAGGCCAAGCGCCAGCGGATCAACGCCGGGGCCGACGTGCTCGCCGAGGTCATCAGCGAGCGCGTCTCGGCGGCGGGCTTCACCTACGCCGACACGCGGGACGCCTTCGAGGGCCACGGCGTGTGCAGCAGCTCGGAATGGATCAACGGGCCGAGCAACCCGCTGCGGGAGTCGTTCCACCCGAACACCTCCGGCTACGCGGAGGGCTACCTGCCGGTGCTGAACTCCGTCACCGGCTGACCCACGGCGTCGTGGGCCTGCCGGAGCAACGGCGGGCCCACGACGTGCCGGCGGGGCTCCTCAGGCGGTGTCGCGCGCGGGGCTCCGTTGCGCGGAGCCGGTTTCGTCCTGCTCTCGCGGGGTGAACTGGACGGGCTGGTCCAGCCAGCGCCCGAGCCGGTACACCCCCACGTACCCGGCGATCGCGGCGGCGAGCAGCCCCGCCACCGGTACGAGTCGTCGCATCACTTCGCCCAGGCCTCCCGGATTCGGCAGCGGGTGCGCGTTCGCGAGCAAGATATCGCGCTGCGGTGAAATTCCCGCTGGTGAAAACGTTTCGTCACCGCTTCGGGTGATCTCAGGGTTGACGACCGTCCACGTTGGGGGGATGCGCCACCACGGTACGGGGACCTGGCCCCGGAAGGACCTGCACCCCGCACCCCTCCGCCCTACGTTGAGCTCGACGTGGTGATCGAGAGTGCGGGAGGCAGTTGTGAGGTCGCTGGTTCGGATCGCTTCGGCGGTGGTGCTGACGACGGTGGCCGCGGTGGTGGCACCCCTGCCGGCGATGGCGCAGGCGAGCGATCCGGTCGTGTTCGTGCACGGATACCGGGGCCAGGCCGCGACGTGGGACGACATGAAGGCCAGGTTCGCCGAGAGCGGCTACGCCCAGGAACGGCTGCACGCCTTCGAATACCCCGTCGGCATCTCCAACGCCGAAGCCGCCCAACGCCTGTCCACCTACGTCGGCGACGTGCTGACCAAGACGGGCGCGAGCAAGGTCGACGTCGTCAGCCACTCGATGGGGGCGCTGAACTCCCGGCACTGGATGAAGTTCCTCGGCGGTGCCGACGTGGTCGACGACTGGGTCGGCCTCGGCGCGCCCAACCACGGCACCGAGACCGCGCGGCTGTGCGCGGACGTGGCCTGCCAGGAGATGCGCCCCGGCTCGGAGTTCCTCAACGCGCTCAACGCCGACGACGCGACGCCCGGTGCGGCCAACTACGGCAACTTCTGGTCCGACTGCGACGGAGTGGTCCAGCCCGCGCGGTCGGCGGTGCTGGCGGGCGCGACCAACGTCCAGGTCGGCTGCGTGAACCACGTGGACCTGGTGCGCAACCACGAGGTCTACCAGCGGGTCGCCGCGTTCATCAGCTGAACCCGTCCGGGTGCACCGACCGCGCGGCGCGGATGATCCCGTCGATGCGCCGCGCGTGCGCCCCGCGCCAGTAGACGCGCCCGCAGTCCCGGCAGCGCGCGTAGTCGTCGTAGTTGCGCCGCGTGCCCGGCTTGATCTCCGGCAGCACCTCCTGCTTGGGCACGGCGGCGAGCTCGCCGTTGCAGGAGGTGCAGCGCGTCCACGGCGCCAGCGGGGGAGCGAAGCGGTCGAGCACGTCGGTGAGCTGGTCGGCCGGGGCGGTCCCGCGCACGTAGGCGCCCACGCGCACCGCGCGGCGGCGGAGCAGCCCGCGGTCCTGGGTGAGTAGCACCCGGTGCTCGCGGGCCGCGCGTTCGATCAGCTCGTCGTCATCGGCGTCGTTGCGGTAGGCGGCGTCGACGCCCAGTAGCCGCAGGCGCCGAGCCAGCTTGCCGAGGTGGACGTCGAGCAGGAAGCGCGCCGGGGCGGGCTGCGGTCGCCGCACCGGCCGGACCTGCACCGTCGATCCCGCCTCCGCCAGGCGACCGGGCTCCCGCGCGGTGCCGTCCACCACCAGTTCGCCGACCTCTGTCAGCGGCACCCCGAGCGACTCGGTGACGTGACCGAGGGTCGCCGTCCCGTCGTGCGGCACCGCGACCTGCCCGACCCGGTGGCGTGGGGCGACGAACAGCCAGAGGTCAGGGTCGATCCGGACGCGCAGCGTCGGTCGCTCGTCCGTCATCGGCCAATTCTGGCCCCGCCGGGGCCGTGTCGTTGAGCCGGGAGTGCTTCACGCTGTAGGTGAAGTACCAGACCAGCGCCACCGCGATCCACACCGCGAACATCAGGTAGGTCTCCAGCGGCAGCTCGTAGATCAGGTACAGGCACGCCGCGATGCTCAGCACCGGGATGACCGGCCCGCCCGGCACCCGGAAGCCGCGCTCGAGGTCCGGGCGGGTGCGGCGCAGCACCAGCACGCCCGCCGACACGACGGTGAACGCGACCAGGGTGCCCATGCTGGTGAGGTTGGACAGCGTGCTCAGCGGCACCACCGCGGCCAGCGCCCCGACGAAGGCCGACACGATGAGGGTGTTGCGCACGGGCGTGCGGCTGCGCGGGTTCACCTTGTGGAAGCTCTCCGGCAGCATGCCGTCGCGGCCCATCGAGAACAGCACGCGGGTCTGGCCGTAGATCGTGGTCAGGGTGACGCCGAAGATCGAGATGACGCCGCCGAGCGCGAGGACGACCGCCGCCCAGCCCGAGCCGGTGAGGTTGCTCAGGATGGCGGCCAGACCGGCGTCCTGGCCCTCGAACGCCCGCCACGACTGGGCGCCGATGCCGGCCACGGCCACCAGGATGTAGACGGTGGTGACGATGACGACCGACCAGAACAGCGCCAGCGGCAGCGTGCGGCGCGGGTTGCGGACCTCCTCGCCCGCCGTGGAGACGGTGTCCATGCCGATGTAGGAGAAGAAGACCATGGACGCGGCGGTGCCGATGCCCGCGACCCCGAAGGGCGCGAAGGGCTGGGCGTTGGCGTCGTTGAAGGCCATCATCGCCACCACCACGAACAGCAGCAGCACCCCGAGCTTGATGAACACCGTGATCGCGTTGATGGTCGCCGACTCCTTGGCGCCGCGCACCAGCAGGAAGCAGCACAGCAGCACCAGCACCGCCGACGGCACGTTGAGCACGCCGCCCTCGCCAGGAGGGGCGCTGAGCGCTTCCGGTATCTGCCAGCCGACGGTGTCGCCCAGCAGGCGGTTGAGGTACTCGCCCCATCCGACCGCGACCGCCGACGCGGCCACCCCGTACTCCAGGATCAGGCAGGCCCCGACGACGTAGGCGATGAGCTCGCCCATCGTGGCGTAGGCGTAGGTGTAGGAGGCGCCCGAGACCGGGATGGCCGAGGCCAGCTCGGCGTAGCACAGCGCGGTCAGCGCGGCGGTGATGCCCGCGATGATGAACGAGACCACCACGGCCGGTCCCGCCTTCGGCACCGCCTCGTTGAGGACGAAGAAGATGCCGGTGCCCACGGTGGAGCCGACGCCGATCATGGTCAGCCGGACCACGCCCAGCGAACGGCGGAGCTCGCCGCCACCGGTTTCGGTTCCGGTCTCGGCGTGCAGGGTGCTGATCGGCTTGCGGCGCAGCAGCCTGCTTGCGTCGAGTGCCTGCCTTGGCATGCGGTGCTCCTCGCGGGTGCGCCCGTGGCTCGGGCGAGCGGTTTTCGCGGCGGGACAGATGGTGAACGAGGGGTTGCGGTGGTCTGACACCGGGGCCCCGGTCCAGTCCGGTGCGGTGGGTCACACCAGGTGGGCAGACCCTATGGAGTACAAGATTCTGACGTCAACAGGGTCATGAACGGGAAGTAACGCCGAATTCAGGTCGCATGTCGGGAATTTCTTCTTCTCAGCGCCAGTGATGTTGGGGTGCGCGTCGGGCTCGCCGAAGCCCGGCGGCACCCGGTGTCGTATCCGCGGGTGCGCCGGGCAGCGCTACTGCGAGCGGGCGTTCGGGGGTGCCGGGGCCGGTCGGTGCGGCGATAACGTGATCTTCCCGGCCGGAGCAGAGGGAGCCTCCGAACCGCTCCCAGGGGCGCCCGCCCACGAGTGGCCGACGGCGCCCGCTTCAGGTACGGGAGACATCATGACCCGATCTCCGAACGGGCCCGGCCCGTTCTCGCGACGCGGGATGCTGGGCGCGGCCGCGGCCACCGGGCTGACCGCGTGCACGCCGGCCTCGACCACGGTCCGGTCCACTGTGGAAGAGCAGGATGCCGTCGCCGCCAGCGGCGGTCCGCTGCTGCTGCGCGGAGCGATGCTGGCCGATGGGCGGCGGACCGACATCCTGCTCGACCAGGGGCGGATCGCCGCGGTCGACGCGGTCGCGAACGGGGCACCCGAGCTGGACCTCACCGGCTACCTGCTGCTGCCCTCCGCCGTGGAGACCCACGCCCATCTGGACAAGGCACTGCTCGGGGACCGCGTGCCGAACCCGGCCGGTGACCTGGACGGGGCTAAGGACGCGATCTCGGCCGCGGCGGCGGGCATCCCGGATGAGGACGTCCGCGCGCGTGCCTCGGCCGCCCTGGAGATGGCGGTGCGGCACGGCTACACCGCCGTGCGCAGCCACGCCGACACCGGCAAGGGCAACGGGTTGCGCGGGCTGCGGGTGCTGCTGGAGCTGCGGGAGCGGTTCGCCGACGTCGTCGACCTGCAAGTGGTGTGCTTCGTCGGCCCGGTGTCGGGGGCCTCGGGTGCCGAGGCCCGCCGGCTTCTCGACGAGGGGCTGCGGATGGGCGCCGACGCGGTCGGCGGCGTGCCCTACGTGGACCCCGACCCGGCGCAGGCGGTGCGGGAGTACCTGGCCGCGGCGCGGGAGCACGGCAAGCTGGTCGACCTGCACACCGACGAGACCACCGACCCGGCCGTGCTGTCGCTGCGCGAGCTGGCGGCCGAGACGGCGCGGACGGGGATGGGCGGCAGGGTCACAGCCTCGCACTGCGTCAGCCTCGGCCAGCAGGACCCGGCCACCGCGCGGCAGGTCGCCGCGGAGGTGGCCGCCGCGGGCGTCGCGGTCGTCACGCTGCCCCAGACCAACCTCTACCTCCAGGGGCGCCAGGCCGGCACCCGCGTGCCGCGGGCGCTGACCGCCGTCGAGGCGCTGCGCGAGGCCGGTGCGGTGCTGGCCGGCGGGGGCGACAACTGGCGCGACCCGTTCAACGCGGTCGGCCGGGCCGACCCCTTCGAGATCGCCTCGCTGCTGGTCAGCGCCGGTCACTTCACCCCGGCCGACGCCTACGAGGCGGTGACCGGCAAGGCGCGGCAGGTGCTCGGCCACCCGCCGGTGCGGATACGGCCGGGAGACCCGGCCGAGCTGATGGCCGTCCGTGCGGGCGATCTCGGCACGGCGGTGGCGCAGGCCAGCCAGGACCGCGCCGTGTTCCATCGCGGCAGGCTCGTCGCGCGGACCAGGGTCGCAGGCGCGCTGCACCGCGCGAGGTGAACGAGGCTGGGCGGCCTGGTGGCGCGGCGGGCGAACAGGCCGGCCCGGGTGCGGCGGGCCACCCGCTGCTCACGCCGCCGGTTCGGGCTGGAAGCGCCGGACCGGCGGTGGGCTGACCCACCAGGTGAGCAGCGGCCCCGCGATCGCCAGCACCAGCACGTAGGCGGTGGCCAGCGGCCCCAGCGGGTTTCCCGGCAGGGCGACCAGGCCGACGATGATGATCGAGAACTCGCCGCGCACGGCCAGCACGGTTCCCGCGCGCAGCCTGCCCCGCGGCCCGGCGCCGTGGCGGCCCGCCGCGTACCAGCCGGTGAGGATCTTGGTGCCGGTCGAGACCACGGCCAGCGCGAGAGCGACCGGCAGCAGCGGCACGAGCGCGGCAGGCGGCACCGAGAGCCCGATCGCCAGGAAGAACGCCGCCGCGAACAGGTCGCGCAGCGGTGCGATGACGCGGCGCAGGCGGCCCGCCAGCGGCCCGGTGACCGCCAGGCCGACCAGGAACGCCCCGACCGCGGCCGAGGTCCCGGCGAGCTCGGCGGCCGCCGCCACGATCAGGGAGAGGCCGATGATCCGCAGCAGCAGCTGCTCGGTGTCGCGGTCGTCGACGAGGCGCCCGACGCGGTGGCCCCAGCGATGCGAGACCGCCAGCGCGACCGCGAGCACGCCGACCGCCACCGCGACGCTGGCCATGCCGTGCAGCAGGCCGCCGCCAGCCGCCAGCACCGCCAGGATCGGCAGGTAGACGGCCATCGCGAAGTCCTCCAGCAGCAGGATCGACAGCACCACCGGCGTCTCCCGGTAGGCCAGCCGGTGCAGGTCGTCCAGCAGCCGCGACACGATCGTCGACGACGACACCCAGGTGACACCGGCCAGCGCGACGATCCCGGTGGCGTCCAGCCCCAGCAGCCACCCGGCCACCGCACCTGGCGCGGCGTTGGCGACCATGTCGACCAGCCCGGAGGGCACGTGCCTGCGCAGGGTGACGGTGAACTCCTCCACGGAGAACTCCAGCCCCAGGCTCAGCAGCAGGAGCA
Organism: Saccharopolyspora erythraea; assembly: GCF_018141105.1. Classification (NCBI taxonomy): domain Bacteria; kingdom Bacillati; phylum Actinomycetota; class Actinomycetes; order Pseudonocardiales; family Pseudonocardiaceae; genus Saccharopolyspora; species Saccharopolyspora erythraea. The sequence continues at coordinate 6,492,866 of NZ_CP054839.1, read as the reverse complement.
CGACCCCGATCGAGGCCCCGACCTCGATGAACTCACCGGCGGCGGGCAGTGGCGCGATGCCGCCCTCGCCCATCAGCAGCCCCACCAGCAGGTACAGCGGGACCGGCGACACCCCGAACCGGCGGGTGATCGTACCCGCCGCGCCGAGGACGGCGAGCACGATCCCGAGTTCCATCAGGAGCGCGACCGAGGTGTGCACGGCGCTCAGCTCGCGAGGATGTGTTCCACACCGGTGATGCCCTGCTGCGTACCGATCACCACGAGGATGTCGCCCGCCCGCAGCTGCTGTTCGGGGCCCGGTGAGGCGATCACGTCCTCGCCCCGCACGATCGCCACGATCGACGACCCGGTGCGGGTGCGGGCACGTGTCTCGCCGAGCGTGCGGCCCGCGAACCGCGAACCCGCCGTGACCTCCACCTGACCCGCGTTGAGGCCCGGGACCTCGCGGGTCAGGTCCGCGAAGCGCTCGGCGATGCGCGGCGCGCCGAGGATCTCGGTGACCGCGTCGGCCTCCTCCGGCCCGAGCCGGAACAGCAGCCGCACCTCGTCGGGGTCGTCGCCGGGGTAGGAGACGAACTCGAAGTCGCCGGTGCGCCGGGCGACCACGCCGATGCGCTGGCCCTCTTCGGTGCTGAACTCGTAGCGCAGCCCGACCCCGGGGAGCAGGACCTCTGTAACGTCCATGACCTCATCATCGCCCGGACGCCCGGCCCCGGCCCGCGCAGACGTCGCCGGAGCAGGTGAGGCCCCGCCCCCGGAGCGGGAGTCAGGAGTACAGGCCGGGCCGCTCGACGAGCTGGACCGTCGTGCGCGCGCCGCTGGTCTGGGCGGCGACGCCTGCCTCGCACGCGGCCGCCGCGGCGTAGCCGTCCCACGCGCTCGCGCCGTCGATGCCGCCGTCGCGGGCGGCATCGGCCCAGCGCTGGAGCTCCTCGTCGAACGCCTGCTGGAAGCGCGGGCGGAAGTCCGGGGTGATCGAACCGCCCCACGCGCCGCGGACGTGGGTGGTCATGCCGCTGTCGCCGCCGACCTGCGCGGTGCCGCCCTCGCAGACCGCCTCGCAGCGGACCTGGTAGCCGAAGCCGCAGTTGACGAAGATCTCGACGGTGACCAGGACGCCGCTCGCGGTCTCGATCGTGACCAGCTGCGGGTCGATCATTCCGGACGGAGCGTTGGCGGTCGATCGCGGATGGCGCACCGAGACCGCGGTGATCTCCTCGCCGAGCAGCCACCTGGTCGTGTCGAACTCGTGCACCACCGAGTCGAAGATCATCATCTGGCTGGTGAACCCCGGTGGGGCCGAGGCGTTGCGGTGCGCGCAGTGCATCAGCAGCGGGCGGCCGAGCTCACCGGCGTCCAGCGTCCGCTTCAGTTCGGCGTACTCGGGGTCGAAGCGCCGCATGAACCCGACCTGGACGAGCCGGCTACCCGCGGCGACCTCGGCCTCCACCACGCGCAGCGACGACTTCGAGTCCGGGGTCAGCGGCTTCTCGCACAGCACCGGGATGCCGCGCTCGATCGCCGCCAGCAGCAGCGGTTCGTGGGTGCGGCCCGGCGTGGCCAGCACGACGGCGTCCACATCGGACGCCTCGATCACCTTCAGCGGGTCGGTCTCGACCCGGCACCCCTCGATCCCGGCGGCCGCGCTCTCGGCGCGCTCCAGGTCTGGGTCGCCGACGGCGATCAGCGAGGCGCCGCTGATGCGCCGGTGGATGCGGGCGGCGTGGTCCGAGCCCATCAGCCCGGCGCCGACCAGCCCGACGCGGAGTTCTGGGTTGCTCATCTGGCGCTCCTGTGGTCAGCGGCGGGAGCCGCAGCGGGTCAGGTACTGGTGGGTGCGCCGGGCGATCGGCAGCGGGGCCTCCGGGGCGCACGGGTACATGTCCTGCTCGACGATGGCGAACATGTCGGCGTCGAGGTCGTGGGCGGCCTCGACGATCGGTGCGAGGTCAGGGACTCCGCCGGGCGGCTCGCACATCACGCCGCGCCGGACCGCGGGCCCGAACGGCAGGTCCTCGGCCGCGACCTCCTCGAGCACCCGCGGGTCGACCTGCTTGAGGTGCAGGTAGCCGATGCGGCTCGGGTACTTGCGGATCAGGTCGAGGTTGTCGCCGCCGCAGTAGGAGACGTGCCCGGTGTCCAGGCATAGCGTCACCAGGTCGGGGTCGGTGATCTCCAGGAAGCGTTCGACGTGGGGCTGGGTGTCGACGTGGCTGTCGGCGTGCGGGTGGAACTGCATGCGGACCCCGTACTCCTCGAACAGCGCTCTGGCGAGCCGGTCGATGCCGGTGCCCAGCGCGGCCCACGACCCGTCGCCCAGCAGCCGGTCCTCGAGCTGTTCGCCGGTGGCCGGGTCGCGCCACATCTCCGGGATCACCACGAGGTGCTTGGCGCCCAGCGCGGTGGTCAGGTTCGCCACCTGGCTGACGTGCTCCCAGGTCTGCTGCCAGACGTCGCCGCGGTGGAAGGCGGTGAAGCAGGTGCCGGCCGACAGCGTCAAGTCCCGCCGGGCCAGCTCGTCGAGCAGCCGGCCCGGGTCGGTGGGCAGGTAGCCGTAGGGGCCGAGCTCGATCCAGCGGTAGCCGGCTTCGGCGACCTCGTCGAGGAAGCGCTGCCACGGGGTCTGGTGCTCGTCCTCGGGGAACCACACGCCCCAGGAGTCCGGGGCGGAGCCGATGCGCAGGCGCTCGGCTGCCGGGTCGGCGGTGGACATGGCCGTCCTCTCTGTCAGAAGGGGGAGTGCGGGGCGAGGGCTCGGCCGCTGCCTGCGTGCCGCGAAGGGTCCGTCAAGTGTGCTCCGGGCGTGGACGCCCGTCAGCGCTCATGGGTGCCCGCAGTTTTGCCGGGGCGCAACACGACTGTCAATACTTAGTCCTGACATATTTACGTACAGAGTTACTCTGGTGCCGAAAAAAGCCGCCGGTCAGCGGGTGCTGATCCGGCGGCCGGGTGTTCGCGGCTCGCGGGGGAGCCTCAGGATTCGCCGCGGAGCGAGAGGTCGAAGCTGTAGCGGGAGGCCCGGTACACGTGCGAGGCGTACTCGACGACCTTGCCCTCCTGGTCGTAGGTCGTGCGCTCCATGGTCAGCAGCGGCGCGCCCACGGGCTCGTCGAGCAGCTCGGAGTCCTCCTCGGTGGCCACGCGCGCCCCGATGGTCTGGTGCGCGGCGTGCAGCCGGACTCCGGCCGACCGCAGCAGCTGGTAGAGCCCGCGCTCCTCCAGGGTCTCGCTGGAGGGCTGGATCAGCGCCGCGGGCAGCTCGTTGCGCATCCGCGCGATCGGCTCGCCGCGCGCCGCGCGCACCCGCTCCAGGCGCAGCACGTCGTCGCCCTCGCTGATGCCCAGCCGCTGAGCGACCTCCGCCGAGGCCGGAACGACCTCGTTGACCAGCACGCGCGTGGTCGGCTTCTGGTCGATGCGGGCGAGGTCGTCGTAGAGGCTGGTCAGCTCCAGTGGCCGCTTGACCCGGTTGAACACGACCTGGGTTCCGGCGCCGCGCTTGCGGACCACCAGGCCCTTGTCCACCAACGAGCCGATGGCCTGGCGGACGGTGGGCCGCGACAGGCCCAGGCGGGCGGCCAGGTCGATCTCGTTGTCCAGCCGGGTGCCGACCGGCAGCGAGCCGGTGTCGATGGCCTTCTCGATCTGGCTGGCGACCTGGAAGTACAGCGGAACCGGGCTGGTGTGGTCCACGGTGATCTCCGTGGCGGGGTCCCACGCCGTGCTTCGGCCGGAGCTGCGCTGGATGGACGTCACGGTCCCACGTTAGCAGGAATGATTGACGTCAATAAGTAAGCATGTCCGGACAAACTATTGACTCGTGCCGTGTGGCGGAGTAGACAGGGAACCCGACGCCGCAGTGACCAGCACCTCTGGAGGTTCCTCGATGACAAGCCCGTTCGACGTGATCACGATGGGCCGGATCGGGGTGGACATCTACCCGTTGCAGACCGGCGTCGGACTGGCGAAGGTGGAGTCCTTCGGCAAGTACCTCGGCGGCACGGCGACCAACGTCGCGGTCGCCGCCGCCCGGCTCGGCCGCGGCAGCGCGGTGATCACCCGCACCGGGGCAGACCCGTTCGGCGAGTACCTGCACGAGGCGCTGCGCGACTTCGGCGTCGACGACCGCTGGGTCACCCCGGTCGAGCAGTACCCGACGCCGGTGACCTTCTGCGAGCTGTTCCCGCCGGACGACTTCCCGCTGTACTTCTACCGGCAGCCCAAGGCGCCCGACCTGGAGATCAACGCCGACGAGCTCGACTACGACGCGATCGCCGACGCCCGCATCTTCTGGATGACCGGCACCGGGCTGGCCGAGGAGCCCAGCCGCTCGGCGACGCTGGCCGCCCTGCGCCACCGCGCCCGGCGCGGCACCACGGTCTTCGACCTCGACTGGCGGCCGATGTTCTGGCCCGAGCACGACGAGGCCACCCACTGGTACCAGCAGGCCCTGCCGCACGTGACCGTCGCCGTGGGCAACCTCGACGAGTGCGAGCGCGCCGTGGGCACCCGCGACCCCGAGGGCGCGGCCGAGGCGCTGCTGGCGGCGGGCGTCGAGCTCGCGGTCGTCAAGCAGGGCCCCAACGGCGTGCTGGCCCGCACCCGCGACGAGAGCACGACCGCGCCCCCGGTGCCGGTCGACGTGGTCAACGGCCTGGGCGCGGGCGATGCCTTCGGCGGCGCGCTGTGCCACGGCCTGCTCGCGGGCTGGGAGCTCGAACGCACGATGCGCTTCGCCAACGCCGCGGGCGCGCTGGTCGCCTCCCGGCTGGCGTGCTCCTCGGCGATGCCCTACGAGCACGAGATCGACGACCTGCTCTCCAGCCGCCCGCTCGGCGCGGCCTGAGCACCCGACCCGAAAGCGAGAACCGTGTCCAACCTGACCATCACCGAACTCACGCGAGTGCGGGCGAGCAGGCCGGAGGCCATCGCGGAGGCGGCTGCCCGGAGGGCCCGGCGCCCGCTGCTGGGCTCCAGCGGCCGCCTGATGATCGTGGCCGCGGACCACCCGGCGCGGGGCGCGCTGGGCGCCGGTGCCGAGCCGCTGGCGATGGCCAACCGCTTCGACCTGCTCGAACGGCTGTGCGTGGCCCTCAAGCGGCCGGGGGTGGACGGGGTGCTGGGCACTCCCGACATCCTGGAGGACCTGCTGCTGCTCGGCGCGCTGGAGGGCAAGGTCGTCGTCGGCTCGATGAACCGCGGCGGCCTGGCGGGCGCCTCGTTCGAGCTCGACGACCGGTTCACCGGGCACCGTGCCGAGGACATCGAGCGGCTCCGCTTCGACGCCGGCAAGCTGCTGCTGCGCATCGACACGGAGGACCCCGGTTCGCTGAACACCATGTGCGGCACGGCCAACGCCATCAACGAGATGGCCGAGCGCAGGCTGATGACGATGGTCGAGCCGTTCATCTCCCGTCGCGTCGGCGGCAAGGTGCGCAACGACCTGTCGCCGGAGGCGGTCATGCGGTCGATCGCCATCGCCTCCGGGCTCGGCGGCACCTCCGCCTACACCTGGCTGAAGATCCCGGTGCCCGGCGGCGACGTCGACCGCATCCCGCAGGTGCTGGAGGCCACCACGTTGCCGACCGTGCTGCTGGGCGGCGAGGTCTCCAGCGACCCGGAGGCCACCTATGAGCGGTGGCACAAGGCGCTGCAGTCGCCGAACGCGCGCGGGCTGGTCGTCGGGCGGACGCTGCTCTACCCGGGCGACGGTGACGTGGAGGGCGCGGTGGACGCGGCCGTCGAGCTGCTGTGAAAGCCGGATCAGTTCAACGAGGAGCGATGGTGACCGACAACGCTTTCTACCGCCCCGCCGGTACCACGGCTCGGGACGGCTACACCACCCACGTGGACCCGGAGTCCGCAGGCTGGGGGTACTCCTCGCTGCGGGTGCTGGAGCTGGCCGCGGGCCGGCGGCACGAGCTGTCCACAGGGGACAGCGAGTGGATCGTGCTGCCGCTGTCGGGCGGCTGCGAGGTCTCCTGCGACGGCGAGACGTTCCGGCTCGACGGCCGGGAGAGCGTGTTCAAGGGCGTGACCGACTTCGCCTACGTGCCGCGCGACGCCGACGTCGCCATCACCTCCGCCGAGGGCGGCCGGTTCGCCCTGACCGGCGCGAAGTGCGAGCGCAGGCTGCCCGCGCGCTACGGTCCCGCCTCGGGCGTGCCCGTCGAGCTGCGCGGCGCGGGCCAGGCCAGCAGGCAGGTCAACAACTTCGGCGCCGCGCACGTGTTCGAGGCCGACCGGCTGATCGCCGTCGAGGTGCTGACCCCGTCCGGCAACTGGTCCTCCTTCCCGCCGCACAAGCACGACACCGAGCGGGAAGGGGAGTCGCAGCTGGAGGAGATCTACTACTTCGAGATCGCGGGCGCCGAAGGCGTCGGCTACCAGCGCGTCTACCCCTCGGGGCCCGACCACACCACCGACGTGCTCGCCGAGGTGCGCGACGGCGACGTGGTGCTGATCCCCGACGGCTGGCACGGCCCGTCGATGGCGGTGCCCGGATACGACATGTACTACCTGAACGTGATGGCAGGCCCTTCCCCCGACCGGGCCTGGCTGATCTGCGACGACCCCGCGCACGCGTGGGTCAGGGGCACCTGGGGCGACCAGCCGGTCGACTCCCGGCTGCCCCTCTACACCGCCCCGGAGGGCGGTCAGTGATGACGGGCGGGCTCTCTTGCGGCCGAACGGGATCGAGCGACCCGCTGTGCGGGGTGGAGGAACGATGAGCGGTACTCGACGGCTGACCGTCGCGCAGGCGCTGGTGCGCTTCCTGGCGAACCAGTACACCGAGCGCGACGGCACGCGGCAGCGGCTGATCGCCGGCTGCTGGGGGATCTTCGGCCACGGCAACGTCGCCGGCGTCGGGCAGGCCCTGCTGGAGGCCGGGCCGGACATGCCCTACCTGCAGGGGCGCAACGAGCAGTCGATGGTGCACGCCGCGGTCGGCTACGCCCGCCAGAGCGGCCGGATGTCCACCTACGCCTGCACGACCTCGATCGGTCCGGGCGCGACGAACCTGGTGACCGGGGCCGCGCTGGCCACCATCAACCACCTGCCCGTGCTGCTGCTGCCCGGTGACGTCTTCGCCACCCGGCCCGCCGACCCGGTGTTGCAGCAGCTGGAACTGCCGCACGCCCGCGACGTCAGCGTGAACGACTGCCTGCGCCCGGTCTCGCGCTACTTCGACCGCATCTGGCGGCCGGAGGCGCTGGTGGCCTCCGCGCTGGACGCCATGCGGGTGCTCACCGACCCGGTGGAGACCGGCGCGGTGACGCTGGCGCTGCCCCAGGACGTGCAGGCCGAGGCCCACGACTGGCCGGAGGAGTTCTTCGCCGAGCGGGTGTGGCGGGTGCACCGGCCGCTGGCCGACCCGCGCTCGGTGACCGACGCCGCGCAGCGCATCCGCGAGGCCCGCAGGCCGCTGGTCATCGCGGGCGGGGGCGTGCACCACAGCGCCGCCGAGGACGCGTTGCGCGAGTTCGCCGAGGCGACCGGGATCCCGGTTTCCGAGACCCAGGCCGGGCGCGGTTCGCTGCGCCACGACGACCCCGCCGAGCTCGGCTCGATCGGCCACACCGGCACCTCGGTCTCCGACGACATCGCAAGGCAGGCCGACCTGGTCATCGGCGTCGGCACCCGCTACTCGGACTTCACCACCGCCTCGCGGACCCTGTTCGCCAACCCGGACGTGCGGTTCGTCAACATCAACATCACCGGCCACGACGCCGTCAAGCAGGCGGCCACACCGGTCGTCGGCGACGCCCGGGAGAGCCTGCGGGCCCTGACCCGCGAACTCGACGGGCACCGCGTGTCCGACGACTACGTGCGCGAGTACCGCGAGGGCCAGCGGCGCTGGGCGGAGGTCGTCGAGCGCACCACCAAGGCCGCCGACGGCGGTGAGCGTCCCGGCCAGGCCGAGGTGCTCGGGGTCATGGACGAGGTGCTGGCCGACACCGACGTGGTGATCAACGCCGCCGGGTCGATGCCCGAGGACCTGAACAAGCTGTGGCGGGCCAAGGACCCCCGCCAGTACCACGTGGAGTACGGCTACTCGTGCATGGGCTACGAGATCCCGGCCGCGCTCGGCGCCCGGCTGGCCGACCAGCAGCGCGAGGTGTTCGCGCTGGTCGGCGACGGTACGTACCTGATGATGCCGACCGAGCTGGTCACCGCCGTGCAGGAAGGCATCAAGATCAACCTGGTGGTCGTGCAGAACCACGGCTACGCCTCGATCGGCGGGCTCTCCGAGAAGGTCGGGGGCGAGCGGTTCGGCACCGCCTACCGCTACCGCGACGAGGACGGGACGTTCTCCGGTGAGCCGCTGCCGGTCGACCTGGCCGCCAACGCCGCGAGCCTGGGCATGGACGTCCTGCGGGCCACGACCGTGGACGAGCTCCGCGACGCGCTGCGCGAGTCCCGCGCCTCGGCCCGGCCGACCGCCGTCTACGTCGAGACCGACCCGGCCAAGGCGCAGCTGCCCCCGGAGGCGTGGTGGGACGTGCCCGTCGCCGAGGTGTCGACCCGGCAGAGCACCCAGCTGGCGCGCAAGCGCTACGAGGAGAACCTCCGGGAACGCCGCAACCACCTGTAACCACCCACGACGGACGTGAAGGAACTGCTTTGAAGACCATTCAGCATTGGATTGACGGTGCGGGGGTCGAGGGGACCTCGGGTCGTTTCGGCGCCGTGACCAACCCCGCCACGGGTGCCCAGACCGGCCAGGTCGCTCTGGCCGGTGTGGGCGAGGTGGACAACGCGGTGGCCGCGGCGGCCAAGGCGTTCACCGAGTGGGGGCAGGTGTCGCTGTCCAAGCGCACCCAGATCCTGTTCCGCTACCGCGAGCTCGTGCACCAGCACCGCGACGAGATCGCCTCGCTGATCACCGCCGAGCACGGCAAGGTCCACTCCGACGCCCTCGGCGAGGTCGCCCGCGGCCTGGAGATCGTGGAACTGGCCTGCTCGATCCCGCAGCTGCTCAAGGGCGAGCTCTCCACCCAGGTCTCCAGCCGGGTCGACGTGGAGTCGATCCGCCAGCCCCTGGGCGTGGTCGCCGGGATCACCCCGTTCAACTTCCCCGCCATGGTCCCGATGTGGATGTTCCCCGTCGCGATCGCCTGCGGCAACACCATGGTGCTCAAGCCCAGCGAGAAGGACCCCTCGGCCACCGTCCGGCTGGTCGAGCTGGCCACCCAGGCCGGCGTCCCCGACGGGGTGCTCAACCTGGTCAACGGCGACAAGGAGGCCGTGGACCGGCTGCTGACCCACCCCGACATCAAGGCCGTGTCGTTCGTGGGGTCGACCCCGATCGCCCGCTACGTCCACGACACCGCCGCCACCCACGGCAAGCGGGTGCAGGCCCTTGGCGGGGCCAAGAACCACATGCTGGTGCTGCCCGACGCCGACCTGGACCACGCCGCCGACGCCGCGGTCTCGGCCGCCTACGGCTCGGCCGGGGAACGCTGCATGGCCATCTCCGTGGTCGTGGCCGTCGACCCGGTCGGCGACGAGCTGGTCGCCAAGATCGCCGACCGCGCCCGCAACCTGCGCATCGGCCCCGGCACCGACCCCGCCTCCGAGATGGGGCCGCTGGTCACCGCCGCCCACCGCGACAAGGTCGCCTCCTACGTGCCCCAGGCCCGTGAGCAGGGCGCCGAGGTCGTCGTCGACGGCACCGACCTCCAGGTGGAGGGACACCAGGACGGGTTCTTCGTCGGGGTCAGCCTGCTGGACAAGGTCACCCCCGAGATGAGCGCCTACCAGGACGAGATCTTCGGCCCGGTGCTGGCGGTGGTGCGCGCCGACAGCTACGAGCACGCCCTGGAGCTGATCAACTCCTCCCAGTGGGGCAACGGCACCGCGCTGTTCACCCGCGACGGCGGCGCCGCCCGCCGCTTCAAGCTCGAGGTCGAAGCCGGCATGGTCGGCATCAACGTCCCCATCCCCGTGCCGGTGGGCTACCACTCCTTCGGCGGCTGGAAGGACTCCCTGTTCGGCGACCACCACATCTACGGCAACGACGGCATCCACTTCTACACCCGGGGCAAGGTCGTCACCACCCGCTGGCCCGACCCCAGCGACGGCGGCATCGACCTCGGCTTCCCCGCCAACAGCTGAGGCGGGACCGGCGTCCTGCCGGCCGCGCCACGCCCGGGCGAACGTCGCACTCGGCGAAACCGGCTACACCGGATAGAATCCGGGTGCCCTTCCGGTGGGCCGCGGCGCACCCGGGGGCCGGCAGAGACTAGCCGCAGGCGGTACCGGCGCCATCTGGTCCGCGAGCGGCTTTCGGGGCGGCCAAAAGGGAGGAACGGCCACCGGTCGTTTCGGCCGTCCGCGTGGGAGACCCGCTGACCTGCACCAGGTCAGCGGGTTTTTCGCATTCCGGGCCGGGCTCCCGGCCTCACCCGGTGGTGTGTTCGCCGGTGCCGCGCCGCCACTCGTCGAGGTCGAGGGCGTACTCGACCTCGCCGTGCTCGGACCCGGCGATCGGCTCGTCGAGGTCGCCGTCGAAGGTCCGGACGTAGCGCAACCCGGCCTTCTCCATCACCCGCCGGGAGCCCTTGTTCACCGTCATCGTGTGCGCGTACACCCGGCGCACACCCAGCTCGGTGAAGCCCTTGCGGATCAGCGCGAGCGAGCCCTCGGTGGCGTAGCCCCGGCCCCACGCCGCCTTGTGCAGCCGGTAGCCGAGCTCGACGGTGCCCGGTTCGTCGAGCTCCCGCGGGCGGAGCAGGAACCAGCCCAGGAACCTTCCGGTGGCCTTCTCGATCGCGGGCCAGTAGCCGAAGGGCCCGCGCTCGTACCAGCCGAGCATGCGCTGGAGCTCGTGGTCGACGCGCTCGGCGGGCACCGGCCTGCCCCCGTTGAGGTAGCGCATCACGTCGGGGTCGTTGTGCAGCGCGAACAGCTCGTCGCGGTCTTCCTCGGTGATCCTGCGCAGGACCATCCGCCCGGTTTCCAGGATCCGCTCCATCTCAGACCGCCTCCGCCTCGACGCCGCACCGGCATTCTGCCCGAGCTCGCCCCCGCGGTCGCCCGGTTCTCCGGTGGGAGTCCACATCGGACCGCAGTGGCCTCGGCTGTGCGCGCGGGAGCGTCGGTGACCTGCGACGCTAGGCGGGTGCGGAAACGGTGGGTGCGGTTCGCCGCCGCTCTGGCGGTGCTGGCCGCGCTGGCCCTGCTGGTGTGGGCCAACCGCAAGGACATCCCGGAGGCGGCGCGGGCGCTGCGCACGGCCGACGGCCACCGGCTGTCGCTGGCCCTGCTCCTGCTGATGGTCTGGTGGCTGAACTGGACGTTGCTGCATGCCGCCGCCCGGCGCGTGGTCGGCGTGGGCGGCTACGCCGAACTCGGCCGCCTGGTGCCGGTCACGCTCTCCTCGATCGCGCTGAACCTGGCGGTGAAGTCCGGCAACGTCGCGGGGTTGGCATCCTTCGCCTACGACGCCCGCCAGCGCGGGCTGCCGCAGGGCAGGGTCACCGCGGCGTACCTGGCCGCCGCGCAGCTCGCCGAGGTCGCCTTCGTAGTCACGCTGGGTGCGGGAATCCTGGTCGTGTGCGCCGACGGGCGGCTCACCCGCGCCGAGTCACTGGCCCTGGTGATCTTCGTGGCGGGGCTGGTGGTCCGGGTCGCGGCGATCGTCGCGGCGGTGCGCAGCAGGGAGGTGGTCCGCAGGCTGTGGACGCTGCCCGCGCGGCTCGCCGACCGGGTGCTGCGGCGCCCCGCGCGGGCACACGACACCAGTGGCGCCGACGAGCTCTACGACGCGGTGGCCGCGATCCGCGACTCGCCCCGCGCCACGGTGCCCGCGCTGTGCTTCGCCGTGGCGGTCGACCTGCTCGGCGCGGCCATGCTGTGGGCGTCGATGGCCGCCGTCGGCGCCGGTGACCGCCCCCTGGTCGCGCTGGTGGCTTACGCGGTCTCCACGCTCTTCGGCATCGTCGGGGTGCTGCCGGGAGGGGTCGGCTTCGCCGAGGTGGGCGCGGCGGCGGTGCTGGTCTCCTACGACACGCCGGTGGGCATCGCCGCGGCTGCCGTGGTCGTGTTCCGGGTCCTGGTGATGTGGGTCCCGCTGGTGGTGGGCGGGCTGATCGGATACCGCGTCCGGACGCGGCCCGCGTGAGCCGCGGGCGGGTGTCACGCCGGCGGGCGCTGCGGTGGCGATCCCGCCTGGCCCGGGGCACCGTACGAGGCATGTCAACCGTGAAAGCACCCAGCGAAGGCGTGTTCTACCGCAGGCCGGCGCCGGACGCCGACCCGTACGTGGCCGAGGGCGGGCACGTCGACGCGGGCCAGACCGTCGGCGTGATCGAGACCATGAAGACCTACAGCCAGGTCAGGGCCGAGAGCAGCGGCACCGCCGCGCACTTCCTGCTGAGCGACGGCGAGGAGGTGCGGACCGGGCAGAACCTGCTGGAGGTCGACGACGAATAATCACCCGCCCATCTGATTGATCTTGATCTTCCAAGGCCCAATATCATGTGCGCGCCGGTACTGGGAGGTGGGCGAGTTCTTGCGCGGCGTCGACTATTACGAGCTCTTGGGTGTGGACCGCGAAGCCACGGCAGCGGAGATCAAGACGGCGTATCGGAGCCTGGCCCGGACCATGCATCCGGACGTGGGTGGAACGGCGGGCACGTTCCGGCTCCTGCGGGAGGCATACGAGACGCTCAACGACCCGGTGCGCCGGGCGGACTACGACGGCGCCGGTGCCATCGCCGAGATGCCGATGCCGGTGCGCAAGCCGAGAACTCGCCGCGCTACCGCCCAGCGGCGGGAGTTCGGCGACGATCCGGACTTCGTGCCCGGACTGCCCAGGCTCAGCCCCGACGACATCCCGTGGTGGGACACCGTCGACCCGGGCGAGCGCATCCGGTACGTGCCGGTGACCGGTCCGGAGAGCGGGCCGGTGCTGGGGCTGCTCGGCGGCTGGACGCTGCTGCTGCTCGCCGGTCTGGCGGTGGAGCTCGACGCGGTGCTGATGGCGGTGTGGCTGTCGCTGCTGGTGGCCGCCGGAGTCGTGGTGCTGTTGCTGCTGCGCCGCTTCGTGGACGCCCGCAGGACCGACCGGCTGTTCGCCGCCGAGTTCCGCGGCCGCAAGGTCTTCGGCAAACCCGACGACCAGCACGACGCGCCGCCCAAGCAGCTCACCGCCGAACTGCTGGCCACCTACCTGACGCGGCTGCCGGGCGTGCGGATCTTCCACGGGCTGGCCTGGCCGGAGTCGGTGTTCGCCGACGTCGACCACGCCGTGCTGTGCGGGCGCAGGCTGGTGCTGATCGAGTCGAAGCGGTGGCTGCCGGGGCACTACAACGCCGACGAGGACGGCGGCCTGTGGCGCAACGGGCACCCGTTCCGCGGCGGCGGCACCCGGCTGCCGGAAGGCGTCGCGGCGTTCGCCGACCTGGTTCCCGACATCGAGGTGCGCGGCGCGCTGGTGGTCTACCCGAGCCGGGCCGGCGAGGTGACCACGGGCGAGCAGCCCGACGCCGCGGCCGCGCCGCTCACCCCGGAGCAGTTCGTGCGCGAGATCGGCGAGTGGCTGGCGGCCGAACCGGCCGTCGTCGACCGCGACATCTTCGGCGCGGTCCTCCAGCAGGTCGTCTCGGACTGACGGCGGCCCGCCGTCAGTAGTCGCTCGGGCGGTTGGGGTCCCAGCCGACCGGCGGCTCGGCGACCAACCCGCCGTTGTCGACGCGAATGGTGTGCACCGACGGCTGCCCGCTCGGGCAGCACCCGGGATCGTCGGGCCCGTACTGCGGGAACTCCAAGCGGACCTGGCGGCCGTCCTGCTCCAGGATGCGCACCAGCCCGGCCTCGACCTTCTGCACGAACGCCTGCCCGTCGAAGAAGAACACCGCCCGGCACCGGCCGTTGGCGCTACCGGTGCACGTCGAGCTGATCGCCCGGATCGGCCCCCGCAGCGCGGTCTCGGGCACCTCCGGGGTGAAGCCCTGCTGCTCGATCAGCGCCAGTGCGGCATCGAGGTCGAACGGTGCGGGGGCGGGCGACGGCGCGGGGGGTGGAGCCGGTGCGTGCGAGTGCACCACCGGTCCGCCGGGCGGGACGGGTTCGGCCTTGCCGCACCCCAAGAGCGGCAGGACGACCAGCAACAGCCCGGCAACACGACGGCGACGCATCGGCGATCTCCTCTTCACCGCAGGCACCCTCCCGGTCCCGCGTTGCTTCCGACGCCGGGGACCGGCGATCGGTTCCACCTGGCGTGCGCCGGCGCCGTCCGCGTGCTGGGACCGCGTTGACACGGTGTTCGCGCCGGTGTTGCGATGAACACGTGATGAGCGCGCTGCTTACCAAACGTCGTCACGTGGACTTCCTCCGCGTCACGACGCAGGCGTGTCGCCGGTGACCTGAACCGGGTTTCCGCGACCGGGGACCCGTCCGTCCACTGCGGACATCGCAGCCAGTGAGCCGACGTCCGCAGGCCAAGCACCGGCACAACACAGGAGGACCGCGTGTCCAGCCCGCTCACCTTCCACTGGTTCCTGCCCACCTACGGCGACAGCCGCCACCTCGTGGGTGGTGGCCACGGCGTGTCCGTCCACAGCGCGTCCAGCGCCCGGCCCGCCACCCTCGCCTACCTCGGCCAGATCGCGCGCAGCGCCGAACAGCTCGGCTTCGTCGGCGCCCTGACGCCGACCGGCGCGTGGTGCGAGGACGCGTGGCTGTCGACCGCGATGCTCACCGAGGTCACCGAGCGGCTGAAGTTCCTCGTGGCCTTCCGCCCCGGCCTGCTCTCGCCGACGCTCGGCGCGCAGATGGCGGCCACCTTCCAGCGCCACTCCGGCGGCCGGCTGCTGCTGAACGTGGTCACCGGCGGCGAGAGCCAGGAGCAGCGCGCCTACGGCGACTTCCTCGACAAGAACGCCCGCTACGCCAGGACCGACGAGTTCCTGCACGTGGTGCGCGAGCTGTGGCGCGGACAGCGGGTCGACTTCACCGGCGAGCACGTGCAGGTCGAGGGCGCGCAGCTCCAGCGCACGCCGGACCCGGTGCCGCAGGTGTACTTCGGAGGTTCCTCGCCCGCCGCGGGCGACGTCGCGGCCAAGCACGCCGACGTCTACCTGACGTGGGGCGAGCCGCCCGCGCAGGTCGCCGAGAAGATCGCGTGGGTCCGCAAGCTCGCCGCGGAGCAGGGCCGCAGCCCCCGCTTCGGCATCCGCCTGCACGTCATCAGCCGCGACACCGCCGAGCAGGCCTGGGCCGAGGCCCGGCGGCTGCTCGACGCGCTGGACCCGGAGACCATCGAGCGCGTGCAGAGCGGCCTGGGCCGCAGCGAGTCCGAGGGCCAGAAGCGGATGCTGGCGTTGCACGGCGGTTCCACCTCGGACCTGGAGATCTACCCGAACCTGTGGGCCGGCGTCGGGCTGGTGCGCGGCGGTGCGGGGACCGCGCTGGTGGGCAGCCACGCCGAGATCGCCGAGCGCATCGAGGAGTACCACGCCGTCGGCATCGACGAGTTCGTGCTCTCCGGCCACCCGCACCTGGAGGAGGCGTACTGGTTCGGTGAGGGTGTGCTGCCGATCCTGGCCCGCAAGGGCCTCTGGCAGCACCCGGCCGGAGTCGAGCAGGACGCACCGAGCGTCCCGTTCGCACCCGCCGCCAGTTCATAGGCGGCCTTGGTCGGATGGGCGCGCGTTAATCAGGTGCGTCCTGACTCGGCGCCGCGCGAGCATGGCCGGATGCGGATCGGGATCGACGAACCCGCCCGGCTCGGACGCACCGAGCTGGGCGGCGGCCGGGTGCTGGGCTGGGCGGAGTGGGGACCCGCGGACGGGACCGCGGTGCTGCTGTGCCCCGGAGCGGCGCAGAGCAGGACCCTCGGCTTCGGCGCCGACGTCGTCGACGCGCTCGGTGTCCGGCTGATCTCGGTCGACCGCCCCGGCCTCGGGGTCTCCGACCCGGCACCCGGCCGGACGCTGCTCGACTTCGCCGACGACGTCCAGGACTTCGCCGAGCGGCGCGAGCTGCCGGCCCTGCCGGTGGTGGGGTACTCGACCGGCGGGCCGTTCGCGCTCGCGTGCGCTGCGCGGGGCGTCGCGGTGGCGGCCGCGGTCGTGGCAGGAGGGGACGAGCTGCCGCGCTTCATCGGCGAGCTTGAGGCGCGGGTTGCGGAGACCGTGGGGTCGGTGCTTGCCGATCCCCGGAGGTCCGAGGAGTCCTTCGCCGGCTTCGGCGATGTGGACGCGATGTGGGACATGATCATCGCGGACAGCTCCGAAGTGGACCGAGCCGTTTACTGCCGGCCCGACTTCGAAGCAGCGTTGCGCCGCGCGATGTCCGGGGGATTCGCCCAGGGCCCCGCGGGCTACGCCCGTGACACGGTGCTGGTCCTGGGCCATTGGCCCTTCGCTGTCGAGGACATCACCGTGCCGGTGCACCTCTGGTACGGCGAGCACGACACCAGCCCGGTGCACTCACCCGACCTCGGTGCGAGCCTTGCCGGGCGCATCCCCGGCGCCACACGCCACCTCCTGCCGGACGCCGGAGGTTCGGTGCTGTGGACCCACGCCGAGGCCATCCTGCGCGAACTCCTGGAGGCGGCTTCGCGCGGCTAGCCGCACTGCCGCTGGGGCGGGTGTCCAGGCAGGCGGTGGTATCTGCGCGTGGTCCAGGTGGTGGCTCAGGGCTTGCGGGCGAGCCCAGCGCGGGTGGTGGTCTCCGGACCGGCCGGTGCCGGTCCCTCCGGCCGCCACTGCCCGCACCGCACCACGCCGGGGTCGACCAGCTCCAGGCCGGAGAAGTACCCGGCGATCTGCTCGGGGCTGCGGTGGTTGTAGGGGATCGCGCCCGACTCCGCGTACCGCGCGGCCGCGCCGACGGCAGCCGGATCGGTGTCGTCGACGTCGAACAGCGCGAGGTAGGAGCCCGAGGGCAGCGCGTCGACGAGAGTGTCCACAACGGACCTCGCGCGCTCGTACTCGGGGATGAGACCCAGGATGCCGAACAGCATCAGGCCGACCGGACGGGTGAGGTCGAGGATGTCGCCGGCCACGTCGACGATCGTGCCGGGCTCACGGATGTCGGCGTGCACGTACCAGGTCGCGCCTTCGGGCGTGCTGGTCAGCAGAGCGCGGGCGTGGGCGAGCACGAGGGGGTCGTTGTCCACGTAGACGATCCGGCAGGCCGGGTCGGCCCGCTGCGCGATGTCGTGGGTGTTCTCCGCGGTGGGAAGACCGGTGCCGACATCGAGGAACTGCCGCACGCCGCCCTCGGTCACCATGTGGCGCACCATCCGCCCCAGGCAGCCGCGGCTGGCCTGCGCGGCGGCCTTCATGCCCGGGAACACGGTCAGGAACTCGTCACCGGCCTGACGGTCGATGGTGTAGTAGTCCTTGCCGTCCAGCCAGTAGTTCCAGACCCGTGCCGCGTGCGGAACGGTCGTGTCCAGTTCGTCCGGCTGCCCGGACACCCGCACCCGGGGCGTCTCGGAATCGGTCATCTCGACGTCTCCTTCGCGGGAAGTGGGCAGTGGGTCCGCAATGTCGCCTGGATCATACCTATCGCATCGCCCGGATTTCCGCGATCCGACGATCTTGTACTGCGATGGCGGTTCGGGCTCGCGCCCCACCGGCAGTGACCGATGACACTGGTCGAATCAACCCGACTGCGCGGCTCGTTGTCCCGATGCGCAGCTGCATGACAGGCGCTGTTGTTGCCTGGCCATGATCCGGACGGCCACGTCACAATCGTGCCAAAGCGCAGGTCAACGCGCTGATCGGCGCGTTTTCACCGCGCCGATACCCGCCGGGCATTCCACCTTCCCGTCACCCGGCGGAAAAATTGTCCACAGTGGATGGACTCGGATTTGCTTCTCGGGCGCACGCCAGGGAAAATGTAATACCGGTGTGTCGCAGTACACGTCGCGATGGTGTAACCCGACGCGACACCGCACCGAAGAACAAGGTGGAAGAAAGACAACCGCGGTTTCTCGCCGCCCGGACATCTGCTGAACCAGGAAGAAGGAGGTCTCCCGTGGCTGCCGACCGACCGGAGAGTCGGGCGTGGTGGATCTGGGGCGCGGCGGTGATCGCCTATCTCGCCGCGGTGTTCCACAGGGGCAGCCTGGGGGTGGCAGGCCCGCTGGCGCTCGACCGCTTCGACGTCGGGCCCGCCGCGCTGAGCGCCTTCACGGTGCTGCAGATGAGCATCTACGCGGCAATGCAGATCCCCACCGGTCTGCTGGCCGACCGGTTCGGGCCGCGGCGGGTGGTCACGGTGGCGGTGCTGCTGCTCGGTGCCGGCCAGATCCTCTTCGCCGTCGCCGCCTCCTACCCGATGGCGCTGCTGGCGCGCGGGGTGCTGGGCGTCGGCGACGCGCTGACCTGGGTGAGCATCCTGCGGCTGGTCGCCACCAGCTTCTCGGCCCGCCGCTACGCGCTGGTCGCCACGATCTCCAGCGCGCTGGGCGCGCTGGGCGGCGTGGCCGCGACCTTCCCGCTCACGCTGGCGCTGGAGGGTATGGGCTGGACGCCGACCTTCCTGCTGGTGGGCGCGCTGACCGCCGGTTATGCCGCGATCACCTTCGGTTTCGTGCGCGACCCCCGCACCTCGAGCACCGCCGGTCGCCCGAGCGGTGCCGCGGCGACCATGGCGCGGGTGCGCGCGGCGTGGGCGGTCCCGGGCACGCGGCTGGCGTTCTGGGTGCACTTCGGCACGCTGTTCGCCGCGGGCGCGCTGACCCTGCTCTGGGGATTCCCGTACCTCGTCGAGGGGCTCGGCGTCGCGCCCGCGACCGCGAGCGCGTTGCTGAGCGTGCTGATCATCGGCCAGGTCGTCGGCGGCCCCGTGGTCGGCGCGCTGATCGGGCGGCGCCCGGAGTGCCGGATGCCGATCGTGGTCGGTTACCTGGTGATCAGCGCGCTGACCTGGACGGCGCTGCTCGGCTGGCCCGGCGGGACCCCGCCGCTGACCTTCGTGATGGTCGCGTTCACGGTGTTCGCCCTGGGCGTCCCGGTGTCGTCGATCGCCTTCGCTCTGGTGCGCGACTACAACCCCATCCAGCAGGTCGGCACCGCGACCGGAGTCGCCAACGCGGGCGGGCACTCGGCCACCGCGCTCGGCGTGGCGCTGGTGGGACTCTTGCTCGACGGGGTGCAGGGCATGCCCGGGGTCGACGCCTACCGCGTCGCGATGCTCGCGCTGCCCGCGATGCTCCTGCTCGCGTCGTGGCGCACCTTCGTGTGGTGGCGCCGGGCCCGCGCGGTCGTGCTGGAGGCTCAGGCGCGCGGCGACGAGGTGCCGGTGTCGCTGCGGCGCCAGCGCTGGGACCTGCCGCGGCTCGCCACGGCTGCGTCGCGGTAGGAATGTTCGCGCAGCGGTGCGGGCCGGGTCCCACGCCGCCTGCGAAGCAGCCCCTACCGGATCGGCGTCAGCGCCGGCGGCGACTCGGCGTGCGCCTCCAGGGCCAGCACGACCTCGCCGGGCGCGGGCATCGACTCGATCTCCGACCTGACCCGAAGGGCCCGGTCGCGGTAGGACGGGTCCTCGAGCAGCTGCTCGAGCGCGGCGCCCAGCGTCCTGGCGTCGCGCTCGCCCCGGCCGACCTGCCGGGCCACGCCCGCCGCCACCAGCCGCTCGGCGTTCTCGAACTGCTCGCCCGCGTGCGGCAGCACCAGTTGCGGCAGACCGCACAGCAGGGAGTTCATCGCGGTGCCGGAGCCGCCGTGGTGCACCACCGCGTCGCAGGTCGGTAACAGCTGGTCGTGCGGAAGCCAGCCGACGGCGCGGACACCGGGCAGGTCGGCCGGAACGTCAGAGCCGGTGAGCACGATCTCGGCCTCCGCGCAGGCCAGTCCTCGCATCGTCTCGTGCACCACCTCGGCGGGCACACCGCCCATGGACACGCAGATCCGCGGCCGATCGCGCGGCTCCCACAGCCACGGCGGCGGAATTCCCGCCCCGCCGTAGGGGATGTGGCGCATCGGCAGCCATCCCCTGCGGTCGAAGCGGGCCAGGCTCGGCGGGCACAGGTCGACGACGAGCTCGGGCGCGGCATCCTTGTCGGATAACCCGAACCGCGCGTGCAGCCTGCGCAACCGGATGGCGGCAGCACCGGAGAAGAGCCGGCGCACCGACTCGTCGGAGAGGTGCAGGCCCCAGTGGTGCGAGACCGCGGGAACCTCGTGCACCGCGGCCGCGACCGGACCGGCGAGCTCGGCGTAATCGCAGACCACCAGGTCCGGAAACCACCGCGCGACGAGATCGGCGGTCTCGTCGACCGCGTGTTCGGCGAGCACGGCCCACGGCTCGGCGGTGAACTCCCGGTACCGCCCGGCGTCCGGGGCGCCGCCACCCACCGGGACGTGCTCAAGCCCCGCAGCGCGGACGGACTCGGCGATCTGGGGCGGCGCGGCGACGAGGACCTGATGCCCCGCGCAGCGCAGGGCCCAGGCGAGGGGAACCATCGGGAAGAAGTGACCGCGGCCGGGCGTGGTGGTGAACAGGACGCGCATGTCGGCAAACTGCCCATCGGACGGAGTCGGCGGACCGGAGGTGCCGCGCGCGGCGACACCCCTCGGCAGAGCAGTCGACATCCGCGCCAGGCCCTTGACCCGCATCACTCGATCGAGTGGTCAGGGCATCGGTGGCCGGATCAGCGCGGTGATCGGATCAGAGCAGTGACCCCGGCAGTGGCCGCGTCAGAGCACCGTGGACAGGTGCCAGGGCACGAACTCCTCGTCGCCGTAGCCGAGCTCCTCGCTCTTGGTGGCCTCGCCGGAGGCGACCGCGAGGACGCGCTCGAAGATCACCCGCCCCATCTCCTCGACGTCCGAGTGCCCGTCGGCGATGGTCCCGCAGTTGATGTCCATGTCGTCGGTCATCCGCTCGTAGAGCGGGGTGTTGGTGGCGAGCTTGAGGCTCGGCGCGGGCTTGCAGCCGAAGGCCGAGCCGCGCCCGGTGGTGAAGCACATCAGCTGCGCCCCGCCCGCGATCAGGCCGGTCGCGTTGACCGGGTCGTAGCCGGGGGTGTCCATGAACACCAGGCCCCTGGCGGTGACCGGTTCGGCGTAGCGCACCACGTCGCACAGGTCGGTCGTGCCGCCCTTGGCCGCGGCGCCCAGGGACTTCTCCAGGATCGTGGTCAGCCCGCCCGCCTTGTTGCCGGGGGAGGGGTTGTTGTTGATCGAGCTGCCGTCGCGCTGGACGTAGGACTCCCACCACGCGATGCGCTCCAGCAGCTTCTCGCCGACCTCGCGGCTGACCGCGCGCCGGGTGAGCAGGTGTTCGGCGCCGTAGATCTCGGTCGTCTCGCCGAAGACGGCGGTGCCGCCGTGGCGGACCAGCAGGTCGGCGGCGGCGCCCAGGGCGGGGTTGGCGGTGATGCCGGAGTAGGCGTCGGAACCGCCGCATTCCATGGCCATCACCAGCTCGGAGGCTGGCACAGCGCGCCGCCGGTTCCGGTTTGCCACCGGCAGCATCTCGGTGATGCGCCGCACGCCCTCGGCGACGGTCTTCCGCGTGCCGCCGAGCTCCTGGATCGTCATCGCGTGCACGGGCATGCCCTCGGGCAGCTTCAGCATCTCGGTGAGGTCGCGGACCTGGTTGACCTCGCAGCCCAGCCCGATCACCAGCAGCCCGGCGAAGTTCGGGTGCCCGGCGTAGCCGACCAGCGCCCGGCGCAGCACCTCGAAGCCCTCGTTGCCCGGACCGCCGCTGCCGCACCCCAGCGTGTGGGTCAGCGCGCACACCCCGTCGACGTTGGGGAAGTCGTCGAGCATCCCGGACGCCTCGACCTGCCTGGCGATCATCTTGGCCGCCGTGGCCGAGCAGTTCACCGAGGTGATCACGCCCAGGTAGTTGCGGGTGCCGACCCTGCCGTCGGGGCGCACGTAGCCCTGGAAGGTGGCGCGCCGCTCCTCGGGCACGTACTCGGTCGGCCTGCTGTCCACGCCGAAGGCGTGGTCGCGCTGGAACTCCTGGTACTGGACGTTGTGGGTGTGCACGTGCTCGCCGGGACGGATCGCGCGCGTGGCGAAACCGATGATCTGGCCGTACTTGCGGACCGGGTCGCCCGCTTCGATGGTGACCGTGGCCAGCTTGTGGCCGCGCGGCACCTCGCCGGGGACCTCGACGGCGGTGCCGCCGCGGGAGTACGAGCCGGGCTCGACGTCGGCTTTGGCGATCACGACGTCGTCGTCGGCGTGGAGTCGGAATGCCAGCTCGTCCAGGTTCTGCAGCGCCACCGGGTCACTCCTTCACGAACGTGAAGTGGCTTCCATCACGTGAACGCAGACTCTACGGGCGGTGCGCACGGCTGTCACTACACCGATCCCGCGAGCGGGAATGATCGCCGCGGACGCCAGGTTGTGCCGGGCATGAAGGCGATTGCAGCGCTGCAGTACGGCGGTCCCGAGGAACTGCGGTTCACCGATGTGCCCGATCCGAAGGTCGGTCCGGACGAGGTGCTGGTGCGGGTGAAGTCCGCGGGCGTGAACCCGGTCGACTGGAAGATCCTCAGCGGCGCGCTCGACCCGTTGCTCAACGTGCACTTCCCGATCGTCCCCGGCTGGGACGTCGCGGGTGTGGTCGAACAGGTCGGCCTGGCGGTCTGGGAGTACGAGCCTGGTGACGAGGTGATCGGGTACGTGCGCAAGGACGAGGTCCAGCACGGCACGTTCGCCGAGCTCGTCTCCGCTCCGGTGCGCACCCTCGCCCGAAAGCCCGCGGCGCTGGACTGGCACCAGGCCGCCGGCCTGCCGCTGGCCGGGCTCACCGCGTACCAGTCGCTGGCGCGGGTGGAGGCCGCCGGAGGCGAGACGGTGCTGGTGCACGCGGCGGCCGGCGGGGTCGGCTCGTTCGGAGTGCAGATCGCCGCCGCCAAGGGCCTGCGCGTCATCGGCACGGCCAGCGAGCGCAACCACGACTTCCTGCGCGAGCTGGGCGCCGAGCCGGTGACCTACGGCGAGGGGCTGGCCGAGCGCGTTCGGAAGCTCGCGCCGGACGGGGTGGACATCGCGCTGGACTTCGCCGGCGGCGACGCCGTGGCGGTGTCGCAGTCGTTGCTGAAGTCGCCGCGCCGGGTGGTTTCCATCGTCGACCCCGGGGTGAAGGAAGCCGGCGGCATGTACCACTACGTGCGGCCGGACTCGGCCGACCTGACCGAGCTCGCGCGGCTGGCCGACGCCGGGAAGCTCGCGGTGAACGTCGACCGGGTGCTGCCGCTGTCCTCGGCGGCCGAGGCGTTCCGGCTCAGCCAGGAGGGGCGCACCCGCGGCAAGCTCGTGCTCGAGGTGTCCTGATCCCGGTGGCGGGTCGCGGAGACCCGCCACCGCCGATCGTTGCGGCACCTGCGGTTTTGTCGCCTCGCTGTGGTCGCGGCGGAATCGTCCCGATCTCGGAATTCGTTGCCGCTCCGGCGGATTTGTGGTCGGCGGAACAGATCACGTCGCCGATGTGTCGCAGGACTCGTCTCCCGCGGTGGACAGCGCCCTAAGTGCGTCGAACAGTGGGGAAAAGGCGCGCTGAACCAGCAGTTCAACCGACCGGCGACGTGAACAACCCGCGCACTGCGCGGGAAATCCGTTCCGCGTCGCGACTCGTTCACCACCACGGGGTTGCTTGTGCGTTCAGAACGAAATCTTTCGCCGCATTCCGAAGCGACGACCGGATCTCCTCGGGTTCTGCTCACCACCGGTGTGCTCGCCATGGCGCTGACCGCTGCGCTGGCGCCCGTGTGCGGCGCTCCCGCGATCGCCGGGAGCACCTCGGGCGCCGAGTCGATCCACAGCCGTCCGCGCGCCGAAAGCCCACCGGGCCCGTGCGAGGGGAGTGGTGATCCCGACCGGGGAACCCGATCGGAAGCGCACTCCCAGCAGCACGACCACGAGGACGAGGACGACAGGCGGTCGCTGCACACGCCCAGAGCGCGGGAGAACAAACTGCCGAAATGACCCTGCGACACGCCTTGGCCTGACGGCGATGGTGGCCGGTGGCGGGTCGCGGGGACCCGCCACCGGTGCTCATGCGGCTGCGCGCAGCGCGCCGGCGAGGGCGCCGACCACTTCCAGCCCGTCGGGGCCGCCCGGCCCGGCGAAACCGGCGAGCGCGCCCGCGTCCACCCCTGCCAGGGCGAGGGCGGCGGCGGTGACCGGCGGCCGCGCCCGGTCCGACCCGTCGGCGATCTTGACCGCGACCGCGGTGCCGTCGGGCAGCGCCGCGACCTGCACCGCCTCGAAGCCGTCCTTGGCGATCAGCCCCGGGACCTCCCGCATCAGAGCGGTGACGTCGCGCCTGCTGCCCGCCACCATCTCCGGATGCGCCCGGATCGCCTCGGCGACCCGGTGGGCCGGACTGCCCGCGGGTGCGGCGGCGATCCGGCCAGCGGCGGTGGCCAGCCCGCGCAGCGACACCGAGAACAGCGGCGCCCCGCAGCCGTCGGTGGCCACGTGCGCGACCGCCTCGCCGGTCAGCTCCTCCACCGTTGCGGCCACCTCGCGTTGCAGCGGGTGGGCCGGGTCGAGGTAGTCCGCGGTGGACCAGCCGTTGCGGCGCGCGGTGTCCAGCATCGCCGCGTGCTTGCCCGAGCAGTTGTGCGCCAGCTTGCGGGCCGAACGCCCGTCGGCCACCCAGCTCGCCCGCTCGACCGGGTCGTAGGGCAGGTCGGCCGGGTTGGCGAGGTCGGATTCGCCGAACCCGCCCGCGTCGAGGATGCGGCGCGTGCCCTCCAGGTGCACCCGCTCCCCGGAGTGGCTGGCCGCGGTCAGCGCGAGCAGGTCCGGCGGCAGCGACAGCCCGAGCCGGACCATCGCCACCGCCTGCATCGGCTTGGCAGTCGAACGCGGGTAGAACGCCGTGTCCGCATCGCCCGCCTGGAACAGCACCGACCCGGCCGGGCCGACCACGACCACCGAGCCGTGGTGGACGCCCTCCACGAGACCGTCGCGCAACAGGTGCACCAGCGGCACGTGCCCCGGCACCCCGATCGGCGCCGCTGCACTCATTCGGCGTCCTCCAGCACCGCGGTGTTGATCCGCTTGCGCACACCGAACCAGCCGACGACCAGCGCGAGCACGATCAGCGGCAGGCACATCAGGGTGATCCGGCCGACCTCGTCGAAGCCCATCAGCACCACCACCGACGCCAGGAACGCCAGCGTGACGATCTCGGTGTACGGGGAGAACGGCAGCCGGTAGCTCGGCCGGGTCACCTCGCCGCGCTGGGCCTTGCGCACGAACAGCAGGTGCGAGAGCACGATGATCGCCCAGGTGCCGAGAATGCCCAGCGAGGCGAAGTTCAGCACGATCTCGAACGCCTCGGCGGGCACCAGGTAGTTCAGTCCGACGCCGATGACGCAGACCGCCGCGGTGAGCATGATGCCGCCGTAGGGCACCTGGTTCTTGTTCATCGCGCCGGTGAACTTCGGCGCCGAACCCGCCATCGACATCGAGCGCAGGATGCGGCCGGTGGAGTACAGCCCGGAGTTGAGGCTGGACATCGCGGCGGTGAGCACCACCAGGTTCATCACGTCGCCCGCGTACGGCACGCCGATGTGGGAGAGCACGGTGACGAAGGGGCTCTCGGCCTTGCTGTAGGCGTCCCAGGGCATGAGCATCGCCAGCAGGACCACCGAGCCGACGTAGAACAGCGCGATCCGCCACATGATGGAGTTGATCGCCTTGGGCATGACCTTCTCGGGGTTCTCGGTCTCGCCCGCGGCGACGCCCACCAGCTCGATCGCGGCGTAGGCGAAGATGACGCCCTGCATGATCAGCACCATCGGCAGCACGCCGCCGGGGAAGACGCCGCCGTTGTCGGCGATCAGCTGCGGTCCGGGCGTGGCGCCGTCGATCGGGTGCTGGGTGACCAGCAGGAAGATCCCGACGACCATGAACAGCACCAGCGCGGCGACCTTGATGATGGCGAACCAGAACTCCAGCTCGCCGAACAGCTTCACCGAGACCAGGTTGATGGAGAGCACGATCGCCAGCGCGATCAGCGCGAGCACCCACTGCGGGATCGGGGTGAACGCCGCCCAGAAGTGCGCGTAGAGCGCGATCGCGGTGATGTCGGCGATGCCGGTGGTCGACCAGTTCAGGAAGTGCATCCAGCCCGCGGTGTAGGCGCCCTTCTCACCCATGAACTCGCGGGCGTAGGACACGAAGGCGCCCGAGGACGGCCGGTACAGGATCAGCTCGCCCAGCGACCGCACGACGAAGAAGGCGAACAGCCCGCACACCGCGTAGACGATGGCCAGCGCGGGCCCGGCCGTGGCCAGCCTGCCGCCGGCTCCGAGGAACAGTCCGGTGCCGATCGCGCCGCCGATGGCGATCATGTTGATGTGGCGGGTCTTGAGCGACTTGCTGTAGCCCGCGTCGCCGGCGTCGAAGGGGGACTTCGGGCGCTCGGCGGCCCGCGTGGTGGTTTGTTCGGTCACGGTGTCAGGACTTTCCGTTCTGCTCGCGGGGTCGCCGCCCGTTCTTGTTGGTGACGATGCTGGTCAGCGCTGCCTCGACGTGTTCGAGGTGGAACGCCATCGCCCTGGTGGCCGCCTCCTGCGAACCCCCGGAGATCGCCTCGACGATCTCCCGGTGCTCGGTGTTGGAGCCGCTGCGCCGGTCGCCGAGCTGGTTCAGCAGCGAGGACTGCCTTGCCAGCGCGTCCCGGATCTCCTCGATGACCTTGCCGAAGACCGGGTTTCCCGAGGCCTGGGCGATGGTGATGTGGAACAGCGAGTCCAGCGCGACCCAGGCGGTGTTGTCGGTCTCCTGCTCCATGCGCTCGAGCAGGTGGGTCAGCATGTCGAGGTCGTCCGAGCTGTGCCGCAGCGCGGCGTAGCCGGCGGCGGGGACCTCGACGTGGCGCCGCACCTCGATCAGGTCCCGCGCCGAGTAGGGCCCGAACACCGGGTTCTCGTCGGGCCCGGCGGCGGTGACGAACGTGCCCCTGCCGGTCCGGGAGACGGTGAGCCCGAGCGCCTGCAGCCCGCGCAGCGCCTCGCGCACCACGGAGCGGCTGACCTCGAACTCCTTGCCGAGCGCGGCCTCCGACGGCAGCTTGTCGCCGACGGCGTACTCACCGCGCTCGATGGCGCCGCGCAGGTGGTCCAGCACGGCTTCCATCGCCGAGACCCGCCGGACCGGCTGTCCGGCTGTCTGGCTGTCCGACAGGTTCATGAGGCGGAATCGTCAGGTCTGACACGCAGAGTTGTCAAGGCCAGGCCCTGATTCACCGTAACTGACGAGGTCAGGACTCGAATGTGTGAACAGCGACAGCCGATTTCGGCTACACGACGCATTCGTCCCTTCTGTTGCTACGCGCACCGGGTCCGGCCTGCGGTCCAGACGAGGGGCAGTGCTCACCTGGGCGGGTCATCTCGGACGAATCGGGCACGGATGTCCTTCCCCGGGTTACCCCTGGGTAGTAGTTTGGTGTGTCCGAGATCACCAGGCCGCTCGTCGTTCGGGGGCAGTGATGACCACGTTGGACTCCACCGGTACCGAACGTCCGCAGGTGGACGCGCAGCAGGCCAGGCAGGTCGCCGAAGAGGCGCGGCAGACCCGATGGGACCGCCCGAGCTTCGGACGCGAGCTGTTCATGGGCAGACTGCGCCTGGACCTGATCGACCCACTGCCCGAAGGCGCGGTGCTGCCCGAGGGCGAGCGCTTCCTGTCCCGGCTGCGGGAGTTCTGCGAGACTCGGATCGACGCCGCGCTCATCGAGCGGGAGGCGCGGGTGCCCGACGAGGTCATCAACGGCCTGCGCGACCTCGGCGCCTTCGGCATCAAGATCCCCAGGAACTACGGTGGCCTCGGGCTGCCCGCCGTCTACTACCACCGCGCGCTCATGCTGGTCGGGACCACGAGCCCGGCCATCGGCGCGCTGCTGTCGGCGCACCAGTCCATCGGCGTGCCGCAGCCGGTCAAGATGTTCGGCACCGAGGAGCAGAAGCGCGAGTTCCTGCCCCGCTGCGTCCGCGAGATCACCGCCTTCCTGCTCACCGAGCCCGACGTCGGCAGCGACCCGGCGCGGCTGGCCACCAGCGCGGTGCCCAGCGAGGACGGCGAGAGCTACACGCTCAACGGCGTGAAGCTGTGGACCACCAACGGCGTGCTGGCCGACCTGCTGGTGGTGATGGCCCGGGTGCCGAAGTCCGAGGGGCACCGCGGCGGTGTGACGGCCTTCGTCGTGGAGGCCGGGGCGCCGGGCATCACGGTGGAGAACCGCAACTCCTTCCTCGGCCTGCGCGGCATCGAGAACGGCGTGACCCGGCTGCACGACGTCGTGGTCCCGGCGCGCAACCGCATCGGAGGCGAGGGCGAGGGCCTCAAGATCGCGCTGACCACGCTGAACACCGGGCGGCTGTCGCTGCCCGCGATGTGCACGGCCGCCGCGAAGTGGTGCGCCCGCATCGCCCGCGAGTGGTCGGCGCAGCGCGTGCAGTGGGGGCGGCCGGTCGGCGCGCACGAGGCGATCGCCAGCAAGATCTCGTTCATCACCGCAACCGCGTTCGCGCTGGAGGCCGTGCTCGAGGTCTCGGGCCGGCTGGCCGACGCCGACCGCCACGACATCCGCATCGAGGCGGCGCTGGCCAAGCTCTACAGCTCGGAGCTGGCTTGGCAGATCGCCGACGAGCTCGTGCAGGTGCGCGGAGGCCGCGGTTACGAGACCGCCGAGTCGCTGGTCGCGCGCGGCGAGCGCGGAGTACCGGTCGAGCAGCTGCTGCGCGACATGCGGATCAACCGGATCTTCGAGGGCTCCAGCGAGATCATGCACCTGCTGATCGCCCGCGAGGCGGTCGACGTCCACCTCTCGGTCGCCGGGGACATCATCGACCCGAAGGCGGACATGCGGCGCAAGGCCCGCGCGGTGGCCAGGGCGGGCGGCTTCTACGCCCGCTGGCTGCCGGGCCTCGCGGTCGGCCGGGGACAACTGCCGACCAGCTTCGCCGAGTACGGGCGGCTGGCCGGCCACCTGCGCTACGTCGAGCGTGCCAGCAGGCGCATCGCGCGACAGACCTTCTACGGCATGTCGCGGTGGCAGGGGGCCATGGAGAACCGCCAGCTCTTCCTCGGGCGCATCGTCGACATCGGCGCCGAACTGTTCGCGATGAGCGCGACCTGCGTCTACGCCACGTCGGTGAACCAGGAGGCCTCGGGCGTGGAGCTGGCGGACGCGTTCTGCCGCCAGGCGCGGCGGCGCGTCGAGGAGCTGTTCGGCAGGCTCTGGCACAACACCGACGCGGCCGACCGCACGCTGGCCGAGCGCGCGCTCGACGGCAGGTACGACTGGCTCGACGAGGGCGTGCTCGACCCGTCGATCGAGGGACCGTGGATCGCTGAGGCGACACCCGGCCCGACCTCACGACCGGACCAGCGGCGCATCGTTGAGCCCGACTGACCGAGTCTGCGTTCACGCGTCCGCGGCGCGTGAGCGCAGGCGCCGCAGCATGCGGCCGTCCTCGAACCCGACGGACCGGGCCGCCGCGTCGACAGTCGCGCCCTGGCCGATCAGGTGCTCGGCCCGCTCCAGGCGCAGCAACTGCTGGTAGCGCAGCGGCGTGAGCCCGGTCGCCCGCGTGAAGCCGCGCGTCAGCGTCCGCTCGCTGCACCCGGCCTCGGCGGCCAGCCGCGCCAGCGGCAGCCGCTCGGCGAACCGCGCGTCGAGCAGGTCCTGCACGCGGTGCACCGCGTCGCTGAGGTGGCCGCGGTGCCGCAGCATGGCGCTGGCCTGCGGCTCGTCACCGTTGCGACGGGCGTAGACGACCATCGCGCGGGCGATGCGGGCCGCCGCGGCCGGCCCGTGCCCGGTGGCGACCAGGTGCAGCGCGACGTCGATCCCGCTGGCGATGCCCGCGGAGGTGACCACCCGGTCGTCGAGGGTGTAGAGGACGTCGCGCACGACGTGGGCCCGCGGGTACCGCGCGGCCAGCTGGTCCTGCAGCTCGTGGTGGGTGGTGCAGCGGCGGCCGTCGAGCAGCCCGGCCCGGCCCAGCGCGTCGGCGCCGGAGCACACGCTGGCGACGGTGCCGCCCCGCGCGTGGTGCCCGCGCAGTCCGCGCAGCTGCGCCTCGGACAGCACGGCCGCACGCGGCAGGAAATCGCACTGCCACCCGGGAACGACGACGAGGTCATCCGCGGACAGCTCGGGCCACCCGGTCTCGGCTCGCACCGGGAGCGACTGCGCGGTCGGCACCGACTCCTGCTCGGCCACGTAGTGCAGGGTGTAGCCGAGGCCCTGCCGGGCGGCGGTGGAGAACACCTGCGCGGGGCCCGCGAGATCGAGCAGGTGCACGCCGGGGACGAGTACGAAGACGACGCGGGTCACGAACCGGTCAGCCTACCGGGGTGGTCGCGCCGGTGAGCTCGTCGACGGTGGCGATGGTGGCGAACCGGCCCGCGAGGGCGTAGCGGGTGCGGGCGATGATCTCGTCGGTGCCGAGGGTGCGCGGGTCGGCGAGGACCTCGGCCAGCGGCCGGTCGGCCGGTGCGTCCCAGTGCGGGATCGGCTGCGTCGCCGTCGCGTCGATGGCGAAGGTGACGTCGTAGCCGTAGTCCGACGCCACGCGCGCCGTGGTCTCGCAGCACTGCTCGGTGCGGATGCCGCACACGACCAGCTCGCGGATGCCGTGGGCGGTCAGCGCCTGCTGGAGGTTCGTGGTGGTGAACGCGTTGTGCGAGGTCTTGGTCAGCACCGGCTCACCGGACCGCGGCTGAAGGCCCTCGAGCAGGCGCACGAACCCGCTTTCGGGATCGAAGACGTTGCCGGTGCCGGGCTCGGTGTGCAGGACCCACACCACGAGGTCCCCCGCGTCGCGGGCCATCCGCACCAGCCGGCCGACCTGGGCGGCGATCCGCGGCTCGGAGATGGCCGCCCAGTTCGGGCGCTGCCGGAAGGATTCCTGGACGTCGATCACGACGAGTGCTCTGTTCACGCAGGCAAGTCTTGCCGGGCGCGCACTGCGGCGGGAAGACATCATCGCGCCGCCGTGCGGAACGATCCGGTCAGCGCCGGACGCCGGTCACGCGGGCCGGATGGCGACGGCGTCGATCTCGAAGAGCATGCCCGGCAGGGCCAGCGCGGCCACCCCGATCAGGGTCTGCGCGGGCGGCCGGTCACCCCAGATGCGCGCGACCTGCCCGGCGAGCACCTGGAGCTTGTCCGCGTCGTGGTCGACGACGTAGGTGCCGACGCGCACGACGTGCTCGAAGGTCAGCCCGACGGCCGCCAGCGCGGTCCCGAGGTTGGAGAAGGCCCGTTCGACCTGCTCGGCGAAGCCGGGCGAGACGACCTGGCCGTCCTCGCCGGAGCCGTACTGGCCGGCGATGAACACCGGGTTCCCGCCGGTGGCCTCGACGACGTGGCTGTAGCCGAACGGGACCGGATCGTGCAGGCCGGCGGGATTGGTGATGAGGCGGGACATCTGGCCGGCATCTCCTGTCGCGGGAAGGGTGTCGCGGTGTCGCCAGGATATGCCCGCCGGAGGGTCCGCGGTGGTCAGCCGCGAGGAACGGTCGAGCCCACCAGTTCCGCCCACCCCGGCGCGATCTCCGACCAGTCGCCGGGGCCGCTGAGGACCGCGACCGCAGCGGTGCGCATCTCGTGCGTCCGCCCGGTCAGCAGCGAGACCAGCCCCTCGAAGCCCGGGTTGTGCCCGACCAGCAGCACCGTGCGCACGATCTCGGGCAGCCCGTTGACCACCGCGAGCAGATCACCCGTGGTGGCGTCGTAGACGTCCTGCTCATAGCGCACCGTCGGCCCGGACGCGAGCTCTCCGGACAGCAGCTCCCAGGTCTGCTTGGCCCGCAGCGCGGGGGAGCAGACGACGAGCTCGACGCCCGGCGCGTTGTGGCGCATCCACTTGCCCGCGGCGGGCGCGTCCTTGCGCCCGCGGTCGGCGAGCGGACGCTCGAAGTCGGACCCGCCGTCGGGCCGGTCGGCCTTGGCGTGCCGGCAAACGATCAGCGTCCGGTTCTCACCCGTCATGCCCAACTCCATCGTTCCGCGTTTCGGTCCAGCACCACGGTAAAGCCGTACCGCGTCACGGGCGCGGGCCGGTGAGGCCGGGGCGCAGCGGTGCCGGTGAAACGAGGCCGCGGCCCGTCGGCCCGCGTCGAAATCCGATGGCCCCGGCTCGCGACGGGTTGCGAGAATCCGCGCATGTCACGTGGTTTCGACGAGCTGGTCGCCGAGGGCGCCGCCGCCTCCGTCGACGGCTGGGACTTCTCCTGGCTGGAGGGGCGTGCCACCGAGCAGCGGCCCTCGTGGGGATACCAGCGCATGATGGGCGAGCGGATGGCCGCCGCCCGTGCGGCGCTCGACGTGCAGACCGGCGGCGGGGAGGTCCTGGCCGGGGTGCCGGAGCTGCCGCCGCTGGCGGTGGCCACCGAGTCGTGGCCGCCCAACATCGCCGAGGCGACCCGGCTGCTGCACCCGCGCGGCGTGGTGGTCGTCGCCGACGCGGACGAGCCTCCGCTGCCGTTCGCCGACGAGGCGTTCGACCTGGTCGTCAGCAGGCATCCGGTGACCACGTGGTGGCCCGAGATCGCCCGCGTGCTGCGGCCCGGCGGCACCTACTTCTCCCAGCAGGTCGGTCCCGCCAGCGTCTTCGAGCTCGTTGAGCACTTCCTGGGGCCGCAACCGCCGGAGGTGCGGCGCAAGCGGCATCCCGAGGGCGCCAGGGCGGAGGCGGAGGCCGCGGGCCTGGAGGTCGTCGACCTGCGCTCGGAGTCCCTGTGCACCGAGTTCTTCGACATCGGGGCGGTGGTCTACTTCTTGCGGAAGGTGATCTGGATGGTCCCGGGCTTCACGGTCGACCAGTACCGCCCGCAGCTGCGGTCCCTGCACGAACGCATCGAGGCCGAGGGCTCCTTCGCCGCCGCCACGACGCGCTTCCTGATCGAGTGCAGGAAGTGACGGGGCGGTGTCTCAGACGTGCTCCGCCGCGATCCGCTTCTCGAACCAGTGGTCGGCGTACTTGCGCCGCGCGTATGCGGGGATCTCGGCGAAGCCGTGCTTGGCGTAGAGCCCGCGTGCCTCGACGAGGTCGGCGCGGGTGTCGAGCCGGAGCAGTGACGCCCCGATCGACCGGGCGTGCTCCTCGGCCGCACCCAGCAGCCGCCCGCCCCAGCCCCGGCCGCGCACCCGCGGGGCGACGTACATGCGCTTGATCTCGGCGACCTCCGCCGACAGCAGCCGGACGCCGACGCAGCCGACCGATGAGTCGCCGTCCCACGCGACCAGGAACGCCCCGTGCGGCGGGCGCAGGTCGTCGCTGGGGTCCTCGGCCAGGGCGCGGTCGATCTCCTCGGCTGTGGCCTGCCGCCCGTAGTACCGGCTGGCCAGCTCGTCGATGTAGGTGCGCAGCACGACCGCCGAGACCGGATCGTCGACCGGGGTGGCGGTGATGCGGCGTTGCCCGCCGACTGCGGGGGAGATGCCCATGCGGACATTGTTCGGGCGCTGTCCAGCGGTTTTCGTTCCACAGCGCGATGTCCGAAAGCCGCTAGGTTTCGGTACCCGGCGCGGATTGACTCGAGTGGTACCGCGAAACGCACGACCACGAGGACGACGACGATGACCACACGAACCGCCGAGACCGACCGGCTTTCCGCCGCTCTGGAGGACTTCTACGCGGCCGAGGCCGCCTACCTCGCCGCCGGCGGCCCCGGCGGGGCCGACTTCTCCGGAGTAGCCCGGCACCTCGACCCGGACGTGATCCTGCACCAGGACCCGGGCCTGCCGTACTCGGGGACCTGGCGCGGCCACGACGGCCTGGAGCGCTTCATGGCCACCATGAGCCGGACGTGGGAGCGCTTCGACATCGGCGAGCAGGACTACTGGTTCGGCGACTCGACCGTGGTCGTGCTCAGCCGGATCCGGGCACGCGCCAGGGCCACGGGCACCGAGCTGGAGTTCCCCATCCTCCAGCACATCCGGTTCCGCGACCGCAGGCTCGCCGAGGTGCGCCCGTTCTACTGGGACACCTCGGCGATCGCGAGGGCGTGCTCAGGCTGAGTCCTTGCGAACCGTCCAGCCGCCGTCGACCAGCAGGCTGCTCCCGGTGATGTAGGACGCCTGCGCGGAGGCCAGGAAGTGCACGGCGGCGGCGACCTCGGCCGGGTCGCCGAGCCTGCCCAGGACGGTGCTCGCCGCGCTCCGCTCGCGCCCCTCGGCGTCGACCCGGTCCCACGCGGCGGTCGCGATCGGACCCGGCAGGACGCAGTTGACCCGAATCCCGGGCCCGTAGTCGACGGCGAGCTGACCGGTCAGCGATAGCAGCGCGCCCTTACTCGCCGCGTACGCCGCATGTCCGGGGATGCCGGCGTGCGCGTGCACCGACGACACCAGCACGACGCTGCCGCCGCCTTTCCGCAGGGCGGGCAGGCACGCCCGGAAACCCAGGTACGCGGCGTCGAGGTTCACCGCGAGCTGGCGACGCCACTCCTCAGGAGTCGTCTCGTGCACCGGCTTCACCGCGACCGCGTAGGCGTTGCTGACCAAGACGTGCATGCGCGGAGTCCGTTCGGCCACCCGCTGCCACGTCTCCTCGGCAGCCACGTCGCCGGTGATCCACTCGGCTTCGGCACCGGCGGCGGCCAGCTCATCGGCCAGCCGCCGTCCGGAGTCGTCGACATCCACGCCCAGCACCGGATGTCCCGCCTCGGCGAAGCACCGCAGGACGGCCGCGCCGATACCGGACGCGGCACCCGTGACGACCGCGCATCCGGACGCGGCGGTGTTCATCGGTCCACCCCGTCGAGCGGCAGCCGCAGTTCCAGGCCCGCGCCGATCGGGCGGTTCGCCGTCCGGATCGCGTCGAGCTGGGTCTGCGGCAGCGCCCGCCGGTAGACCCGGATCTCGTCCAGCGCGCCGTGCCAGCGGTCGGCGCCGTCCACCCGCTGTCCGATGTGGACGCCGTCGATCCCGAACTCGGAGCCACCGGCCGAAACCGAGCCGAGCGGAGCCGTCGCGCCGGCGACCTCGGCACCGTCGACGAGCATCCGGAACCGCCCGCCGCCGCGCCGCAGGACCACGTGGTGCCAGCGCCCGTCGTTGAACGCCGACGTCGAGGCGATGGTGGCGTGCCCCTCTTCGGCCGCCAGGTGCGCGCGGATGCGGTTGCTCTGCGGCTCGGCGCGCAGCCACAGTTGCGGGGTGTTCTCCGAACCCATCCGGTAGGCCCAGAGGAGGGTGTGCGCGCCGGCGGTCTGGTCGTAGGAGAACCACGCCGTGACGGTGAAGTCGTCGGAGCGCAGGTCGAGCGCCTCGGTGAGCGGGACGTGCACGTGCTGCCCGCCTGCCGCCGCCATCGCCGATCCGAACCGGCCCTCGGTCAGGTGGGGCGCTCCGCGCACGTATGCCGTGTGCGCATTCTTCGACACGTCCGGGGTCGTCGGACCCGGCGCGGGCGGCTCCGGGAAGTTCGGCGGTGTGCCGTTGGGCTCCTCCAGGTACGCCTCGCCGAAGCGTGCGAGCACGATCTCCTCGTACGGATTTCCCGTGCCGCGCTCGTAGAGCAGGCCGATCGTGTCCTGGTCGATCCCGGTGAGGTCGGAGTACCCGGACGGTCCCCAGTGGACGATCCTGCCGTCCTGCCAGCTTTCCCAGCTCGTGCCCTCGTCGTAGGACGAGCGGATGCTCATGGCTTCGCGGCCGGCCGGGTGGGCGGGTGCGGAGAACAGGATGCGGTTTCCTGCGTCGCCCTCGTCGACGGCCCGCCAGCGCAGCGCCGAGCCCTGGATGATCGGGGTCTGGAGCTCGGGGATCGTGCGGAACGGCTCCTCGAACGTCTCGCCGCCGTCGGCGGAGACGGCGAAGGCGCGGTGCCCGGGATCGGTGCCGCCCTGGTCGCGGGCCGCGGCGTACACGCGGCCGTCGACCAGTTCCACCACGCTCATCTCCTGCGGCTTGATGGTGTCGGGCCGGTGCTCGGCGTTGGCGCCCACCCGCCAGTTGAGCCCGCCGTCGTCGCTGTAGATGAGGTGGCCGCCCACCTGGCGCTCGTCGGCCGACTCGTGCGACGCGCCCACCACGAGCCGTCCCGCGTGCTCGCCGCGGGTGAGCTGGATGCCGTGCATCGGCCCGGTCGCGTACCAGCGGTCCCACGCCGGGTCCTTGACCTGCGTGGTGATGTCCCGGGGCGCGCTCCAGGTCCGGCCGTCGTCGTCGCTGTGCTGGACGTGGACGGTGCGGTCGCGGTCGACGTCGCCGGGGTTGTGCGTGGTGACGAGGACGACGCGGCCGGTCGCGGAGTCCACGATCGGCACCGGGTTGCCGAAGGTGTTGGGCCCGTTGTCGCCGACGAGCTGGACCGGACCCCAGGTGCCGCCGCCGTCGGTGGAGCGGCGCACGACCAGGTCCACGTCACCGTCGTCGCCGCAGTCGTTGCGCCGTGCCTCAGCGAAGGCCAGCAGCGTGGCGGCGGTGGTCCGGACGATGGCCGGGATCCGGAAGCAGGCGTAACCGGCCTGCCCCCTGGCATAGAGCGTCTGTTCGGTGAAGCCCGCTGAGCCGCTGGGTGGACCGGCGGCGTGGGCGGATGGAGCCAGGACGCTGCTCGCGGTCACGACGGCCGCCGCGAGCACCCGCAGCCGGTGCGCGGCGCGCGGTCGGGAAGCGGCGGGCTCCGGTCGGGAGTTCGCGGACGATCGAGCGGGGCGGAAACGGTTCATGGACGCCGAAAACCCTTCTGACGCCGGATGTTCGACGGTGCGGTCACTCGCGTCCCGGTTCCGGCGACCACTTGTCATCGCCCGGCCCGCCCGCTAGCTTGCACACATCGCCAGACATCCTACGTCCCACGTGTGATGCCCACAACGGTCGAATCGACCACCCAGTCCGAGGAGCGCAATGGTCCAGCCCGGTCCGCAAGCCGAGGTCCCGATCGCCGGCGGGGTCGTCCCGCCGCTGTGCACGCCGCTGACCCCGGAACGGGAGCTGGACGTGCCGTCGCTGGAGAAGCTGACCGGGCACCTGCTCGGCGCGGGCGTCCACGGCCTGTTCGTCACCGGC
Organism: Saccharopolyspora erythraea; assembly: GCF_018141105.1. NCBI lineage: Bacteria > Bacillati > Actinomycetota > Actinomycetes > Pseudonocardiales > Pseudonocardiaceae > Saccharopolyspora > Saccharopolyspora erythraea. Next base: position 6,455,891 of record NZ_CP054839.1, on the reverse strand, counting down.
TCGACCGGCGAGGCCGGCTACCTGCCGGACAGCACGCGCCACCGCGTCCTCGAAGTCGTGGCCGGGGTCAGCGCGGGAGAGGTTCCGGTGCTGGCGGGAGTCATCGACACCGCGACGCCGCGGGTCGTCGAGCAGGCCCGCTCCGCGCGGCGCCACGGCGCGGACGCCCTGGTCGCGACCGCGCCCTTCTACGTGCCGACCCATCCGGCCGAGATCGCGGTGCACTTCCGCCGGATCCGGTCGGCGGTCGACCTGCCGCTGCTGGCCTACGACATCCCGGTGTCGGTCGGCACGAAGCTCGCCCCGGACACCGTCGCCGAGCTCGCCGAGGACGGCACGCTCGCCGGGCTCAAGGACTCCAGCGACGACCTCGACGGCATCCGCACCGTCCTGGAGACCGTGGACACCGACCGGTTCCTCGTGTTCAGCGGCTCGGAGACGATGGCCGACACCGGGCTCCGGCTCGGTGCGCACGGCCTGGTGCCCGGGCTCGGCAACGTCGACCCGGACGGCTACCTGCGGCTGCACCGGGCGGCCGCCTCCGGTGACTGGGTACTGGCCGAGTCCGAGCAGGTGCGGCTGCGCAGGCTGTTCCACCTGATCAAGGTGGGGATGCGGCGTCCGATGAGCCGGTACTCCTCGGCGATCGGGGCGTTCAAGGAGGCGCTGGTGGCCAGGGGAGTGATCGAGCACGGCACGACCAGCGTCCCGATGATCCCGCTTGACGAGGCCGAACGCGCCGAGGTGCGGCGGTTCCTGGTCGAGGCCGCCTTACTGCCGGAGTGACCTATGTGGACCTCGAAGATGACCAGGCGCCAAGGCTTTCGCGCGTTCGCGGGCGCTGCTGCCGGGCTCGCCGCCGCCGGGTGCACGCAGCAGGCGGCTCCCCAGCCGGGACGACCGGCGATGCCGGGGCAACCGGTGGAGCTCGAGTTCTGGGCGTGGGTGCCCGGCATGGACGAGGTCGTCGCCACCTGGAACCGGCAGCGCCCGGACATCCAGGTGCACTACGTCGAGGTCCCCGCCGGGGCTGACGGCGCGTACCCGAAGCTCTACGCCGCGCTGGAAGCCGGGGCCGTGCCCGATCTGGTGCAGATCGAGTTCATGGAGCTGCCGAACGCGGTGCTCAACCGGGGCCTCGTCGACCTGCTCCCGCTCGGCGTGAGCGCGCACCGGCACGAGTTCGTCGACTGGACCTACGAGCAGGTCAGCTTCGGCGGCGGGGTCTACGCGGTGCCGCAGGCATCAGGACCGGTCGCGACCTTCTACCGCAAGGACCTCTTCGATGAATGGGGCCTGACCCCGCCCGCGACGTGGGAGGAGTTCGAGCGGGTCGCCGAGCGGGTGCGGGAGCACGACGCCTACCTCACGACGTTTCCCACCAACAACTCCGAGGTCCTGTCCGCGCTGTGCTGGCAGGCCGGCTCCATCTGGTTCGGCGCCGACGAGCGGCAGTGGGTGGTCGACGTGGACAACCCGGCGACCCACCGGGTCACCGACTTCTGGCAGCGGCTCATCGACCGCGACCTGGTCGACACCATCCCCAACAGCGGCAACGCCTTCTACAAGAGCGTCCAGGACGGCCGGATCGTCAGCCTGCTCGGTGCGCACTGGCACGCGGAGGTGCTGGAGGGCAACGCCGAGAACACGGCGGGCAAGTGGGCGGTGGCGCGGATGCCGCAGTGGGACGCGGCCGGGCCGGTGCGCACGACCAACCTCGGCGGGTCGGTCACCTCCGTGGTGCGCGGCAGCCGCTTCCCGGCGCAGGCGCTGGAGTTCGCGCTGTGGCTCAACACCGATCCCGCCACGGTCAGCGACCTCGTCGTCAAGGGCATGGGGTTCCCGGCGCTCGCCGACCTCTCCCGGGTCCCGGCGATGGACGAGGCGTTCGGCTTCTTCGGCGGCCAGAGGATCAACGACGTGTTCCGCGAGTCCAGCGAGTCGGTGGACAACAGCTGGAAGTGGCTGCCGACGACGAACCAGGCGCTGGAGCACATCAACGCCGAGCTGCAGGGAATGGCCTCGGGCGGGCGGAGCCTGCACGAGATCGCGGTCGACGCCGAGGCGCAGATCATCCGCGACCTGGAGAAGAAGGGGCTGCCCCACCGGTCCTGACCGCCACCGCTCGCGGTGGCCGCGAGCAGCGCTGACAAAGGAGTCGCATGCGCCGCACCAAGGGGACCAGACTGGCCGTCGCCGGCCTCGTCGGCCCGTTCCTCCTGCTGTTCCTCGCCTTCTTCATCGCCCCGGTGCTCTACACGCTGTACCGCAGCCTGCTGGTGGTGCACCGCAGCGGCCCGCTCGGCCTGGGCGGCGCCGAGAACGTCTTCGGCGGCCTGACCAACTACCGGTGGGCGCTGGAGGATCCCGGTTTCCTCGCCGGGTTCGGCCGCATCCTGCTGTTCGGCGTGGTGCAGGTGCCGGTGATGATCCTCGGTGCGACGGTGCTGGCTCTGCTGCTGGACACCGCCTCCGCCCGCTGGAAGGGCTTCTTCCGCAGCGCCTACTTCCTGCCCTACGGCGTACCCGGCGTCATCGCCTCGATCCTGTGGGGCTTCCTCTACACCCCGGGCATCAGCCCGGTTTCGGAGCTGTTCGGCGCACTGGGAATCCCGGTCGACTTCCTGTCGTCGGGTTCGATCCTGTGGTCCATCGCCAACATCGTCACCTGGACCTACGCTGGCTACAACATGCTGGTCATCATCGCCCAGCTCAACGCCATCGACCCCGCGCTGCGGGAGGCCGCGCGCATCGACGGCGCCAACGCGTGGCAGATCGCGATCCGGATCAAGCTGCCGCTGATCCGCCCGGCCCTGGTGCTCAACACGGTGTTCAGCATCATCGGCACGCTGCAACTGTTCACCGAACCGCTGCTGCTCAAGCCGCTCAGCGGCTACATCGACGTCGAGTACACCCCGAACATGAGCGCCTACGCCGAGGCGTTCACCAACAACGACTACGGGCTGGCCGCCGCGCAGTCGATCATCGTCGCGGTGACCTGCTTCGTGCTCTCCTTCGGGTTCCTCAAGCTGGTGGGAAGGAGGGGCGCGTGATGCCGGAGCGCGCGTCGAAGATCCTGGTGACCGCCGTGCTGGCGGTCGCGGCGGTGTACTTCCTGCTGCCGGTGTACTGGCTGGCCGTGGCGGCGACGAAGACGACCACCGGCCTCTACGGCTCCAGCGGGCTGTGGTTCTCCGAACCGAGGCTGTGGACCAACCTCGGGCAGCTCTTCAGCCACGACGGCGGGATCTACCTGCGCTGGGTCGCCAACACCCTGCTCTACGCCGGGGTCGGCGCGCTGGCCGGGACGTGGCTGTCGGCGGCGTGCGGGTACGCCATCGCGAAGTTCTCCTTCCGCGGCAGGGAAATGGTGTTCAACCTGGTGCTCGGCGGGGTGCTGATCCCGTTCACCGTGCTGGCGCTGCCGCTGTACCTCATCTTCAGCTCGCTGGGCCTGGCCAACACCTACGCCAGCGTGCTGCTGCCGAGCATGGTCAGCCCCTTCGGGGTGTACCTGGCGCGCATCTACGCCGACGCCGCGATCCCCGACGAGTTGCTGGAGTCCGGTCGCATCGACGGGGCGGGGGAGTTCCGCATCTTCAACACGATCGTGCTGCGGCTGATGAAACCGGCGCTGGTGACCGTGTTCCTGTTCCAGTTCGTCGCGATCTGGACCAACTACTTCCTGCCGCTGGTGATGCTGTCCGACAGCAGCCTGTACTCGCTGCCGCTGGGACTGGCGGCGTGGTCCACCGCCTCCGAACGCGACGCGGTGCTCACCCAGCTTACGGTGGGCGGCGCGTTCGTCTCGGTCGTACCGCTGATGATCGCCATGCTCTTCCTGCAGCGCTACTGGAAGGGCGGGCTCACCGAAGGGAGCGTCAAGTCGTGACCGAACCACAGGCCGCCCGCCGATTCCGGGAGCGCATCGCCACCATCGCCTACGGAGGGGACTACAACCCCGAGCAGTGGCCGCGGGAGGTGTGGCGCGAGGACATCCGGCTGATGCGCGAGGCCGGGGTTTCCCTGGTGTCGGTGGGTATCTTCGGCTGGGCGCTGGTGGAACCGCGGCCCGGTGACTTCGACTTCGGGTGGTTCGACCAGGTCCTGGACAACCTCGCCGAGGGTGGTGTCGCGGCTTCGGTCGCGACGATGACCGCCTCTCCGCCGCCGTGGCTCGCCAGGAAGTTCCCGGAAACGCTTCCGCAACGCGCCGACGGCACCGTCCTGTGGCCGGGCGCCCGGCAGGCGTACTGCCCGTCGAGCCCGGTCTACCGCGACCACGCGGTCCGCCTCGTCGAGGAGCTCGCCGAGCGCTACGCCGAGCACCCCGCGCTGGCGCTGTGGCACATCGGCAACGAGTACGGCTGCCACGTCCGCGCCTGCTACTGCGACGGCTCGGCGGTGGCCTTCCGGGACTGGCTGCGCGAGCGCTACGGCGACGTGGGCGCGCTCAACGAGGCGTGGTCGACGAAGTTCTGGTCCCAGCGCTACGACGACTTCGACGAGGTGCTCCCACCGCGCACCGCGCCGACCTTCGCCAACCCGGCGCAGCGGCTGGACTTCGCCCGCTTCTCCTCGGACACCATGCTGGAGCTGCTGCGGATGGAGAAGGCGGTCCTGCGCCGCGTGACGCCGGAGATCCCAGTGACCACCAACCACGTTCCCCTGGCCAGGACCCTGGACCTGCACGCGTGGTCGTCCAAAGTGGACGTCGTCAGCTACGACTCCTACCCCGACCCGCACGACCCGCGGGCACACGTGCTGGCCGGCCTGTCCTACGACGTGTTCCGGTCGCTGCGCGGCGGCCAGCCGTGGCTGCTGATGGAACAGGCGCCCAACGCGGTGAACTGGCGGCCCCGCAACGCAGCCAAGGCCCCCGGCCAGATGCGGCTGTGGAGCTGGCAGGCCGTCGCCCAGGGCGCCGACGGCGTGCTTTTCTTCCAGTGGCGGCAGTCGGCGGGCGGCGCGGAGAAGTTCCACTCCGGGATGGTGCCGCACGCGGGCACCGACACCCGCACCTTCCGCGAGGTCACCGAGCTCGGCGCGGAACTGGCGGCCGCCGGGGAGCTGGCGGGCACCCGCCCGGACAACGACGTCGCGCTCGTCCTGGACTGGGACAGCTGGTGGGCCCTGGAGCTGGACTCCCACCCGTCGGAGCTGGGCCAGGTCGAGGCGTTGCTGGCCCACTATGGCCCGCTGTTCGACGCAGGGATCGGCTGCGACGTCGTGCACCCGGACCGTGACCTGTCCGGCTACCGGCTCGTGGTGGTGCCCAACCTGTACCTGCTGCGCGAGGCGACCGCCGCAAACCTCACCGAGTACGTCCGGCGCGGCAGGCACCTGCTGGTGTCGTTCTTCTCCGGCATCGTCGACGAGAACGACCGCGTGCACCTCGGCGGCTACCCGGCCCCGCTGCGCGAGGTACTGGGGCTGCGCATCCCGGAGTTCCAGCCGCTGGCCGAAAGCGCCGGCATCGGCGTGGAACTGCTCGGCAGCCCCGCCCGCGCGACGCTGTGGTCGGAGGAGATCGAGCCCGAGGGCGCGAGCGTGCTCGGCACTTTCACCGAGGGCGCGCTCGCCGGGCACCCGGCCCTGACCCGGCACGCCTTCGGCGACGGCGCGGCCTGGTACCTGGGAACGCGCCCGGAGCCGGAGGCGATGCGCACGCTGATCGACCGCGTGGCGTCGGAAGCCGGTGTGCAACCGGTGCTGGCCGACCTGCCCGCCGGGGTGCAGGCGACCCGTCGAGGCGATTTCTTCTTCCTGCTCAACCACAACACGGACGAGGTGGCGTTGCGGCTGCCGTGGCCCGCGGCCGATCTGCTCACCGGCGCGCAGGCCGCCGAGGTCACCCTGCCGCCGAGCGGAGTCGCCGTGCTGAAGCCCGTCGGGCGGTGATCCGCTGGTCAACCGGTGAATTTCCCCGAACGGAGTACAGGCGGCCGAACGCGTTCCTATGCTCCCCGGGATGATCGACCGGTTAGGTGCGGGTACGCGGGAAGAATCGTCGGAGAAGGCGGCGATGTCCGGATCGCTGCGCGGGACGGCGGTACCGATGGTCCGGCTGGTGCCGTGGGTGGCCGCGTTCTACCTCGCGTCCGGGTGCGCGGCCGGCGCGCACAGCGCCTCCTCCGGACCGGTCCCCACCACGGCGACCCCGACGACCGAGACGACGACCCCGACCACCACGACCGAAACCACCACGACGGAGACCACGACCAGCGACACCGACGACGAGCAGGACTGGGACTACGTCGCGGTGTGCGTCGACCCTGAGACCGAGGTCCGGCTGCCTGACGAGGACTGCGAGGACGCACCGACCGACTACACCCACGTTTCCGGCCAGCACGTGGGCGTCGCGGCCCTCTGGTACCACTACTCGGCCTCGGCCGGCGCCTTCGCCGCACCGGTGGGCACCCGGGTCAGCGGCGGCACCTACACCACGCCGAAGACGGGCCCGTCCGGCCAGACCGCCACGGTCGGCCGGGCGGGCAGCGTCCCCACCACGGGCGGCACGATCCCGCGGGGCGGCTTCGGAACCGGCACGTCGGGCACCTCCGTCGGCGGATAGCAGTGCCTTGTTGCGGCTTGGCCCGGATTCCGGCCTGCTGACATGACAGGCGGTTCAGTTGGGTCGGCTGATGGCCATCTTGGCGGCGAAGAAGCCCAGCAGAGTGCCGGATGCGAAACGCTGTGCCTGGAGCACGCGGGGATGGCGGGCCAGATACCCGGCGAGCGCAGCGGCGGTGAGAACGATGAGGCCGTTGACGGTCACACCGACCACGATCTGTGCGGTTCCGAGCTGGAGAAACTGCCACCACGTCGCACCCAGCGCGGGATCGACGAACTGAGGGATCAGCGCGGCATACAGGAGCGCGATCTTGGGATTCAGGAGGTTCGTCAGCAGCCCCGTGCCGAACAGGCGGGCCGCCGAATGCGGGGCCAGTTCGCGTGGTTCGAACGGCGATCCGCCACCGGGGCGCAGGATCTGCCAAGCCATCCACGCGAGGTACGCCGCGCCCAGGAGTTTCACCACGTGGTAGGTCTCAGGTACGGCCACGAAGAGGGCGGATAGACCGGCGGCTGCCGCGACGAGGTAGACGACGAATCCGAGGGCAACGCCGGCGAGCGACACGAGTCCGGCACGCCGCCCCTGCGAGATGGCTCGCGATGCCAGGTAGACCATGTTGGGCCCGGGGGTCAGTACCATGCCCAACTCCACCACCACGACGCCGAGCAACGAGGCGAGCGATACGAGTTCCATGGAGCGAACGTATAGGGCGGGCTCTCGCCGCCCCCGCCGGGCAGTCGCCTTGCCCGGCCGGGCTCTCGTCGCCCCGCCGGGCTCCGTACGCGATTCACTGGGCAGTCCGGCCGCTGGCGCGGGTTCACGCATCCCCTCTGCAAGTCCCGAACGGACCTTCATCGCAAACCGTGATCACGCTCGACTTCGGTGACGCCGGCTCGACGTGGAATGCCAGAACGAGCCGGCCGGCTCCGTGGCGGGCCCGCGAATGGATCGCCAACTCACGTGAAAGATCCGCATTGGTAGCAGGCCCTTGCCCGACTCCGGGTGGTGGCCCGAACCCACCTCACCTGCCAGACTCCAGGCATGGCCGAGGACGTTGCCGCCTGCGAGGTGGCGCACAGCGATGCACCGGTGGCGACCGGCGACCGGACCCTGGTCGCGGTGTTCGCCTCACCGGTCTCGCGCTACCTGCTCCGCTACGGCCGGGACCTCGGGTACCGGACGCTGCTCGTCGAGCCCGACCCTCAGCGCGCCGACCAGGCGCCGGACACCGACGTGGTCGGGAAGGTGGCCGACATCGGCGGTGACACCGACGTCATCGTGACCGACCACCACCGCCCGGAGCTCGGCCCGATGCTGCGCGACGTGCTGGCGCACCAGGTCCGCTGGGTCGGCGTGCTGGGCAACCCCCGCCACCCGGCACCGCACGTCGCCGCGCTGCGCGAGCTGGGCGTCGAGGAAGAGGCGATCGGCAGGGTGCACCGGCCGATCGGGCTCAACATCGGCTCCCGCCGCCCGCCCGAGATCGCCATCGCGGCACTGGCGGGCCTGCTCGCCGACCGCAACGGCAGGCCGGGCGGCTTCGAGTTCTGAGCCCTCACGACGACGTCCGCAGCTCCGGCGCGACCTCGTCACCGGACACCGTGCGGTCGACCATCGCCGAGTCGTCGCCGAAGAGCCGCTGCACCCGGCCGGGCGCGTTCACGGCGATGAGCACGGCCACGACGATGGTCAGCCCGAACGACAGGCCACCCAGCGCCGCTCCGCGCCCCGTCTGCTCGGCGATGGCATTGCCCAGCACCGGGGCGACCGCGCCGCCCAGCGCGCCGACGTTGTAGGTGAAGCCCAGCCCCGCCGCGCGCCGGGAGGTCTCGAAGTACCCGCCGACCAGCTTGGGCAGGATGCCCGAGATGCCCTGGCCGAACATCTGCTGGAAGAACAGCAGCACCGCGATCCAGCCGAGCTGGTCGCCGCCGAGCGCGAACACCGGCAGCACCGGCACCAGCGAGGCCAGCAGCGTCCAGGTGTAGGCGCGCTTGGTGCCCAGCCGGTCGCCGGTGAAGCCGGCCAGCACGCACCCGACCGCGGTGCCGAACCCGGCGAAGAACAGCACGTCGGCGACCTGGCCCGGGTCGTAACCCAGATCCTGCTTGAGGTAGGTCGGCAGCAACGCCTGGATCGGCCACGAGTACAGGAACGCCAGGAACACCACGACGATCAGCGTGACCATCATCGGCGTCGCCGACCGCGCGAACTGCGCGGCGAAGGCGAGCAGACCACCGGCGGCCGCGACCGCGAGCAGCACCGAGACCACACCCGACGACCAGCCGATGAACAACGCGAACAGCGAAACCGCGACCACCGCGGTCAGCAGCACGTTCCACGGCCGCGCCCGGCCCCGGTAGAGCACCTCGACGAAGGTCGGCTCGTCGTGGGAGGCCTGCTCCCAGTCGGCGGCCTCCGGGATGCCGCGGCGCAGCCACAGCGCGAGCACGATCGGGGCCAGCCCGAGGAAGAACAGCGCCCGCCAGCCCAACGACGGCACGACCCAGCTGTAGACCTGGGCGGCCAGCACGCCACCGAGCGAGAAGCCGGAGAGCAGGAAACCGCTGGCGCGGTTGCGCAGCCGCCGGGGCCAGCTCTCGATGACGTAGGTCGCGCTCGCGCTGTACTCGCCGGCCATGCCCAGGCCCACGACCAGCCGCGCCACGAACAGCGGCCAGTAGTCCCACGCCAGCCCGCAGGCGAAGGTGCCCACCGAGTAGAGCACGATGCTGATGATCATCGCCCCCCGGCGGCCGTAGCGGTCGCCGACCGCGCCGAGCACCAGGCCACCGAACCAGCGGGAGATGAACGCCGCCGACACCAGCGCGGCCGCGGCGGCGCCGGAGAGCCCGAACTCGTCGCTGATCTCGGTGAGCACGAGCGTGATCAGCACGAAGTCGAAGCCGTCCATCGCGTAGCCGAGCCAGGCGGCGAAGAACGCCTTCCAGTCGCGGGCCGAGAGCTGCCGGTACCAGCGCGCGGAGTCGCTCGTTGCACCCACCTGAGCCTCCTCGCTCGTCGCGCCCCGGACATAGGACGTAGGATGTCCAGGCAAGCTACTCTGGGCCATCGCGGATGGCAAGGTTGTTCCCAGCGGTGGCCGAATCGGCGGTGGGAGCCGAACCACCGGAGCAGGCGGAGGGACGGGAATCGATGGCTGGTGGCGGCAGGCAGCTCCAGGACCGAGTCGTGGACCTGATCCTGGAGTCCGGGCTGCCGCCAGGCGCGCCGCTGCCCAGCGAACCGCAGCTGATGGCCAAGCTCGGGGCCAGCCGCAACTCCGTCCGCGAGACGCTGCGCGCCCTGCACACCCTGGGCATCGTCGACATCCGGCACGGCTACGGCACCTTCGTCGGCGAGGCACCCGTGACCGCGCTGATGCCGGGCCTGCTGTTCCGGGCCCGCCAGTCGGCCCGCCAGGACGCCTCGACGCTGGCCGACTTCATCCAGATCCGCCGCATCCTGGAGACCGCGCTGATCGCCGAGGTGCCTCAGCACGCCGACGAGGACTTCCTGGCGGAGCTGGAGTCCTGCGTGGCCGAGATCTCCACGGGCGACGTCGTGGAGGCCGACCGACGCTTCCACCAGACGCTGTACCGGCCCGTGGGCAACGAGATCGCGGTGCAGCTCATCGACCTGTTCTGGACGGTCTACCACCGCGTCGAGGAGGAGATCGACCCACCGGAGTGGTTGCGCGAGGAGATCGGGCGCGAACACCAGTCGATCGTCGACGCGATCCGCTCCGGTGACGCCGGCGCCGCGGCCGAGGCGATGACCCAGCACTTCGCCGACATCGAGCGCCGCTCCCGCCGCTTCATCGACCGCCAGCGCTGAGGAACGCCTTCAGACGTGGTCCGCGTGGCGGCTGACGGCGCTCGCGAAGACCTGGCCGCACCCGGTGGGCGAAGGCCGCAACAAACGCTTCACGCAGCGGAAACAACCGCTGGCCAGAATCACGTCATGAGGATCCAGCAGGTGCGGTGGGCGGACCCCAACGCCGTCACGCTGCGCGCTCTGCAGCGCGCCGAGATCGCCGCGAGGTACGGCACACCGGACAGCGAACCCGGGCTCGCGCCGTCGCAAGCGGACATCGCGGCGTTCTTCGTGGCCCACGCGGACGACGGCACCCCCGTCGGCTGCGGGGGACTGCGCCACCTGGGCGGCGGAGTCGGCGAGGTCAAGCGGATGTACGTCGTCCCGGCCCGGCGCGGGAGCGGCGTCGCGGTCGCGATCCTGGACGCGCTGGAGGACTGGGCACGCGGCCAGGGCTGGACCACCCTGCGGCTGGAGACCGGTACCGCGCAGCCCGACGCGGTGCGCTTCTACACGCGTTCGGGCTACCAACGCATCCCGAACTTCGGCGCCTACGCCGGTGTGGCGACCTCGTTGTGCTTCGAGCGGGTGCTCGAAGCACAACGCAGCGCCTGATCGAAGCGTTCGGACAGCAGTGGGGCCGGTCCTCCGAGGAGGACCGGCCCCACTGCGCTGATGCGAACTACTGGTCGGTCTCGGCGTCCTGGTTCTTGACGTCGCTGCGGTCGCTGGAGCTCGGCAGGTCACCCGGCAACTGCACCGTCTGGCTGATCGGGCCGGGCGAGAACATGCCCCAGCGGACCTCGTGGCTGATCCGCATCGCCGCCTCCGCGGGCAGCGCCTCGGGCGTCTGCGGCTCCAGGACGTAGAGCGAGCCCCAGTCCCGGGAGATGTCGTTCTTCAGATACGTCGGCAGCTCCCGGGTGTTGGAGTTGACGTTCATCCACCCGAACGGCCCGCCCATGTCCGGCGACGACCAGCTCTGGCCGATGTCGCGCACCTCGGCACCACCGGCGACGCGGAACTTCGGCATCTCGAAGATCCCGTTGCGCATCGCGGGGATCCGCAGGCACGGGTGCACCAGCGCCGCGGGCCACTCCACGTAGGTCCCGGCGTTGCCGACGAAGTCGGTCATCCGGGTCAGTTGCGGAGCGCGGGGAGCGCTCAGCGCCAGCCAGCCCTGCGGGGCCAGCGCCTGGTCCTTGGCCACGATCCGCAGCTTGGTCGCGCCCTCGGCGTCGCCGTCGACCATCAGCCGGGAGTCGCGCCAGTTCGGCGGCGCGCCCTGCGCCTTGGGCAGGATGCGGCGGTCCATGATCTCGAACCCGCGCGCGGTGTCCTTGCCGAACTCGACGACCACCGAGTTGGGCTCGGCGTCGATCCCGGCCAGCGCCACGACCACCGGTACCTCGCCGCTGGTCGCCCGCTCGGGGATGTCGTACCAGTCGGTGCGCAGCTCCCCGGTGCCCAGGCCCTGCGGGTCGTAGCTGCCCCACACCGGCGCGGCCGCGTCGCCGAAGTGGTGCGGCGGCGTCCAGTCGGGCTGGCCCGGGTAGGCCTGGTCGCTGGACGGCACGCCCGGCTGCGCGAACCCGTCGGTCTTGGCGCGCAGGTAGTCGTTGGGCTTCTCCTGCTCCGTCTTGCGACCGGGCACCTTCGTGCCGGGCGCGGCCACCGACGGCTGCTGCGGCGAGGCCGCCAGCACGCCGTCGCGGGGCTGGGACTCGACGTAGACGTAGTCCGACAGCCCGCAGCTGTTGCCCATGAGCTGCTGGACGTTGTCCGCGCCGATGCTGTAGCTGCCCCACTGCTTCTGGACGACCTTGGCGAAGGTGGCGACCTCGCCGACCACCAGCAGCGCGCACACGATCGCCAGCGGCGCGGTGCCCCGCTTCAGCGCCCGGCTGCGCTGCTCGATGCTGGTGACGTCGACGACCTTCGGGTTGTTCTCGTCGAGGCGCAGGTGCTCGATGAGCGCGACGACGGCCGCGACGGCGGCGACGGCCAGCAGTGCGGTGCTGGCGTTGAACCCCTTCAGCGACGGCGGCTTGTCGAACCACGGCACGCCCCAGCCGGAGACGTAGAACCAGCCGTTGGGGCCGGTGGCGGCGAAGGCGATGATCAGCATCAGCCCGGAGAAGAACGCCGCCCGGTTGCGCCGCGAACGCAGCACGGTGCTGCTGGTCGCCAGCGCCGTCAGCGCGGCCAGCGCGCCGCCCAGCGCCGCGAACAGGCCGAAGTGGTGCGACCACTTGGTGGGGGTGACCACCAGCACCACGAACGCCAGCGCCGTGACCGCCAGCAGGCGTCGGCTCGGGCCGAGCGCGGCACCGCGGATGCGGCCCCGGCGCAGCAGCATCACACCGCAGGTGGCCAGGCACAGGATCACCAGCAGCACCGGGAAGCGGCGCACCAGCGAGCCGTCCGGGGTCGGGGCGAACAGCAGGTTGTAGCGGTTGAGCTCCTGGTACCAGTGGTCGTTGGGCCCCAGCTCCTGGCGCAGGTCGGTGGCGTCCATGACCGCCTGCCAGGTCTGGTCGGAGAACACCACGACCATGATCACGAAGCCGCAGGTCGCGATCGGCGCCAGCACCGGCAGCCAGCCGAACTGCCTGGCGCGGCTGCGCACCAGCCGGAACAGCGGTTTGATCGCCGCCACGTAGGGCAGGACCGCGACCAGACCGGTCGGCCCGGCACCCACCGCCAGCGCGGCCACCACCAGGCCCAGCGCGGCCGGCATCAGCCGCCGGGTCGCCACCGCACGCTCCACCGCGCACAGCGCGAGCAGCGAGAACAGCACCACCACGGGCTCGGAGCGCAGACCGTTGTTGTAGGGCATCCAGAACGCCAGGAACACCGCGGCGCCCGCCCAGCCCGCGGCGTTGCTGCGGCGGACCTGCTGGCCGAGCCGGGGCAGCACCTCGCGGCTGATCAGCAGCCAGCTCGTGATGCCCATCAGCAGCGCGGGCAGCCGCACCCACGGCGTCGCGGTGGAGACCTGCACCCACAGCGAGTACAGCTCGTAGAACCAGCCGAACGGAGCCTCGGGTACGGCGAACCAGCGGTAGTAGTTGGTGATGTAGTCGGCTTCTTCGCGTGCACGGGCGATGGTGAGGATGTAGCCGTCGTCCGAGGTCATCGCGCCGATGAGCCACCAGACGCCCAGCGAGCCGAGCACGGCGAGGTCGCGGAGGGTGGGCTTCCACCAGCCCGACGGCACCAGCCGCGGCGGGCGCCGCCCGGCCCGTCCGTCGAGCCTGCGCAGCACCACCACGCTGCCGATGAACGCCAGCACCGCCCCCGCCATCACGACGATCTTCAGCGCCGTCGCGTGGCTCTCGTAGCGGGTGTCGATCTCGGCCTTGAACGACAGCCCCGCGGTGCGGTCCACGGCGGTGTCGAGGTCGGAGTAGACGCCGGTCAGCTGCGGGCGCACGTCCTCGTTGGCCAGCGCGATCTGCTGGCCGCCGACGGCGGCGGTGGTGCGGTAGCCGTCGGAGTGCACCGTGATCGCGCAGTTGCCGACCGGCAGCGGCGCGGTACCGAGCTGGCGGCCCTTGGAGGTCAGCACCAGGCGGCCGTTGTCGACCTGCAGCCGCAGCCCCGTCACCGTGCCGGTGTCGGAGTTCAGCGGCGTGGTGCTGACCAGGGTGCCGTGGCCGTCGCTGCGCGCGTCCAGCGACCGCGCCGACTCGCACGGCACGGTCGCGTCGATCCGGACCGGCGAGTAGCTGGCCAGCGGTGCCGCGACCGGGCGGGTGCCCTGCGCGGTCGGCCACTGCAGCGTCGTGACGTCGTAGTTGACCGGCATGAAGGGCACCGCCAGCGCCAGCACCGCTCCGAGCAGCCCGAGGACGGAGGCGACCAGCCGCAGCTTCTTCGCGGCGGGGTCCCGCCCTGATTCCGGGGAGCGCGCCGCGTCGTCGCCGGACGGCACGGGTTCCTCTGTGGTGTCATCCTTGCCCGCACTAAGCACACGAGCAAAATAGTCGCCGCTCGTGGCGCCTTTTCCAGCGCATCGCCGTTGTCAGCGGACCGAAATCAGGGCGGTACCCCTGTCCTGGGCTCTCAGGTTCCTCTCAGCCTGCCGTAACCCGCCGGTGACCCTGCTAGCCCGCGCCGACCCCGAACACGTTGAGGATGGTGTAGACGCCCAGCAGCGTGATCGCGGCGCTGCTGACGACCAGCAGGACGTTGAACGCCGTCGAGCCGTGCAGCCGGGGGTCCACTTCGGTGCGCCGCAGGTACCAGGTCGCGATCACCACCGCGGGCAGGAAGATCCCGGTGGCCACGCCACCGATCTGGACCATGACCACCGGTGAGCTCACGAACAGGTAGGCCACCCCCCACAGCACCGGCTGGATCACGGTCAGCGCGCGCAGCCACCGCTGCCGGACGACGGAGTCCTGCCAGTCGAGCACGCCCAGCGTCGCGAACAGGTTGGTGTACATGCGCGACCAGCTCGGCACCGAAGCCCACAGGGTGGAACCCAGCACCGCCACCGAGCCGAGGAGGAACAGGACGTTGGCCCACTCACCGATCGTGTCGGTGTACATCCGGGACAGGGTCGTGATCATCTCGTTGCCTTCGAGCACGAGACCCTGCGGGTGCAGCACCGCCGCGCCCATCACGAAGAACGCCAGCGTGCTGAACGTGTAGATCACCCACGACAGGAACACGTCCTTGTACATCACCCGGATCCAGCCGCGCGCCCGCCGCACCCACTCGTCGCTGCCGTCCGGCGGCCCCGCCCACCGGGCGTAGCCCTTCTCCACGCACCAGTAGGTGTAGAAGGTGATCTCGTCCGCGCCGACGCCGGTGATGCCGAACATCGCCACCGCCGCGCCGAGCGCTCCCGCCGGGATGCTCAACGCCAGGCCGGCGGCGACGTCGGCGCCCGAGTAGCTGAACGGCGTGAAGGGAAGCCCGAAAGCGATCACGACGGTGACCGCGGAGAACACCGCGACGAGCAGGAACGCACCGCGCTCGATCAGCCCGTAGCGGTTGGAGTACAGCAGCGCGATGCTGCCGGCGACCACGATGAGCGTCCAGGCCAGCAGCGAGGTCGGGCTCAGCGGGTCGCCGCCGACCGGGATCAGCAGGCTCAACGAGACGGCGACCCCGCCGACGATCCCGCCGAGCTGGAGCAGTTTGGACAGCGCCATCGCGATCCACAACAGACTGACCCAGCCGACGCGGCCGAACCGAGGTGGGACGGCGTTGTAACCGGTGAGGCCCGGTTTGCCGGTGGAGATCGTCCAGCGGGCCAGCTCGGCCTGCAACGCGACCTTGACGCCGGTGCTGAGGATGACCATCCACAGCAGCGCGAACCCGGCCTCGGCGCCGAGCGCGGTGGTGGCGATCAGCTCGCCGGAGCCGACGATGGAGGCGCTGACGATCAGGCCGGGGCCGAGGTAGCGCAGGCTGGCGGCCCAGCCACGCGGTGGTTCCTTGATGCCGTCGGCGGTGAGGAGGTACGGGTCGTCGGAGGCGGCTACGTCTGTTCCCATCGCGCACTCCCTCGTGCGTCGGGCCGTGACGGACCAGCGGATACCACGCCGCAGCGTGGAGATTTTCACACTTGTGAAACTGAGCTTTGGTGTGTGAAAAATTACAGCGGCCGATCGCCTCGGTCAACGGTCCCGAGGGGCGGGGATGAGGGGGCGGGCGAGGAGGTGTCGGCAGGAGGTGTCGACCGGACACAGTGGACACGCCGGGGTGATGGCGCACGCATGCCTTCGCGGCTGGATGCTCTTGGTCCTGTACTCGGTGGGGTAGCGGTCTCGTCTTCACGATTGACCGACACCCTCGGGGCTGCGCGAGGCGGGGCCGGCCGCTCCGGCGCGCAGGGACCGGCCCCTCCGGCTCGAGTCGCACCGTGGCAGGTCGCCTCGGGCTGCTGGAGCCGCGCCGAACGACTGCTCACGCGTGGGCGGCCGTCTCCTCGGTGCCGGCGCAGCATTCGGTGGCCCCAGCCTCCGCAGGGGTGGCTCCGAACGTGGCGGAGTCCGCCTTGACCACGTAGACCTCCCAAGGCTCCCGGCCCGGCCCGTGCACCCAGACCTTGTCCTGCCGGGCGTAGCAGCAGGTCGTGTCCTCCTCCACCTCCGTGAACAGGCCCAGTGCGCGCAGCCGCTCGGTGGCGTTGTCGACCTGCTCGGTGCTTTCGACCTCGACGCCGAGGTGGTCGATCGCGGTGTCCTGGCCGGGCTCACCTTCGACCAGAACGAGCTTGAGCGGCGGTTCGGCGATGGCGAAGTTGGCATAGCCGGGCCGCAGCTTGGCCGGTTCGGCGCCGAAGAGCTTCGAGTAGAACGCGATCGAACCTTCCAGGTCCCCAACCCGGAGGGCCAGTTGCATGCGAGACATCTCAACCCCTTAATTAGATTATCATCGAAACAGATGGCGATGTCAGCTTGCTCCACTGATTCGACGAATGTCAAGATAGAAGCATGTCGAACCAAGAAGCGCAGGCGGCCGGCGCGGCCTTGTGCTGCTCGCCGGTGATGCGGGAGCCGCTGACCGCCGAGCAGTCAGCCGAGCTGGCTCGGGTGTTCAAGGCGATCGGCGAGCCGGTACGGCTGCGGCTGCTGTCGCTGATCGCCTCCCACGCGGGCGGGGAGGCGTGCGTGTGCGACCTGACCGGGGCGTTCGAGCTGTCCGGGCCGACGATCTCGCACCACCTCAAGGTCCTGCGCGAGACCGGGGTGATCGAGGGCGAACGGCGCGGGACGTGGATCTACTACCGCGTGCGCCCCGAGACCCTGCGTGCCGTCTCGTCCGTGCTCGTGCCCGCCGATGCCGAGGCGGTCACCGCATGAGCCGGTCCGCCGAGGCACCGGTGGCCGCACGCTTGTCGGCGCTGGACCGGTGGCTGCCGGTGTGGATCGGCTCCGCCATGGCTGCCGGCCTGCTGGCCGGACGGTGGGTTCCGGGCCTCGGCCCGGCGCTCGACGCGGTGCAGGTCGACGGGATCTCGTTGCCGACCGCCCTGGGCCTGCTGGTGATGATGTACCCGGTGCTGGCCAGGGTCCGCTACGACCGGCTCGACACCGTCACCGGCGACACCCGGCTGATGGTCTCCTCGCTCGCGCTGAACTGGATCCTCGGCCCGGCACTGATGTTCGCGCTGGCCTGGATCCTGCTTCCCGACCTGCCCGAATACCGCACCGGACTGATCATCGTCGGCCTGGCGCGCTGCATCGCCATGGTGATCATCTGGAACGACCTGGCCCGCGGCGACCGGGAAGCCGCAGCGGTGCTGGTAGCGCTGAACTCGGTGTTCCAGGTCCTCGCCTTCGCCGGTCTCGGCTGGTTCTACCTGTCGGTGCTGCCGGGCTGGCTGGGCCTGCCCGCGGTCGGACTCGAGGTCTCGGCGTGGGAGATCGCCAAGTCCGTGCTGATCTTCCTCGGACTCCCGCTGGTCGCCGGATACCTGACCCGCAAGCTCGGCGAACGCGCCCGGGGCAGCGACTGGTACGAAACCCGGTTCCTGCCCAGGATCGGCCCGGTCGCCCTCTACGGGCTGCTGTTCACCATCGTGATCCTCTTCGCCCTGCAAGGCGACCAGATCACCAGCCGGCCCGTCGACGTCGCGCGGATCGCGCTGCCGCTGCTGGCCTACTTCGCGGTCATGTGGGCCGGATCGTTCGCCCTGGGCAAGGCGATCGGCCTGGGCTACGAGCGGTCGGTGACGCTGTCGTTCACCGCGGCGGGCAACAACTTCGAGCTCGCCATCGCCGTGGCCATCGCGACCTTCGGCGTCACCAGCGGCCAAGCTCTGGCCGGGGTCGTCGGCCCGCTCATCGAGGTGCCCGCGCTGGTCGCCCTCGTCCACGTGTCCCTGGCCGCCCGCCGCTGGTTCACCGCCCCGCGGCGATCGACACCGAGCACGCCCGCACCACGTCGTGAATCCTGGAGTGACCGTGTCCCGCACCCCTGAAGTCCTCTTCGTCTGCGTGCACAACGCCGGACGCTCCCAGATGGCCGCCGCGCTCCTGCAGCACCACGCCCGAGGCGAGATCGCCGTGCGCTCCGCCGGATCGGCCCCGGCCGAGACCGTCAACCCCGCCGTCCTGACCGTCATGGGCGAGCTCGGACTCGACCTCACGGCGGAAATCCCCAAGAAGCTGACCCCCGACGCCGTCGAAGCCGCCGACGTGGTGATCACCATGGGCTGTGGAGACGCCTGCCCCGTCTTCCCCGGAAAGCGCTACCTGGACTGGGAACTCACCGACCCCGCGGGAAAGAGCGTCGACGAGGTCCGCACGATCCGCGACGACATCGACCGCCGCGTCCGCGACCTCGTTGCCGAACTCGCCCCCCGGCCCCCAGACGGGAACCGGTGACACCGACTCCCGGAACCAATAGCCGCATCCCGGGGCGCCGGGCCGTGCCGGCTGGTCAGAGCGAGGGCGACTGGCCACGGCGCCGCCCTGACCGGGTCCGGTGTTCGTAGCACTCCCGTTCGGGCGATGTGTGGAACCGCCCCGTACCGGGTACTGAGGTGGCTTCCGGAGGATCACCGCCCGCCCGGCCACGCGGTGACCAGGTCCTCGGCGGTAGGCGAGGAGGCTGCATGAAACCAGCACGCGCGGTCGCTTCGTTCGACTCCGCCACCGGCATGCTGCGCGCACTGTCCCGGTTCCTGGCCGGTGCGGACGTCCCGGCGATCGGGCAGGCGCCCTCGGCGCTGGAGCCGCTGCTCTCCGCGGCCCTCGGCACGGTCAACCACCTGCCCAGGCGGCTCGCGGAGCAGGCGTACGCGTTCAGCGGCGTCGGCGAGGCGGTGCCCCGCGACCGCGTCGGCGAGATCGACGCGGAGGCCGTCGCGGGCTGGGTCACCGACCACTACCCGAAACGCCGCTACCCGGTGATCTTCGTCGGCTCGTCCAACGGCGCGCTGGTCCACCTGGCCGCCGCGCTGGACGCGCCGTGGCTGCCCCAGACGCTGCTGATCCCGGTGCGGCGCAGGGGAGTGGACCGCGACGACGCGCGCGCCGAGCTCGCGGCCGGCACCGAACCCGGCCGGGCGCTGCTGTCGGCCAACTCCGACCTGGTGCTGCACCACATGCACGACCCGAACCAGGACCGGCTGATGATCGCCGGGATGTCGTACTTCCGGGTCAAGTGGCAGCGCCTGCCGCTGGCCTACCGGCGCTTCATCCGCGACCACCTGGCGCCCGGCGGCATCGTGGTCACCGCCGAGTGCGGACTGCAGTGGCCGGTCACGCGGGTCGGCGACCGCCACCTGTTCCAGTTCGGCGCGCTGGGCGGAGCCACGGCCGACGAGTACCACCGGGGCGGCCCCCGAGTGGCGCGCATGCTCAAGCGCTACGGAGCCGGGCGCACGAGCTGGGACCCGCCCGAACCCGACGGCGAGGCTCCCGAGGCCGAGTGGGGGTTCGACCCGGCGCTGCTGGACAGCGTCACCGAGTTCGCCCGCCAGGAGGGTTTCGGCCTGCGGCGCCTGACCTTCGCCGAACCGGAGCTGCTGAGCCCGGTCGTGGCCGACCTCTACCGGCAGTGGTACGACCGGCGCGGCCTGCCCGGCAACCGGCTGCTGGCCGAGTGCTTCCTGCTGCTTGAACCGTGGTGGACGTCGCGAACCGGTTCCGTGCCGTTCTGGATGTCGTTCAACGCCGAAGGCTCGCACGACGCCCTGCTCTCCTACATCGACACCGCCCGCACCTACGACGAGATCCGGATCATGCTGTTCTCCCACGGCGTCGAGTCGGTCGGGCTCACCGGCATCCGGGCCTGGCGGGAACTGGCCGCGCGGGCCAGGAAGACCGGGACACTGCTGGGCGTCGACCAGCGCGCCTACCCCCGCGACTTCGCGAGCCTGGCGCGCGCGCACCGCGAGCTCAGCCACGTCCGCCCGCGCTACGAGATGCCCGAGCCGCTGGCCTTCACCGAGGCCGAACCGCTGCTCCAGCACACGCCGGAGGTCGAGGTCGCCTCGGCCTGAAGATCACCCCGAAGCCGTGCTCGCGGCGCTTCGCGCGGATAGGCTCGTGCCATGGTGGGATCACTGCTCGGTAACGAGGTCCCCAGGGTCGAGGACCCTGATTTGCTGCACGGACGAGGCAGCTACGTCGGCAACCTGGAAGTCGAGGGCCTGGTGCACGTCGGTTTCGTGCGCTCACCCCTGGCACACGCGCTCGTCACGTCGATCGACACCGAGGCCGCCGCGTCGGCTCCCGGCATCGTCGCCGTCTACACGGCCGCGGACCTGGACCTGCCGGTGCCGCCGCCGTTCATCGTGGTCAATCCCCAGTGCGCGCGGCCCGCGCTGGCCACCGACCGGGTCCGCTTCGTCGGCGAGCCGGTCGTCGCGGTCGTCGGCGAGAGCAGCGAGGCGGTGACCGACGCGCTGGAGCTGGTCGACGTCGACTACGAGCCACTGCCCGCGGTGGCCGACCCCGAGGCGGCGCTGGCGCCCGGCGCGCCGACGCAGTTCCCGGACCTGGGCTCCAACATCGCCGCGGGCGAACGGGACTCCGCCGGCGCCGAGGTGCTCGAAGGCTCCGACGTCGTGGTGCGCGCCCGGATCGAGAACCAGCGGGTCGCCGTGGTGCCGATGGAGGGCAACGCCGTCACGGCGGTGCCCGGCGGACCGGACGACGACCACGACCTGACGGTGCACGTGTCGACGCAGATGCCGCACGCGCTGCGCGACGGCGTCGCCGGGGCGTTCGGCATCGCACCGGAGCGGGTGCGCGTCATCGCCCCGCACGTCGGAGGTGCCTTCGGCGGCAAGGCAGGGCTCGGCGCCGAACACGCCGTCGTCATCGGCATCGCGCGCAGGCTGGGACGTCCGGCCAAGTGGGTCGAGACCCGCTCGGAGAACATGCAGGGCATGCCGCACGGCCGCGGCCAGGTGCAGTACGCCGAGCTGGGGCTGCGGCGCGACGGCGAGATCGTCGGCCTGCGCTGCCGCGTGGTCGGCGACTGCGGCGCCTACGCCGGGTTCAACGGCCTGCTCGCGATGGGCTCGACCCGCTCGATGGCCCAAGGCGTCTACAACATCCCCCGGATCGCCTACGACGCGATCGCCGCGCTGACCAACACGACGCCGGTCGGCGCGTTCCGCGGCGCCGGACGTCCCGAAGCGGCGTCCATGCTGGAACGCATGATCGATCTGGCCGCCACCGGACTCGACATGGACCCCGTCGCACTGCGGCGCAAGAACTTCCTGGCCAACGACGTCTTCCCGTACAAGACCGTCGTCGGCACCGAGTACGACAGCGGCGACTACGACCTGCCGCTCACCGAGGCCCTGCGGCTGGTGGACTACGAGGCGCTGCGCGCCGAGCAGGCACGCCGCATCGAGGCGGGGGAGACCCGGCTGCTGGGCATCGGCGTGAGCAGCTACGTCGAGATCACCGGCGGCGGTGGCGGCGAGTACGCCGAGGTCGAGGTGCACGACGACGGCCGCGCCACGATCAAGGTCGGCACCTCCTCGCACGGCCAGGGGCATGCGACGTCGTTCGCGATGATCGTCAACGACCTGCTGGGCATCCCGATGGAGTCGATCGAGTTCGTCCAGTCCGACACCGCGACCGTGGCGAGGGGCGAGGGCACCGGCGGCTCCCGCTCGCTGCAGCTCGGCGGCAGCGCGGTGCGGGAGGCGGGCGAGCTGGTGCTGCGGCGGGCCAGGGAGCTGGCCGCCGCACAGCTGGAGGCCGCGGTGGAGGACCTCGAGCCGACCGGTGACGGACTCGGCGTCACGGGCGCACCGGCGGCGAAGGTGAGCTGGCCGGACCTGGTGCGGGCGGCGTCGGCCGACGGCGGAGCGCTGGCCGAGCACGCCGACTTCACGCCGGGCGGGGCGACCTTCCCGTTCGGCGCGCACGTATCGGTCGTCGAGGTCGACGTGGAGACCGGACTCGTGCGCCCGCTGCGCCACGTCGCCGTCGACGACTGCGGGCGGGTGCTCAACCCGCTCATCGTGCGCGGCCAGCAGCACGGCGGGGTGGTGCAGGGCATGGCGCAGGCGCTGTGGGAGCACATGTCCTACGACGAGGAGGGCAACCCCCAGACCGCGACCCTGGCCGACTACGCGGTGCCCTCGGCGGCGGACGTGCCGGCGCTGGAGGTCTCCGGCACCGAGACGCCGACACCGCTGAACCCGTTGGGCGCCAAGGGCATCGGCGAGGCGGCGACCATCGGCGCGACGCCGGCGGTGCAGAACGCCGTGGTCGACGCCGTCAAGCACCTCGGAGTCCGCCACATCGACATGCCGGCCACCCCGCAACGGGTCTGGCAGGCCATCCAGGACGGCGTCTCGGCCCCGCTGTGGCAGGACCCGCCCGCGGCGTTCGAGGCACTTCCCGTGCGCGGCGCCGAGCGAGGCCCGGAGTCCGACCAAGCCGTGGTGTGACAGGACGTGGTGAGCGGTGTCCGGGCGAGGACACCGCTCACCACGGTGCGCCGCCGGCAGCGCCGTGGACCGGAGGTGGTTCGGTGCATGCATCTTCCGCGGGGTGCGACGGTTCTGCCTGGGAACGGGCGATCGCGCACGTCGCCGGGCTCGCCGAAGGCGGACCGGTCGACGATCCACCACCGGTGACGCTGCACTTCCACCCCGACCGGCTCGTGGGCGGCATCCCGATCATCGACGCGATGGTGCGCGACGGCATGTACCGCTCGCAGTTCGAGACCGGAACCAGCAACGGCGGGCTGACCGCCCATCCCGGCGGCGACCGCTGGCGGTGGGAGAGCCGCATCTTCGCCGGTGCCTACGACCACGCGGCAGCGGAGCAGCGTCCGAAGTACGGGTCGCTGAACTTCCGCCGCCGCGCAGTAGGCGGATCACCGCGGTTCGGCTCGTCCCACCTGCGGCTGGCCCCGGCGGTCCTGGAGCGCACGACGTTCTGCTACCCCGACAGCGTGTTCGAGCCGACGGACTTCGGTGTGGCGCAACGGCTTTCGACGCTGATCGAAACCGCACGCGCCGACCACCGCGACCCGCTCGACGACTACATCGAGGCACACGTCCACGGCCCGCTCGACCTCACGCGCGACGTCGAAGCGATCGTGCTCGACCCCAGCTACCGCGGCACCGACGTCGAGCGGGCGGCCACAGGGCTGGCCTGCCGCATCGAGTGGCACCCCGGCTTCTCGCTGACGACAGAAGAACTGCGGCGGCACCCGGACTACCGCGGCCGGCAGTACATCGACCTCGGCCTCTCCCTGGCCGAGGACGGACGCCTGACACCCCGCACCATCGGCGACGCGGCCCGCACCGGCAACCACGACCAGCAGGCGCTCAAGCGCGTCTGGCACTACGTGGCCCGCTTCGGCAACCTCGACCCGGCGGCATAGTCGCCCGCCGCCCGCTGGGTTCGTGACTCTATTTCCCCTCGCTCCGCTTGCGGTACGAGCGCATCTTGTGGCGGGCACCGCAGATGCTCATGCTGCACCAGACGCTGTTGTTGGCCGGTGAGCGGTCGTAGAACAGCCAACGGCAGTCGCCAGAGCGGCAGACCTTCAGCCTGCCCCGCCGCCCGGTCAGTTCCTCGACGAACAGCGCCGAAAGCAGTTGCCCCGCAATACTGTCCACAACGGACTCTCCGTTGACGGGGATCTCCGCGTTCCCCGCCTCGTCCCATCGCGGTGGCCCCAGCGCCTTCCGCGCGAACTCGTTGAGCGTCCCGGACTCCTGGCCCGACTCGACGTGATCGCGGATCGCTTCGCGCAGCCGGACTAGCTGGTGTCTCTTGGGGTCGTCCAGTCCGACCGCTGAGCGGCCGTGCTCGCGAAGCCACCGAGCGGTGCCGTCCACCGTCAGGAAGGCGTCCTCGTCGTAGAGGAAGCGCGCGGAGTTGCAGAACGCCTCGATCGTCCCGAGCGCGTCGGGCGCGGCAGGCCGGTCGTATCCCACAAGCTCACTTTACCCACAGGGCCCGCTTGATGGTAACGTTACTGCTTGAACGGATTAGCCGGTAACGGAGGTGCCGAAATGAGCTGGAAGCTGACCGAGACCTACGACTCGCCGCAGGGCCAGGTGCGATGGGCGAGCTTCGGTGACGGGCCGCCCGTGGTCCTGCTGCACGGCACGCCCTTCTCGTCCTACGTCTGGCGCGACGTGGCTGCCGGGCTCGCGACGCGCCACCGCGTCTACGTCTGGGACATGCCCGGCTACGGCCTCTCGGAGAAGCGCGCCGGGCAGGACGTCTCGCTCGCGGCGCAACAGGAGGTCTTCACCGGCCTGCTGGAGCACTGGGGCCTGCGCTCGCCTGCCGTCGTCGCCCACGACTTCGGCGGAGCGGTGTCCCTGCGGACCGCGCTGCTCGACGGTGTCCGGTATGAGCGGTTCGTGCTCGTCGACGCGGTCAGCCTGCGGCCCTGGGGCTCAAACTTCTTCCGGCTCGTCCACGACAACGCCGACGTCTTCGAAGCCCTGCCGCCGCAACTGCACGAGGCTCTGGTGCGCCGCTACATCGCCACCGCCGCGCACCGGGAACTCCCATCGCCCACGCTCGACGCCCTCACCGAGCCCTGGCTGGGGGAGACCGGGCAGCCCGCCTTCTACCGCCAGATCGCCCAGGCCGACGAACGCCACACGCAGGAGGTCGAAGACCGCTACGGCGACCTGGACTGCCCCGTCCTCATCGCATGGGGCCGCGAGGACAGCTGGCTGCCTGCCGAACGCGGGACCCGGCTGGCGCAACAGATCCCCGGCGCCCGCCTGGAGCTGATCGACGACGCGGGCCACCTCGTGCAGGAGGACGCCCCGGCTCGCCTCACCGGCCTGCTCGCCGACTTCCTCGCCCACTGACGTCCAGGCGCCGAGTAGCGCCCCACTGAGCAACCCCCTCCGGCGTCATCCGCCACCGGCGCCTGTCGGCGTCCTCACCCGCTGCCGTGTCGGCATCCCACATCCCGGATGCCGACACAGCGCCAGTTCACCCCAGGCATTGCCGAACGCGTCAGCCATGCTCGCCGTCTGGCGTCCTGCCCACGATGCGGGCCGAGCGACGCGCGACAGCCGCCCGGCTGCTCTGGCTTGCCTGCCTGCCCACGCCGCCGCTCCATCCGGCAAGGCGCTTTCCGCATGCGCGCCCCCTCCGGGCCACGCCCTCCGCCGCGTGTCCTATCCGCCCAGCGCACGCCTGTCCGACGGCTCAGCCCCTCTCTTCCCTGCCCGCCGGTCGCCACAGTCCCCGCCCTGCGCTGCCACGCGACCCTGCACCCATACCGAGCCCCGCGCTGAAGCCCGGGTCGCCCCTGCGCCGACCAAATGTCCGCCCGCTCTGTCCCGCCTCCGCCGCGCGCGGTCTCCCCCTCCACCTCCGCCCTTCGCCGCCTCCGCCTCGGTCCCCGTTTCCACCCCCCGCTGCCTACTTCGCCTCCGCCCCCGCCCCGCCTCTCCCGCTTCCCTCCTCCGCCCATGATTTGGGAGGCGGGTCTCGATACGTGGTCACCGCCCGCTAGAGTTTCGTTCGACCAATCGTGTTACCCAGGAGGTTCGGCACCATGGCTGTCGGCCACGCTCCCGCTCCGGACGCGGAGAGCTCAGACCAGGCTCCTCGGAACTCGACCCGCCAGGTCGTGGTGGCCAGCCTCGCGGGAACCTCGATCGAGTTCTACGACTTCTACGTCTACGCCACCGCCGCTGTCCTGGTGTTCCCCCACATGTTCTTCCCGGCGGGGGACGCCACGGCCGCGACGCTGCAGTCGCTGGCGACCTTCGCGATCGCCTTCGTCGCGCGCCCTCTCGGCTCGGCGCTGTTCGGCCACTTCGGCGATCGCATCGGCCGCAAGTCCACGCTGGTCGCCTCGCTGCTGACGATGGGCATCTCCACCGTCGTGATCGGCGTGCTGCCAGGTTACGAGCAGATCGGCATCGTGGCGCCGCTGCTGCTGGCGCTGTGCCGCTTCGGCCAGGGCCTCGGACTCGGCGGCGAGTGGGGCGGCGCGGCCCTGCTGGCGACCGAGAACGCGCCGCCGAACCGGCGCGCGTTCTTCGGCACCTTCCCGCAGCTCGGAGCGCCGATCGGGTTCTTCTTCGCCAACGGCCTGTTCCTGCTGCTGTCGGAAGTGATGAGCGACGAGACCTTCCTCGCCTGGGGCTGGCGGGTGCCGTTCCTGGTGTCGGCGGCGCTGGTCGCGGTCGGGCTGTGGGTGCGACTGACGCTGCACGAGACCCCGGCGTTCGCCAAGGTCGTCGAGCGCGACGCGCGGGCCAAGGTGCCGCTGGCCCAGGTCTTCCGCGCCGACTTCAAGGCACTGGTGCTGGGCACGTTCATCATGCTCGCCACCTACGTGCTGTTCTACCTGATGACCGTCTTCTCCCTCTCCTACGGGACCGCGAAGACGGGCCTGGGCTACGACCGATCCGCGTTCCTGGTGATGCTGCTGATCGGCGTGGTCTTCTTCGCCCTGGCGACACCGGTCGCCGGCGTGCTGGCCGACCGCTACGGGCGTCGCTCGACACTGCTGGTGACGACGGCGGCCATCATCGTCTTCGGCCTGCTGCTCGGCCCCTGGTTCGGCGCGAACTCGACCGTGGCGACCGTGTCCTTCCTGGTGGTCGGCCTCGGCCTGATGGGCATGACGTTCGGCCCGATGGGAGCGGTGCTGCCGGAACTGTTCCCGACCGCGGTGCGCTACACCGGCGCCTCGGTCGCCTACAACGTCGCCGGACTGCTCGGTGCGTCGGTCGCGCCGTACATCGCCACCTGGCTCGCCAGCAGCCACGGACTCGGCTGGGTCGGCGTCTACCTCGCGGCGATGGCAGCGATCACGCTGCTCGCGCTGCTGCTGAGCAAGGAGACCAAGCAGTCCTCACTGGACTGAGCCCAGCGAACACCAATACGCGGCACGGGAATTCCAAGCCGCATTCCTGAACCGGGAGCCCGGGGTCGACACGACTCCGGGCTCCCGCTTCATCGCCGCCCATCCGACTTCCCGGTGCGCCGTCCCGCTCGCCACTGATCAGACTCGCTGCCTCACAGCAGCACGACCGGACCGGTCTTGCCCTCCAACGTCGCGACCAGGGCGGGCCGGGTGCCAGCCTGCACCTCCATCTCGACGCCGAGCGCCTCCAGCGCCATGTTCGCCTCCACCCGAGGATGCACGCCGAACATGGAACGCAACGGCACCACCGGCAGGCCCTCACTCGGATGCCGGGATTCGCCCCAGTCGATGAGGAACGGCACCGGACCGTCCGAATACGAAAACGGCGTCAACCGCCACTCCAGCAACTCCCCACCCGGCGTGCGGCGCGACATCGCCTCAGGCGCACCGGGATCCCACCCGCCGTCGCGGGCAGCCCGCACATCCGCATCGAGATCGGTGGTCTGAACCGCCCAGGTCACCAGGCGAGGCTCGCTCAGCTCGTCGATCCCGAACGGCCGCGGCCCCGACGGCTCAGCCGCCTCCGGATCGGGACCGATGACCTCCAAGTACGCGCGCCCACCTAGCCCCAGCAGGTGGTTCGCCGTGCCCTTGCCCGCGTGCCGCCCACCGGGCACCGACCGAACCCCGGTCAACCCCTCGACCAGCGCCACCGCCTCCCCGAGATCCGGGCCGGCGAACACCAGGTGGTCCAACACGCGGGAGACCCCCGCCAAGCTCCCTCGGCTCATGATCACCACTCTCCCACACCCCAGCCCGCCACCGGCTGACCAGCGCGAACACCCCGCCTAGGGGGGTTGCTGATCGCCCGGAGAGGGGTGGGGTAAGCTGTTCACGCACCCCACGGAGGGGATGCGGCCGGGACGTGGCGCAGCTTGGTAGCGCACTTGACTGGGGGTCAAGGGGTCGTGGGTTCGAATCCCGCCGTCCCGACGGTCGAAAGGGTCTTCGCAGGTCAGAGCCTGTGAAGACCCTTTTTTCATGATCAATGTTCGTTCTTCGAAGTCAAGCATGCCGCTCACCGACACCTTGACTTCGGAGCTTCGCGATGCCCCTGATGGATCTTGAACGGCTCACTGACGGCCTGTCTGTGACCTGGGCCGGCTACCTGCGGGACTGGGACCGCAGCCTGCGTTCCGGCAACCGCCCGGAGACCACCCGCTACAACTATCTCCTGGCCGCGGCGCAGCTGGCGCGGTATCTCGCTGAGCACTCACCTGACCCTGAGGCTGCCGCGGCGGCCGAGGACCCGGCCGAGGTCGCCAAGGCTCACATCGAGGCGTTCCAGGCGTGGATGATCGAGACGCGCTCGGCGGCCACGGCGGTGAACAAGCACAAGGCGCTGCAGCAGTTCTTCAAGTGGCTGATGCTCGATGAAGAGGAGATCGATCGCTCGCCGATGGAGCGGGTGCGGTTGCCCACGGCACCGACCAAGCTGGTTCCGGTGATGGAGGAGGAGGCGACCACGCGCCTGCTGGAGGTCTGCAAGGGCAAGGACTTTTTGAGCCTGCGGGATCAGGCGATTATCCGGCTGTTCTGCAACACCGGGGCCCGGCTGGCCGAGGTCGCCCACCTCAGGTTGGAGGATGTCGATCTGAAGACGGAGTCGGTGACCCTCTACGGCAAGGGTGGCAAGGTCCGGCGGGTGCGCATCGGGGCCAAGACCGCCCGGGCGCTGAGCCGCTATCTGCGGGCGCGCGCCAAGCGCAAGGGTGCTGATCTGCCGAACCTGTGGCTGGCTGATCGTGGGGGGCAGGCTCTCAATGCCAACGGCATCAAGATCCGTCTCAAGCGGCTGGGACAGAGGGCGGGTCTGGACCATCTGCACGCGCACCGGTGGCGCCACACCTATGCCCATCAGTGGAAGCGCGCCGGCGGCGACACTGGGGATCTGATGCTGCTGCTGGGATGGAGTTCGGATGCGATGCCGCGGCACTACGGTGCCAGCGCTGCCGCCGAGCGGGCCCAGGAGAGCCAGGTGCGCATGGGGATCGGTGACAACGTCTGATCAGAGGTCGCAGCGCAACGCGGGCGGTGCGGTGTACTCCCGGTACACCGCACCGCCTGCTTCCAGGGCATTGATTTTGATCGAGGAGCCCCGGAGTGGGGCGTCGGCTACTGCCGTTCTGTGCGTGCGCGTCTCTTGCTTCTCGCCTTGGCGGAGCGTTCGGCGAGGCGGAGCATGTAGGCCATGCGGGCGTGGCGTGCTCGCCTTTCTCGCTCCGCTGGATCGAGCGTCCCCTCTGGGTCGACCTGTTGCTCGAAGCGAGTGAGAAACGCGCGGGTTCCGTGGCTGGTTCGTGCCGTGCGGTCAGTGGTGTGGGCCCAGGAGGCATGGGCGGCGGCTCGGGCTCGCCGACTGCGCTGGGAGGGAGTCATTCCCCGGTCGTTAGACATTTTCCCCGATTCTCATTCGCAGTTGGACTTCTTGGGCGCGTTCGGCGGCGGCGCTGGCACCGTAGTGGCGGGCCATCGCATCCGTGCTCCAGCCGAGCAAGAGCATGAGATCGCCTGTGTCGCCGCCGGCGAGCTTCCATGCGTGGGCGTAGTGGTGACGCCATCGGTGGGCGTGAACGCCGGATACTCCAGCGTGCTTGCCTCGTCTTTTCAGCATGATCTTGATGCCGTTGGCCTGCAGTGGCTGGGCTCCGCGTGCGGCCAGCCAGAGGCTCGGCAGGTCCGCTCCGCGGTGACGGGAGCGAGCGCGCAGGTAGCGACTCAGTGCCCGGGCGGTCTTCGGTCCGAACCGCACACGCCGGTCTTTGCCGCCCTTGCCCAGGTACACGACCGAGTCGGTGGCCATGTCGAGGTCGTCGGTGGTCAGGTTCGCGACTTCGGCCAGTCGTGCTCCGGTGCCGTAGTAGAGCCGGATGATCGCCTGGTCTCGAAGGTCGGTGAACGTCTTGCCGTGGCAGGTGTCGAGGATCTTCTTGGTGTCCTCATCGCCCATGACCGGCACCAGCTTGGTGGGTGTGGTGGGGGCCTTGACCCGTTCCATGGGTGAGCGCTCGATCTCCTGCTCGTCCTCGGCGAGCCACTTGAAGAACTGCTGCAGCACCTTGTGCTTGTTCAAGGCTGTTGAGGCCGAGCGTGTCTCGATCATCCAGGCCTGAAACTCCTCGATATGCGCACGCGTCGACTCTGCGGGATCCCGGGCCGCCGTCCCGGCGTCGTGGTCGGCCGCATGGTCGGTGAGAAAGCGGGCAAACTGGGACACGGCAAGGAGGTAGTTGTAGCGCGTGGTCTCGGGCTTTGCCGATGAGCGCAGGGTCCGATCCCAGTCGGCGAGAAGATGGCTCCAGGCTGAAGTAAGCCCTGTTGAAATCCTGCTCACGTCCATCAGCGACCACCGAACGCTGCCCTATGCCCGAGGCTGGGTCCAGCATCAACGTCTGTTCCCGCCTGCACTCTGACGAAGTCCACGTACCCCAGTCTTGGCAATAGTTCGCGACTTGGGGAGTGTCGCCGTGTGTCCACTTCGGTCCACGATGTGTCCTGTTTCGGGACACATGCGGTCTTCGGGGCCTGCCATCCGGCGAGGAGGGCTGAAGGTGCCCGATGGTGCCGAAGATGCCCGCCGCTAGCAGCGGCACCTTCGGCACCTTCGGCGCCTTCGCAAGGATGCGCGCAAACAAAACCGCAGCCGGACCGACTGGGTGCCCCGGCGGTCCGCCTTTCCGTGTGTGGAGAGCACACGCAAGCGGTCCTGACAGAGCGCCGCGTTCAGGTTCAGTTGATGCTGACTACTGCTGCTTCAGTAGAAACCGAAACCAATCTCACGTGGTGTGCGGTGGCCGCCGACGACGGCCTGACCGGGCAAACCCGAACACGTCGCGGCGGACGGCGAAGCCGCCATCCGGCTGGCCGAGTTGTTCGGCCAGCCGGTCCAGCTCGCCGGACTCGGCCATCGCGGCGGCTGACTCGCCGCGGCCCAGCGGCTCCTCACCCCTGGTGGACGGCTGCGGAGGCTGGGAGCGGTAGCTCGGAGGTAGAGGTCGGCGCGGCACTGGTGAGGGGTCATGTCGGGCGATGCCTGGGCGATGAGTCGGTACGGGACGTCGGGGTCGGGAATCTCGATCAAGGTGATCGTGGTGACTCCGGTTTGGGCGTGACGTGCGGCGATCTCGGTGGTCTCAAAGACGTCGGTGGTGCGGGGTGCGTGCCAGCTCTTGCCGTTCCAGGCTTCGAGCCTGCCGTTGCGGTAGCGGGTGTGTCCGGTGTGTGCGCCGGGCTCGGTGGGCTGGTCTCCAGGGAGCAGCATTCGCCACCTCGGCGGGCGTCAGGAGGATGATCTTGTGCGGAAGTTGCAAGAGAGACTCCTCGATGGTCCACGGTTCGAAGCTCGCTATCGTGTTCGGACGGGAAGCCGACGACTGGGGAAGCGCTTCACCATGACGCAGCAGTTCAGCAAGCCGAACAGCCGACAGGACGAGGTGACACGGTCGGAGACGACCAACACCAACAACACCCGCAACTTCTGGAAGACAACCGGCTGCGGGGTTCTGGTCACGGCTGGATGCACTCTGATCGGTGTCCTCATCACGACCACCGGGACGGTCATGACCTCCAAGGACGACAAAAAGGCGCTACCTCCCGCAGCAGCCCCCATCACAGAGACCGTGACGGTTACGGTCCAGCAGTCGCCTGCGGGGACCGCCCAAGTCCCTCCTTCGCCTGCACCCGCTGACCCGAGCATGCGCTGGGAAGGCACATTCACGATGTCTGGGTGGGCCAACTTCGATACCATCCCGCCAAATTCAGAGTTGTCCGTTGGCGGTCTTTTCATGCAGTCCGGCACGGGGGGCGACCTCTACCTCGGGAAGAAGGGGAGTCGTTGGACCGGCGCCGGGAAGCCTACGTCAGAGCAGTGTCTAACGCAGGTAGCAACCCATGCCGAAGACCTGATCCCAGTCAACCCTGGCGACCAAATCTGCTACCAAACTGCGAACGATAACATTGTGTACATGAAAATCCTGAGTACGGCGCCTTATGGTGGTTATGCTAGGCATGAAATGTATGTAGTGATCTGGAACAAGTGAGGCCGATCCGCCCATGCAGCCATACGCTGGACGCGCCCATCGGCGTCTTGCTTGAGCTGAGGGGTCAATTTCGTCGGCAATTTGAGCAGGTCCCATGCGGTTATGATCGAGTTGCTGGCTTGATCGAGTCTTGTGGTCGACGAGTTGTCACGACGCTAGTTATGGGTGCTGGGCGAGTCCTTGTTTCCTCAGTTCACACCGCGTCCGCAAGACGATGGGGCGACGTCGGGCGACGCCGTGCCGTGTTCACGGCCATCGTGTTCGTGGTGTTGGCCGCCCAGTTCGTCCAGCACCGCGCGATGCAGCCTGCGCCACACGCTGGCCTTGGTCCACTCGGTGAACCGGCGATGCGCGGTCGGGACGGTGAACCCGAATGAGGGCGGTAGATACCGCCAGGCGCATCCACTCGTCGCAGAACGCCACCGCGGTCCGCCCGGGGTGCGCAGAAGTGGTCACCAACCTCGGGGCTGCAGCGACCGTCGAATGCCCACCCGCAGACCTCGACCTTGGTCGGTTCGTCAGGAGAGGAGCCGTTCTGCGCCGGTGCCCGGTTTGGCATCGGCCACCTCGGTCTTCAACGCTCGACGATCCGACGGGTCAACCCGAAACGAGCCGCATAGGTCAGGAACGCCCGTTCTGCCTGGCCCTGCACCTGCAACGCCGGGTTCTTCACCGGACCGGAGGCCCCCTGAACGAGCAGCGCCGAGCCGTTGACCAGCGCGGCCGCCGCCCCTTATCGGTCTGCTGTGCCTCATCGGACAGCCGCTGCGGGCACGGCGTGTCCTGCTCGGGTGGCACCGGCTCGGCGTCGCTTAGTACTCCAGCGGTAGTTCGTGTTGTCGTCGCTGGTAGTGGGCGTGGTGGGCTTGGGTCTGGTGGTGTTGTCGCCAGGCTGACCAGGCCAGGGCGTGGCGTCGTTGTTCGGGTGGCAGG
The DNA here is from genome assembly GCF_018141105.1 of Saccharopolyspora erythraea. Taxonomy (NCBI): domain Bacteria; kingdom Bacillati; phylum Actinomycetota; class Actinomycetes; order Pseudonocardiales; family Pseudonocardiaceae; genus Saccharopolyspora; species Saccharopolyspora erythraea. Next base: position 6,422,663 of record NZ_CP054839.1, on the reverse strand, counting down.
GTCAGAGCGTGGCGGATGCGTCGGATTTCGGCGAGGGATAACGGGATCAGGGCCATCGGATGGCGCTGGCCGATCCGGGGTCGGGGGCCGGTGGCGCCGAGGATGGCGAGGTAGGTCAGGGCGAGCATGGCCAGGGTGGTGAACCGGTACCAGGCGTGCCACCGGCGAACCTGGTACTGGTCGAGCCCGACAAGGCTCTTGCCGTTCTGGAACGAATCCTCGATCCGCCACCGTGTTCCGGCGACCCGCACCAGGTCGGCCAGGGACACCGGGCGGGGTGTGAAGCAGCGGTAGTAGGCGTGTTCTGAGGTGGTGTGGTTGCGGCGGATCAACACCGACTGGCCCGGGTGTCCGGGCATGGCGATCCAGGCCCAGTCGTAGTCGCGAGGTCCCTTGGCGCCGTACCCGGCGCTGTGGGCGTGCCACGCCGATTCCGGTAACTCGGCGGCGATGTCGGCCACCGGCAGCTTCGTGCCGTCGGCCCCGACGGTCAGCCGATGATCGCAGGCGACGGCCAGGACGTAGCCGATCCCGTGATCGCGCAGCCAGTGGCGCAGGTATGGGCTTTGGCCGTAGACCTCGTCGGCGGTCACCCACCGAAACGGGACCTCCGCGCACCAGGCCCGTTCCAACATGGTCACCGCCAGCTCGGATTTGGTCGCGAACACGCGATCGTCGGGTATCCCGGCCGTGTCGCGTCGCTGGTCGTCGGCGCACCAGGACTGTTCGGGCAGATCCAGCTCCCGGTCGATCAGCGTGTGCCCGGCCGGGCTGGCATAGGTGGCAAACACGCCCACCTGGCAGTTCTCGATCCGCCCGGCCGTGCCCGAGTACTGGCGTTGCACCCCGGCCGAGCACACCCCTTTTTTTTAGGAATCCGGTCTCGTCCACCACCAGCACCGCGTCCCGGTCACCCAGACTCTCGACGGCCAGCGCACGCACCTCGTCGCGGACGGCATCGGCGCCCCAGACCGCCTGACGTAGGAGTCGTTGCATCCGTTCGGGTCGCGGGTGCCCGGCGTGTTCGGCGACCTGCCAGCACGTCTTGCGTTCCAGTGGGGCCAGCAAGCCGTCCACGAACTGCCGGGCGGTGCGCCGGGGCTCCACGCGGCCGAAATGTCGGCTCACGCGGTCCATCACGACCTCGAACAACGCACCACTGCCGCCAGGGTCTACGGTGTGGCCTGCGGCCACCACGGGCTTATGTGTCGTCACACACTCATGATCACGTGGTGGCCGCTCGCCTTGGTCACCCCCGGCCACCAGCAACGATCAAAGTGTCGCTGGAGTATTAGGCGGGCCTTGCGCTCCCCATGCACGATCCTTGTGTCGGCTTTGGCGCCGGGCCACGCTTGCCCACGGTTCTCACCGCCATGGCTGTGTCCGATAAGCCGGACTTCGGTTAGTGCTGTCGAGGGTTGTTGGTGTGATCTTCGCCGATTCGGTTGTGGGGCTCGGCGTCGTCTGTGAGATTCGGCGGCTGGTCGAGGTGACCTGGTGACGAGAGAGACCGGGGGAGTGGGCGGTGGATCAGATCGCGGTGGACTTCCGCGCTCTGGAAGAAGGCGAAGACGCGTTACGGCGCCTGGTCGACGAGATCGACACGAGCCTCACGGAGCTCGAAAGCTATGTCGCGCAGCTGCTCGACAACTGGGCTGGCGAGGCTGCGGAGGCATACCGGGCGGCGCAGGGCGAATGGGACGCCGCTGTGGCTGGGATGCGGGACAACGTGCACGAGATGCACCTCCTGCTTGTCACGGCCCACGGCAACCACGCCTCGGCGGTGCAGACCAACAACGGCATCTGGCGAGTGTGACGTGACGGAGCCACGTCGTTTGGCGCCGCCCCCGGACCCGGGGCCCTCTACACCGATCAACGTCAGTCCCCAGGACTACTACCGCGTCGCCCAGGACTTCGTCCAGGGACAGAACCGCGTGCAAAGCGTCTATGACCAGTTGGTGGACCGCTTACGTGGACTGTCCGGAGCCGCGGGAAACGATGATCCTGCGCAGAAGTTCGCCGAGTCCTACACCCCTGCTGTTCGTACCCTCTTCGAGGGCCTGGTGCGCCTGCACCGACTGTTCGGAGGGATCGCTCAGGGTCTCGCCCAAGCGGGGGAGAACCACCGTCGCGCTGACGCCGACACGGTCCCCGGTCAAGCGCCTGGCGAACCGATATCGCTCACGCCGCTCACCTGCCCGGCTGCCACGGAACCCCCACCGATCCTGGGCGCGGGAGATACGGACGTCGTGGCTTCCATCGCCGACTTCGTCACCCCGTACTACCCCAACGGCCACGTCGACAAGATGCGGGATGTCTCGGGTGCTTTCGACCAAGCGCACACCGGCCTCGTCGACATCGGCAACCATCTTCACGCGAAGCTGCTGTCGCTGGTTGGCAACAACGAGTCCGAAGACCTCCATGCACTGGAGGACTTCTGGCGTCGAGTGGCTGGCACCAAAGACGGCACCCTGCTGTCGGCGCTGCCGCAGATCTGCCACTCGCTCAGCGCCGGTTGCATGGATTACGCCTCGTCGGTGGAGAACACGCGCAACGAGATCGGCGACATTGTTGAACAGCTCGCTCTTGAGCTCGTTGCGGCCGGTGTGGTCACCCTGATCGGTTCTCTGCTCACCACGCCAGCAGGAGGCGCTGCGATCGCCGAGGCCGGCGGTGGGGCGGCGCTGAGCGCGGCAGGTGCACGCATGGCAGCGGCGGCGGGGCAGCTCCTGATTACCATCGGCGGGGCGACGACCATCGCCGCCGCTGTGGAAGCCATCGGGGCGCTGAGCATGGCGATCAGCAACACTCCGGATCCCAACGTCGCCCAGTCGCAGGCCAGCAGCATCGGCAAGTCAGGCTCGCCCAGCTCCACGGAGGGGCAGGCGGCCGTCGATTCGCGCAAGTTCTCCGACTACGTCTTCAAGGAAGGCGCCGACCACGGCAAGGACAAGGTGTTCCGCTCGCTCGGCTACGAGAAGCAGCACTCGGAGATGCTGACCCGGGAGTACGAGAAGCAGGCGATGGACAAGTTCGCGCGCGGCGAGTACACGCTGGGCAAGGCCGATCAGTACGGGCAACGAATCGACATCGAGATCGAACTGCAGGGTGTAGGGGACGCGGCCGGTAAGGTCAGCTATCTCAAGAGCGGCTGGATGAAGCTTCCTGACGGCTCGATTAAGCTCAACACGCCGTTCACAGGATTCACGAGGTAGTCGTCATGTTGGAGCTCTACAGCAGGGTCCGGATCACTACGGACAGGTTCCTCGAAGAGGACAACGTCCCGGCTGGTGCCGTGGGCTACATCATCGAGTGCTACCCCGACGGCAACTACGAGGTCGAAGTATCCGACGACAACGGCGTCACCGTCGGCCAGTTCGTTGCCACCGAAACTGACCTCAAGCCCGCCCCGCTGTGACTGGTAGTTGGCCCGCGATCAAGGCTGCGGGACAACTACTACCTTCCGGAGTTGCGGCCTCGGCCGGGGCTGGGGGCGCGGCGGGAGAACATGCGGCGGACTCCGGCGGCGGCGCGGGGCGATGCGGTTGAGCATCAGGTCTCGCCTCCTTCCTCGTTGGTCGGCATGGGGATGCCCAAGGCGCGGGCGACGGCGTAACCGTCGAGGTACGTTTCCTACGGCCATGAGCCGGGCGGTCTGGAGACCGAAAAGGAAGTGGCCTCCCGATGCGCGCCGGGAGGCCACTCCTGCCTGGATACCTGAACGCCGATTCAGAAACCGCTCCACGGCGGGCTCATCATGCCTTGATGTCGTCGAGGTCTCTTGGTGTGGGTGCGGCGGGCCGTGAGCGCTCCCACGTGGCCTCGGTTGGGTTGGCGTGCGACATGCTCTTGCTTCGTGAGCTCATGTCCTCCTGTGTCGTTCGATAGGACACAGCCAGGTTCACTGTGGACACAGGGATACTCTTCCGCTGTCGGCGGTCGTCGGCTAGTTGTGGAGATGTGGCACGGCTTGCCGTGATGTGAAGTCGACTTGGTGGTGATGAGCATGAATCGGCTGATCCAGAATCCCGATGAGATCGAAGTCGCTGCGGTGACGGTAGCCGTCGCTGCGACGATGATGTCCTTGTCCTCGTGGCAGGTCCGGAAGTTGATCGCTGATGGAAAGCTACGAGCACGTAATACCGGCAAGGCATACATCATTCCGGTAACGGCGATCACTGAGTTCCTGGCCGGGTCGGATGCTCCGATGCGGCACCTGGACTCGCACCACCTGGACTCGCACTGACCGCTCGGCTTTCGGTGACGTCGCGCTGCCGCGGCGACAGCGGCTGCGGTCCGCAGGTTGCGCGGTGAAGTAGACCGTCGGCGGCGATCGCGTTGTGCTCACAAGGCCGAAGCCTATGAACATTTTCGGTGCCGGTTGGTGCTGGCTGGTGAGTCGTCCATTCTCGCCTGGTGAGGAGATGTTATGTCCCCGGACAACAGCATGATCTCTATCCCTTGCAGTGTCTATGACCTGCTGGTGGCCGAGGCTGCGTGCTGGCGCGAGACCAGTTGTTGGCTGTGGTCGGAACTGCCGAAGGTGGCCCTGCTGGTGGAATCGCCGCAGGTTCGTGACTTGATCGGTGAGTGGATCGAGTGGGACCGGCGGCGCCGCGCCGCGGCAACCTCGCACGCGATCAGTGCCGCGCACGACTGGCGGCGGACTGCCGGGGTGCCGACGTATGCGGAACTGCAGCGTCGACGTGCGCGGCCCGGTCTCCTCGCAGTGCAGGCGCACGCTCGCCACGGCGGCTACCGGGGCGGGCCCGTCGACTGGCACACAGGCCGGTGCCTGGAGCGCCAAAGCGAGTACGCATGAGCATTCGCTACGGCGATTCGAACCCCGACGCCGGTACCTGGTATGACCCCGCCGACGACACCGTTTACACCAGCGGTGCGAGCGTGGACGAGGCCCTGGAGCAGCACCAGCGCCGTGCGCGGCAGGACCACGACGCGGCCGGCGCGGGGATCGTCAGTTTCGACAGCAAGCGGACTACGGAGCCCTCGCGCCGGGTGTCTTGGCGCCAAGCCAGTGAGATCGCGGTCAAGCGGCGGATGTGGCTGTGGGCGGATCGGGTGCCGCTCGGGGAGACCACGTTGTTCGTCGGGCACGCCGGCGTGGGCAAGTCGCACGGTGCAGCGTGGCTGGCCGCGCAGATCACCCGCGGCACGCTGCCGGGCGAACTGCAGGGCCAGCCCTGCCCGGTGATGTATGTGGCCACCGAGGACTCTTGGGAGTACACGCTGGCTCCGCGCTTGCTCGCCGCGGGTGCTGACATGGAGAAGGTCCTGGGCGTGCACACCGAGACCGAGATCGGCACCGACATTGCCGTGGGGACGCTGTCGCTGGCGGTGGATGTGCCCTCGCTGCGCGAGGCGGTGGAAGCCACCGGCACGCGCGTGATCGTGCTCGACGCGCTGTTGTCGGCGATGACCGGCGCCGACCTGATGAAACAAGGAATGGTGCGCAGCCTGCTGGAACCGCTGTCGGTGCTTGCCCAGGATCTCGGGCTGGCCATCATCGGTGTCGCGCACTTCCGCAAGTCGGCTGGTGCTGACCCGTTGCTGATGATTTCTGGGTCGGCGGAGTTCGGACAGGTGGTGCGCTCCGCGATCGGGTTCGCCCGCGACCCCGAAGCCGACGATGCCTCCTGCGTGATGTCGCTGATCAAAAGCAACATCGCCCCGATGAGCACCCCGTCGCTGCGGTACGTGATCGCGCCCGCCTCGGTGTTTGCCGACGACGGGCAACCCACCTCGGTGGGCCGGTTCGAACTGGTCGGAGAGACCGAACAAAGCGTCTCCGACGTGCTCAACCACACCCCGATCTCCCGCGACGAGCAGACCGAGCGCTCCGAGGCACGGGAGTGGCTCACGAGCTACTTGCAGGACGCCGGCGGCCGCGCGGAGGCAGGCAAGGTCATCAAGGCGGCCGAGGCCGCTGGGCTGTCCCGGGACCAGATCAAGAAAGCCCGGATCAAGATCGGCGCGAAGTCGGTCAAAGCCGGGTTTGACCACGGCGGGTGGGAGTGGGTGTTTCCTGAAGGTGCTTGAAGGTGCCATAGGTGCCCGCACCGAGCAGCGGCACCTACGGCATCTTCGCGGAGATGCGCAAACGACGAGGTGTCCTTCCCGTTCGCATCGATCCACGCAGCGCCGAAGGTTCCGCTGGAACCTTCGGCGTACTGGCCTTCCTCGGCTCACCTCCACGTCTATGAAGTGCACGATCCGTTCGCCGCGCAACAGGTCGATCGCGGGACCACCTCCACGTGAGTGGAGAGCACGACCCGGACGCCCCGCCGACGATCAAGCTCTACGGCCCACCTCCACGTGCGTGGAGAGCACATCGCGTCGCCGCCGCCGGAGATCGCGACCCGCGGACCACCTCCACGTGCATGGAGAGCACACCAACGAGCACGACGCACGCGCCCGATCCTGCGGACCACGTCCACGTGCGTGGAGAGCATGAGGAACCGAATGACTACCTGCGCCGCAACATCGGACCACCTCCACGTGCGTGGAGAGCACCCAACAAGGGGCGACACTGCACCTACGCCGACCGGGCCACCTCCACGTGCGTGGAGAGCACTCCACCAAGCTCCGGCAGAACAAGTACACGAGCGGGCCACCTCCACGTGTGTGGAGAGCACGTGGTGAACGTGATGGAGCCGGGCGGCGACTGCGGGCCATCTCCACGTGCGTGGAGAGCACGTCATCGAGATCGCGCTGAACGTTGGCCTCCACGGGCCACCTCCACGTGCGTGGAGAGCACGTGCGGGAGGCTTGGTCAGGGCTCGATACCTGCGGGCCACCTCCACGTGCGTGGAGAGCACGCGTCCGGCCGACGCTGGGAAGACGACCCCGACGGGCCACCTCCACGTGCGTGGAGAGCACCCTTCGTGACCTGGTGATTTACAAAGCGGATTGTTCGTTTTGTGGGGCGCGTAGGTGCATGCTGCGTCCGTTCGGGTGACTGTGTTCGAGCGGTAGGCGGTTTTGGAGGAGCCAGAGACGTGCGCATTGTTGGAGTTCTGGGCGGCATTGCATGACATCGGGAAGGTGACGCCGTCGTTTGCGCGACAGGTGGCGATGGCCGCGGACTTTCCGGCTGATGTGGGAGGGGTACGGGTGCGGCACGAGCGGGCGACGCATCTGTGGTTGCCCTCGGGATTGGAGCCGTGGGGCTATTCCCGTGGGCATGCGTGGTCGGTGGGCCGGGTGAGGTGCCCCGAGTTTGGTGGAGGCCCTGAAGCCAGGATGATCGTCCTGGCAGATGGGAGATCCAAGGTTCGATGGCTGCTCCGAAGAAGTACCCCGACGAACTGCGTGAGCGTGCGGTGCGTGAGGTGGCCGAGTCCGGCCGGCCGATCGCGCATGTCGCTCGTGATCTCGGTATCCACCCCGAGGCGCTGCGTAATTGGGTCCGGCAGGCCGAGGCCGACCGCGGTGAACGCACCGATCGAGCCACGACCAGCGAGAAAGACGAGCTGACACGGTTGCGCCGCGAGGTTGCCGAGCTGCGGCGGGCCAACGAGATCCTCAAGGCGGCGAGCGTGTATTTCGCCAAGGAGCTCGACCGTCCCCGGAGGGCGTGTCAGGTGGGTTGTGTACAAGATCCGATAGTTGATGGAGTACGCAGATGGCCACGTCTGATCCGCAGCAGCAGGAAGGACATCCGTTCGGGGCCGCTGGGCAGTCGCCGCGGTCGGCGCGGGATGCGGTCAACGAGATGGTCGAGGCCGGCCTGCTCGATGGAGTGATGGACAGCGTCGATCGGGACGGGTTGGCGTTGACCGGACAGGGCGGGTTCCTGCCCGAGCTGGTCAAAGCGGTGCTGGAACGCGGCTTGCAGACCGAAATGTCGGATCACCTGGGCTATGACAAGGGTGATCCGGCCGGGCGGGGCTCCCCGAACTCCCGTAACGGCGCCAGCGGCAAGACGATCTCGACCGAGGTCGGCGATGTCGATCTCGAGGTGCCCCGCGACCGCAACGGCAGTTTCGAACCGCGGCTGGTCCCAAAGGGCTCGCGGCGGGCCGGCGGCCTGGACGAGATCATCATCTCGCTGTACGCGGGCGGGATGACCGTGCGCGATATCCAGCATCACCTGCAGCGCACCTACGGCACCGAGCTCTCGCACGAGACGATCTCCAAGATCACCGACGCGGTGTTGGAGGAGGTCACGGCCTGGCAGTCGAGGCCGCTGGAAGAGATCTATCCGATCATCTACCTCGATGCGCTGGTGGTGAAGGTCCGTGACGGCCATCAGGTGCGTAACCGCTCCGCCCATATCGCCGTCGGCGTGGATCTCGACGGCGTCAAACACGTCCTCGGGATCTGGATTCAGGCGTCCGAGGGCGCGAAGTTCTGGGCCGGGGTGTGTGCCGAGCTACGCAACCGCGGCGTCAAGGACGTGCTGATCGTCTGCTGTGATGGGCTTTCCGGGCTGCCGGAGGCGATCGAGGCGACCTGGCCCCAATCGACGGTGCAGACCTGCACGGTGCATCTGATCCGCGCAGCGATGCGGTTCGTGTCCTACCAAGACCGGAAAAAGGTCGCCGCCGCGCTCAAGCCGATCTACACCGCCCCCACCGCACAGGCAGCCGAGACCGCTTTGCTGGAGTTCGCCGACTCCGACCTGGGACGCAAGTATCCGGCCACGGTCCGCACCTGGGAAAACGCCTGGGAACGGTTCATCCCGTTCCTGGAGTTCCCACCCGAGGTCCGCAAGATCATCTATACGACGAACGCGATCGAGTCGCTGAACTACCAGCTCCGCAAGATCATCAAAACCGCGGGCACTTCCCCTCCGACGACGCGGTGATCAAGCTGTTGTGGCTGGCCATCCGCGACATCGAAGACAAACGAGCCCGCAAGCGCGCCAAGCAACGCGGACTACCCGCCCACCAGCGCAACGCCCCCGCACGCCTGGTCGAAGGCGCCACCGTCCACGGCTGGAAACAAGCCCTCGGCGCCCTCGCCCTGCACTTCCCCGACCGACTCGACCCCTACCTCAACTGACCCACCAAAGCCATATACACAAACCACTTGACAGGCTCTCTACTACCGCACCAACCTCACCCTGCGGCAGATCGCGCAGCTGTTCGACATCTCCAAATCCGCGGCCGGACGGGTCGTGGACCACCTGGGCCCGTATCTCGCGCTGTCCCCGGTCACCCGCAAGCACAGCCCAGACACGGTGTTGATCGTCGACGGCACCCTGGTGCCCACCCACGACCGCACGATCAGTGCGTCATCGAAAAACTACCGGTACTCGACCAACCTGCAGGTCGTCATCGACGCCAACACCCGTCTGACCGTCGCGATCGGCACACCGATGCCGGGCAACCGCAACGACTGCCGCGCCTACACCGAATCCGGCGTCGACGAGCACTGTCGAGGGGCGCATGTGATGGCCGATGGCGGCTACCAGGGCAACCCCGAGGTGATCATGCCGTACCGCAAACCCACAGACGGCAGCGAACTTCCCAAATGGAAGGCCGAGCTCAACACCGTCCACAAGCAGGTCCGTGCCCGCGTCGAACACGCCCTGGCGCACATGAAGTCCTGGAACATCCTGCGCAACTGCCGACGCAAAGCCGACGGCGTCCACCACGCCGCACTGGGCGTAGCCCTGATGCGCAACCTCACCATGACCCACTGAACACCAGCCACCCCGACGAGGGCTGTGCCTTCCCTTGCCCAGCAACATCACCTGATCATTACGGGACAGCCTTTAGGCAGCACGAAGGCCCGGCCCTGGTTCGTGGGAACCAGGCCGGGCCCGCGTGCGGTGGTGTTTCTGGTGGGGCGGCGCTGCGGGTCAGGTCCGCCCCGAAAGTCGGCGGGCACTGAGTGCGGTCGGGATGCGGCGATCAGTCGATGCGCACCAGGCGGCGGCAGCGTCGCGCGGCGTGGACGACGCCGGACTCCTCGAGGGTGGTGCCGTTCCAGCGCTCGAACCGGACGGTGGCCTTGCGGCGCGCGCACTGGCACCACGAGTCAGTGCACAGCCGGGACGTGGCGTCCCCGGTGAGCGTGAACCGTGCGGCGGGCGTGCCGGAGAGGTGGAACTGGTCGTCGAACGGGACGGCGTTGAGGCGAGTGTCCCGGTCAGGGGCGCCGGCGGTGAGCTGGTCGGCTCTGCGGAGCCGGGCGTTGATCTGCTCCGGGGCCAGTGGGGGCTCGCCCAGCAGAGGAGTCCATTCCAGGCCGTCGAACATCTGCCAGTAGGCGCCCGCGGGGAGGCGCTCGGCTGGGTCGCGGGCCAGCTCCGCCGCCAGGTCCTCACGGTCGGTACGGCGCAGGAGGATCCCGCGATAGACCAGGGGCGCACCTCGGCGCGGCCCGGAGCTCGCCGTTTCGCGGGGTCGGCGACTGCGGACAACGAACTGGCTCGTGGCGCGCATGTCGGCGACGATGCCGGCGGTCTCGGTTTCGTTGACGATCTCGTTCAGTAGCGTCTCCATGCCCACGGGCCCGGTGTCCATGGGCTGGCCGTCTTGCCGGCATCGACGCAGGAACTCCTCCAGGTTGCGTTTCCCGAACCTGGTGTGGTCGTAGGGGGAGAAGGTGGTGGATCCGCCGTAGCCTCCGTTGGCGATGCAGCCGACGACGCCGAGGTTCGGATGCACGAGCTCGGCGCTGAAAGCCACGCCGCGACCGGTCGACAGCTGGTTGAACCCGGTCACTGAGAACGGATACGGCGCCTCGATGTTGGTGTGCACCCAGCGAGTCCGGA